>CAVGSW010000077.1:0-6232 GCA_963631945.1 Flexilinea sp. | reverse complement strand
ACTCCTACCATATATTGATATGGTAAAAGTCTTACTATTTAAGATATATGCGAACCAGCCTCGCTGCCAGTTGGGATGTCGCAAATACCACGCGTTTCCGCGCCAGTTACTCCCTCTTACAAGCAAATATTTTACTACACGAAAGGCGGAAATGTCAAGTTAAATCACATCTTTTGTGCTAATAAAATGTTAAATTCCGTCTGGAATTTCAGGAGCATGCAAAACACTATCATCAGCCCCATCGTCATTATCATGTTTTTCATGTTCGCCTTCCTCCCCTTCCTTATCGCTCGGTTCCTCACTCTTGTCCTTGTCTTCGTCGTCCTCTTCCTCTTCGTCTTTTCCGATTACGACTCCTCTGAAGTGATACTCCGCCTCGTTCTCCGAGTCAGAAATCCCAAGGAGCTTCGCCGATGCCACTATTCCTTTCAGCGGCACAGCTAGGTCATACTCAGCGTTTCCAGCCTCAGTCTTCTCCGAGGAAAACCCGATTTCGTCAGGACTGCAGCCGAGCCGATAAGCCGCGCTCTGCTTGAGCTCGCTCACATCCTCATACGTGATTTCGCCCTCTTCCTCAGCCGCATCACGAAACTCCCTGACGCTGCTCGCAACCCCCACAATCTCCGTATAAATCGCCTGATTATTCGCAAATTGCAGCACGAATATCATCAGGAGCATCAAAGAGGCGATCGACGTGATCAAATCCTTCATCCGTAAGCCTCCACAGTTTGCCGCATCGCATCTGCGCTAATCGACTTTAGGCTCCCGTCCTGCGGCCCAACCATCATGTCAAACACGACGCATCCCAGCAAAATCGTCCCAATAATTACAATTAACTGTTTCATACGTTTCCAGAACCTCCTGCCCCGAAGTCCACGGCATCCATGATTGCGCTCGTGCCCTCTTCCATGACATCCTGCGCTGCCGTCTTCAGCGAGTTCCCATCGCCGAGCACCAGCGTATTCACAATCAAAGCTCCCAACAAAATCGTTCCAATTATGATAATCAAATTCTTCATCTTTCATTTCCTCCTAAAATTAAAAAATACTTTTCAGCATAATGAGCGTGTCCGTAAACACCGCCACAACTGCAAAGTTTATGAGCAGCGCAAATATCGTAGCGCTCGACCAAATCGTCGTAATTATGCTGTTTCTCTGTGCGGTCTTTATCGCCTCAGTCATGCGCTTCTCCGCCATCAAGTTCTGGAAAACCTCCATCTGCTCGATTAGCTCAGCAGGGTTAATTTTCTCAAGTTTGGCGAGTATCGCTGCGAAGTTCCTACCTGCCTTCGTGCCGATTGCCTCCGAGAAAAACTCAAACGCCTCTTCGTCTCTGCCCTGCCTATATAGTAGTAGCATTTCGCGGTAGATCGGCTTGAGCTTCACCGCATTTTCCATGAGCATCGTGTAGAGAAACTCGCCGGAAAACGGCTTCGCGCCGTTGACAATCGCAAGGTTCTTCAGCGTGATGCAGCTGTCATAGAGCTCAAGCTCGAGATTTTCTTTCCTAGCCATGCTCGCCATGAGGGCTTTTATCGATATTCTCTTCATTTCTCGCGCCTCCTTCCTGAATGTCCTATACGTCGAGCTTGCCTCGCGAAATGTATGCGTAAATCACGATTCCTGAGATGTAGAGTATGACTGAGAGCACGAACCACGTCAGCCCCGCCGTCGTCTCAAACTGGTAGATGATGAACTTCTTCCAGCTCAGGTTGAAGAACGCAATTCCGCCAATCACCGTCAGCATGTAGCAAATCGGCGCGAGGTATTTCAGCATGAGCTTGGCCTCATTGTTCTCGCGATTGATGTACTCGCCCACTTTCCTGGCCATGGCGACTGAACTCGCAAGGTCCGTGAGCGCATGCGTCACCTGAATGCCCGAGGACAGCGCAAAGTACATGTTCACGGACAAAATCCCCGCCCAGGACGTGTTTATCGACAGCCGAAACTCGTCCAAAATCCGCTTGAGATCTTCATTGCTCCCCGCCAAGTTTATGCCTTTCGACAAATTAAAAAGAAGCCGCCTGCAATTCGGGGCTTCTTCTATGCTCGTTGCGCTTATCTCTATCGCACGCTGCATGTTATAGTAGTTGATTTTGTAGTTTTCCAAGAGCTCTGTTATGAGGATTTCGCCCTCGCGTGAGCTCTCGACTCGTATGTATTGCAACCTAAGCCTGAGTATCGCGTACGGCAGGAGAAGAGCGAACGCGCTCGCCGTGAGGCAAAGCAGGTTCGCAATTTTCCCGCTGAGAAGCATGAATGTCAACGCTCCTGCCGCAGCTGAAAGCATTAGGAATTTTCGCGTATCTGCGTCTGTGCCCCTGCCCATCGTCACGTTGAGCAGAGTTTTGATGTGGCTGAAGATGGCATTTTCGTATTTCTTGACATAGCCCTGGCTCATCTCGTCAATCCAAGGCATACACAGCAAAATCACTCCTGCGAGCACTGCTGTGAGCCCAACAATTTCAACCATGCGCACCCTCTCTTTCCTTCATGTTAGGATGATAATATCTCGGATAAATCACTTTTTCTAACACTATCGGGCACCTTGCTGTTAATTTTTCAAGTTGTTCTCTCATTATCGTCCCCTCCTCTGGCCAAAGTCCGAGCAAATCGTCTTTATCCTTGCCAATGTGGTCATTCCAGTGCCATCTGTCATCTTTCTCGTCGTAGCGACAAATCTGCCACATGCTCACAGTGTCTGTCTCAACATCATAGCATAATTCGTAAATTGACTTTAACCTCTTGACTGCGCGGTTCGCCTCGTGCTGTCCGAACTCAAATATGTAATGAAAGCTCGTGAACACCTGCAAAATCAGGCTTTGCTCGTCGCCGCCGTACATGCTTCTGATCTTCGAGGCAATCTTGTACGGCAGGTTCGGTATATCCCCTGAATGAACCGTCGCCTTGCACCTGCCAGTCCCAATCCCTGCGATTTCCATCGCAAGGCGAAAGCTCCTCGCATCTCGCATCTCCTCCAGAATCACATAGTCATTGTCGCCTCTGAGGAGCGACTTCGAAATCGCATCCAGATCCTCGCCATCTGCAACAAGCTGCATAATCGGAGTATGTGGCATGATCTTATTCCAAGGGGTCTCGGGGTCTGTGGATATCGCAAGGCCTTCCTTGTCTGTTGACTCGTAGCTCTGCCAAATCTGCAGGAATGTCGTCTTGCCCGACCTAACCGTACCTGCAATTAATACATTGAATCCTATGCGGGTCATCATTTCAAGCAGCAGGCAGGCATCCTCTGGAATCGTCCCGAGCGACGCAAGCTTCTCGAACGACAAATCATCCTGTAATAAGTACTTTCTGAATACCATGATGTCCTGATCTGGCTTCGTTCGATCGCCCGCATATATCGTCACTCGGATGCCGTTAGACAAGTAAACCTCGTGGAAGCCTTGATCCATTCTCTGACGCGGGCTCCCCATGAGCAGCGCTCGCCTTAGCTGCTGTCTTCGCTCGCTGCTGATTCTCTGCAGCTGAAGCTGCGACCTTCCGTCTATCAGGCAATAAAGTCTATCACCGATGAGCTTCGCGGACGACGAGTTTCTGTATTCCTCGGTCTCGTCATACACCCATGGTGCGAGACCTGCTAGCCCATAGAGCTCTGCGAATATGCCTTCAGTGAGATTCTTGTACCACTGCGGGGCCCAAGCCTTTATGCCCTGCTCATCGATTATCTTTGCGATTTCCTGCTTGTAAAATTGCATCTGCTCTTCGTCGCCAAGGATGGCCGCCTTCTCACGCTCGAGCATTTTCATCTTCTCGAGGTCGTCTGAACCCTTCCACTTAGCGTCCATGCAGACTTTCACGCGCTCACACGCCTCCTCAAAACTAATATGCTCGCTCAACCTGCGTTCGCTGCTTGGAAGATTGTTTTTCGCTAGTGCGTCCATCATGCATCACCTCCAGTTGAATACAGCAGGACAAACTTGTTGCCCTTATCCGCAAGTTTCCCGAGCTTCACGGCCTGCTTCTCGCTGACAATCACCTCGATGACGCTCACCGGAGCAGAGCCTGTAAGCCGCGCCTGGCCTGAGGACGTAACTTCAGCGTTGTTGCCATCCCTCGCATAGGCGACGACCGCCTTCGTGACTATCATGCCACCGCAGTAGAACGCCACGTCGTCGCCGCGCCTAATCGTCTGCGGGTATGTCTCAAGCCATTCCTCTGGAATCGAGAGCACCATGCTGTCCGTGCTACCGCCCGTCGTGAGCCTGCTGACAGCAAAATACTCCTGATACAGTGCCTCTGATCCTGGGATAAAGTGCCGCGTCTCCATGCCGATTATCTTGGACTCGTCTCCTGGCCTGAGCGCCGCCTTCGCAGCTGATTCAACCTTCTGGGTCGTCAGCATGCTCGCCTCCACAACCGTGCTCTTGCTTGCGCTCTCCCGCAGCACCAAAATCTCATCGTACCCGATGTTCTGCCTGCCCCACAGCTCCCAAAATCCGAGGAGCCCGAGGGCGAGACATATCAGGACGATCCCAGCAATTTTCTTCTTCATTCCTGTGCCTCCCCCATAGCATGTCGCCACGCTGGTTCTCAGTTTCGGATCCGCGCGTGGCTTCTTGTTACACTATTTAACAGTACCATAGTAGCACAGGTATTTTTGACTTTCAGCACAATTTTTGAAATTTCTTAGAATAGTTGCAAATTTTTTGCTACGTAGTAGATGAGCACCTGCTGCCACTTCTTCCACGTGTTGAGGTGCGTAGCCCCCGGATAGTCGATATTTTCAACGTTCTTGTCCCATAGTCCTAGGCGATATTTCTCTGGAATTTCGTAAAAAGCCGCTTCGATTGCGAGGATTCTCGACGATAAATTTGCGATTTTTACCGCCCGATTTCCCGTATTATCGCTCACAAAACTTGTACCAAAATCAAAATTCGACAAAATTTTCTCACCCGAAGCGATTAGGTCGCGCTCATCCTCCAGCCGCGCAAGCTCCTCCTTCATCCTACCCAAATCGCGCAGCGCCCAATACGCCTGCCGATAAACCGTCTGCGGCAGCACGAAACTCCTCGGCTCCTTCGGCTTCCGTCCTCTCCTCTTCACATTCCCGCTCTCTATCGTGCTCTTCCTCGTCATTATGTTCACCTCATTTCCGTGTTCAGAGTGTTACGTTTACATCATCATATCAAGAAAAATGCACATTCAGTGTTACACTATGTAACATAATGTTGCAATTCGAAACAAAAAGCAAAAATCCCCACAAAAAATATTCATAGGGATTTCGTAACACTATATTGACGTGAGCAGGTGCATCGCATTCGTTGGCGATTCCGCAGGAGCACATAGCACTTTATGCGAGAAGCGAAGCTGAACAGCAGGCGCGGAGGCACCGTTCAAAGGATCACGTTTGCCTCGCGGCCCTGTGAAGCGAACTTCGAGCATCCAAAGTGCTGTGCGACGAGGACCAAGCCTGCGAATGCGATGCCCTGTGAGTTACATTATTTTTTTGAGCACCACAGGCGTAATAATCGTCGTCGCGATAACCACGATTACAATCGGTGGAAACATGGTTGCATCGATGAGCCCGAGAGCATAACCCTTCTGAGCGACGATGAGCGCAACCTCACCACGAGAAATCATGCCGACGCCGACCTGAATCGACTCTTTGTTTGTGAATCCGCACACCTTAGCACCGATGCCGCAACCGATAATCTTCGTAAGGATTGCAATAACGAGCAATATTACCGAGAACCAAATGAGACTTTCCGTAATTCCGTCGAGGCTAACCTTCAGGCCAACGCTCGCAAAGAAAATTGGCGAGAAAATCAGATATGACGGCGATGAAATTTTTCTCGCAATCTCAGGCTTGATAGCGTGCTGGGACAGGAAGAGTCCGAGCAGGTAAGCGCCCGTGATATCCGCGATTCCGAAGAACTCCTCGGACGCATATGCAACGAGGAAGGCACTTGCAACTGCATATGTCGTAATTCTACGCTTCCCGACATTCGCATCGATTTTCGACTTGAATTCCGTGAGGATAAAAGCGATCATTATCATCAGAGCCGCATAAATAGCGATTTTGAGGAGAACCCAAGCGATAGAAACGCTCTCGTCCTTGAGGCTGATAACGATTGTGAGCACCACGATGCCCATGATATCGTCGATAACCGCAGCGCCGAGGATGGCGTTTCCGACCTTACCGTCGAGCTTGCCCATCTCGCGGAGCGCCTCGACCGTGATGCTAACAGATGTCGCAGTGAGCACAACACCGA
>CAVGSW010000076.1:0-6370 GCA_963631945.1 Flexilinea sp. | reverse complement strand
GCAGGAGATGCGGTACCAGCCGACGGACGTATAATCGAAAGCGCGAGCCTCAAGATTGAAGAGGCAGCCCTCACAGGCGAGAGCGTTCCAGTTAGCAAGCACGCAGACGCACTTGAGCTCGCAGGAGCCAAGGACATTCCGCTCGGCGACAGAAAGAACATGGTTTACATGGGCTCGACAGTCGTTTACGGCAGAGGCAAGGCTGTAATCACAGCCACTGGTATGGATACTGAGATGGGCAAGATTGCCGATGCACTTGCACAGGCAGAAGAGGGCAAGACCCCACTTCAGATCAAGCTCGCTCAGCTCAGCAAAATCCTGACATGGCTTGTGCTGGGAATCTGCGTTGTAATCTTTGCAGTTAGCTTGCTTCGTGCAGATGACATAAACGGCGAAGTTGTGCTTAACACATTCATGATTGCTGTAAGCCTTGCGGTTGCTGCAATTCCAGAAGGTCTGGCAGCAGTAGTTACAATCGTACTTTCCATAGGCGTTACGAACATGAGTAAGCGAAATGCGATTATCCGTAAGCTGACGGCGGTTGAAACGCTCGGCTGCGCGCAGATTATCTGCTCGGATAAGACAGGTACGCTCACGCAGAACAAGATGACGGTCGTTGAGACATACACGATGAATTCCAATGAGGATGAACTTATCAAGGCGATGGCTCTTTGCTGCGACGCAAAGATAGAAGCTGGCGAGGACGCTGCGACAGGCGAGCCAACAGAGTGTGCACTCGTTAACTACGCGCACAAGGCTGGGCTCGATAAGCCTGAGCTCGAGAAGGTTCTTCCGAGAGTTAGCGAAGTTCCGTTTGACTCGGGACGTAAGATGATGTCTACGATTCACCAAATTGGCGCATCGGAAGGCGCTCACAGAATTTATGGAAATGCGAAATTAGTTCAATATACAAAGGGTGCACCGGATGAGGTTCTCAAGAAGTGCACTATGATCCTCAAAGATGGCAAGATGGTTCCAATCACAGACGAGGATCGCCAGGCAATTGCTGCGGCTAACAAGGCAATGGCTGACAAGGCTCTTAGAGTTTTGATGGCTTCGTCGGTTGTTTATGACGAGCTTCCAAGCGACATCACACCTGCTGGAGTTGAGCACGACCTTTGCTTCATCGGTCTTGAGGGCATGATTGACCCAGTAAGACCTGAGGTTAAGGATGCGATTGTTGAATGTAACCGTGCAGGCATCAGACCTATCATGATTACAGGCGACCACATCGATACAGCATCTGCAATCGGTCGTGAGCTCGGAATCCTCGATGGAACTCACCGCGCTATCACTGGCGCAATGCTCAACGATATGAGCGACGAAGAATTTGAGAAAGAAATCGAAAACATTTGTGTATACGCTCGTGTTCAGCCGGAGCACAAGGTCCGCATCGTCAATATGTGGAGAAAGAAAGGCTATGTAACGGCTATGACTGGTGACGGCGTAAACGACGCACCGAGCATCAAGAGTGCTGACATCGGTGTTGGCATGGGTATCACTGGTACGGATGTAACGAAGAACGTTGCCGACATGGTTCTCGCAGACGATAACTTTGCGACTATCGTAGGCGCGGTTGAAGAGGGCAGAAGAATTTACGATAACATCAGAAAGTCGATTCAGTTCCTGCTCGCTTCCAACATGAGTGAGGTGCTCAGCATCTTCTTTGCGACAATGCTTGGATTTACAATCCTGCAGCCGGTTCACCTTCTGTGGATCAACCTCATCACGGACTGCTTCCCAGCACTTGCGCTTGGTATGGAGCGTCCAGAGGGCGACATCATGGACAGAAAGCCGCGTAAGACTTCGGATGGCATATTTGCTGGCGGACTCGGTGTTGACATGATGTATCAGGGCGTTGTTTTGACGGCTCTGACGCTTGCAGCGTACTTCATCGGTCACTACATCGAAGCAGGCGTTTGGGAAATCACGACGAGCCCAGATGGCACGACGATGGCGTTCTTGACGCTTTCCATGGCTGAGATTTTCCACAGCTTCAACATGCGTTCGCAGCGTGGAAGCCTCTTCAGCATGAAGTACATGAACCCAGCGCTCATTTGGTCATCCATTGCCAGCCTCGCAGCTACGACGCTCGTAATCTACGTGCCGTTCCTGTCCAATGCGTTCGAATTTGAGCACATCAGCTTCATGGAATACGCAGTTGCACTCGGCCTCGCATTCCTCGTAATGCCAATCGTTGAAATCATCAAGCTCATCCAGAGAAAGATGATGGCATCTAAGGAAGAGTAAGCGATAACAATAAAATAAATGCTAATGCAAGCAGCCAAAGGAATAATCCGATGGCTGCTTTTTATATAGATAATTAATGTTAGAGAAGACCAGCGAAAGCGGTCTTTTTTATTGCTAATTTAATATGAAAGGAAGAAGAAATGAGTAAGTTTAAGAAATTTAAGAGAATTTTGGTGCTGACACTGGCCATTGCGGTGGTGTTTTGCGGGCTTCCTAGCTCAGTTCTGACGGGAGCAGGGAATGCAGAGCTTGCAGGGCTCGGGACGGAGACAGCGAGCGCAGCAACGAGTTCGACCATCAGCGGATCGCTGGGAAGCAAGAGACTCAATCGCTATGACTTCAAGAAGAGCATATACATGCAAATCTATTTTGTTGACTACGTGACGGGGAAGCTCTTAGACGACAAAAGCTGCACGGAGGCAAGCGCACGAATGCATGTGTATAACATCAACACGGGCAAGGCTGTCGATCCCGTCGTATTTTGCGTGGAGCATGGCGTGATGCAGAGAAACACCACGAACATGAAAGCAAAGAGTCGCGATTCATCGATGATCACATCCGCATACAAAAAGGCCGGGAAGAGCTACGTCATTGACAACATTTTCAATGTGCTATACTTTGCGCCGACGACGAGTTCGCCCGCTGAACTTGCGGAGCTCGGATTCGCGCCTGGCAACAAGTATTATGGTAAAAATGCGAGCTCGTACACGTTTGGCGACTGGGTGGCCGCGACTCAAATGCTAGTCTGGGAATGCCAACAGGATTTCCGCGATGAGGATTTTAATAGAAGGGCAAACGGATTATACTATCAGACTGGATTTAACGGTTCAGCAACCAGCAAAATCCCTGCCAGCCATTACACGCAGAATATCAAAGGAACTGCAGCGATGGATATCTATAATTTCATAGAGTCTGCGGTGAAGCAAAACATGAAATTCGATAAGAAAATAGCGAGCACGAGCAAGAATAGCCCGAAGGAAATCGTCATCGAAGAAAATGCAACATTCCCTTACACGAAGGAGATTTCTGGCTCGTCAACGGGCGAATCGCTCGAGGTTGTTGATGATAACGGCAAGAAGGTCGACGGAATCAGCATTACGTTTGACGAATCCACGAAGAAATACACGCTCACAGTGGAAGATAAGAGCCTGCTCAACAAGACGCTTGCTGTGCGCCACAATGGCAAGGCGGCTGCTCGTGCGAAGAAATACACCGAGGGCGAAAACAGCAAATACTACAAGCCGGTATTCTGGGAGTATGCGACAAGCGACGGAAGCCATCACACTCAGGGCTTCGCTTCTGGCCTTGACGACAGGAACAGAGGTTACATCAAGCTTACCCAGGGAACTGAGGAGATCACAACCCTTGTGACGTGCGAGCCGCCCGAGGCTGAGGTGTTTCCCATATTAAACATGCCGATTGAGAAAATCGATGCGAATTCGGGCTTTGATGGGAATAGCCACACGCCGATGGGCGATGCGAAGCTCGATGCGGTTGCAACTCTTTCGAGGCAGATAAATGGCGGCGCTTGGGAGATGGTCGACACGAAACAATTTGATGAATATGGCACGCAGATTGTCTTTTCTGACCAGCCATTCACCGATAGCGCAGATCTGAATGATTTTCTCACGGAATCTGGCTCGCTGTCGGCTTGCGACCATCCGATATATGACAACAATGGCGCAATTATAGGCTATGAGCACAGCGGTAGCAAGAACCCGACGAAGAAAGTCTGGGATGTGACTGTGAATTACAAGATAACAATCACAAGGCCGGACGGCAGGTATATCGACCCTGATGCGTATGGCGGCGTGCGCGAATATCAATTCAAATATCATGCGGAGAGCGAGGACACATGCGAGTATTGGTGCCACGACGATCCGTGGGAGCCTGTTAGCTACACGCTTGACTGGAGCACGACGACAGGCGATGGCAGCGCACACAATTTGATAGGAACTTCGACGGAAGATGGCGGAACGATTAACACTGAGGAAGAGCTGACATTTGACGCTGAGACGGACGTTGAAGATACATTCCGCGGGAGCGTTTTGCTCATCAAATCTAATGAGAAGGAAAACGCGTTCAAGGATTCCGCACTCGGCGGCAGCACGCTGAGCAAGGAAAGCCTGTGGACGGTCAGACTTAAATCGAAGGGATTCGAAGGCAGCGAATACGTTCACCTTGTCAGCACGACACCGAAGAAGGGTACAGCGGGGGTGAACATCTACACGGTTTCGAGAAGCCCAGGGATAGTGAACGACGCGAGCAACCCGATGAAAGTCGGAACGAGCGGTCAGCTTTTGATAAGGGATCTTCCTTATGGCGAGTACGTAATCAGCGAGGTTTCGGCGGACGACCCGATGTACGTTCTCGAGGAGTTCACGGTTGTCGTGTCCGAGCATAACGGAAGTGGCGCTGGCAAGAGAGTTGCCTATGAAACCTATGGCGGCGTTCCGACGACTGGGTCTTGGGCTGGATACACTGCTACTGGAGAGAATAACGGGATTGCGGTTACCGGCACTGGTGACCTTTACAACAATCTCTATCAGGTGAACCTTCGCGACAAAGTTAAGTCAAATAGAATCAAGCTTGAGAAAGTAGATTCTGAGACTGGCAAAATCGTTCGCCTCGCAGGGACGAAGGTTTTCATCAGATACAAGGGCAATCCAAACTATTCGGATGATGTGAACAAGGAACGCTACGGCACGCTCGGCACGGTGGCAAAGAACATATACAATAGATTCCTGCCAAACGCCGAGGCCATAAATTCTGCAAGCACGAATTACACGTTCGAGCTCGATGAAAATGGCTGCTTTGACATTCCGTACGAGCTCCCTTATGGCAAGTATGAGATATACGAGTGGCTGCTTCCGGATGGCTATTACGTCGGTGAGTACGACGCGAGCGGTAAGGCTTCGAACCACAACTTCGGGCTGATCAGCGAAGGGCAGTTTACGGTTGATGCGGAGGCAGACGGATTTGGCGGCACTGTGCCGAGCTATGCAATCAAGGATGCGAGCGGCAAACCTATCAAATATCAAGATGCGAGCGAGTACAGCTTCGAGAACCTGACGAAGATGGTCACAAACCGCTACACTTTCACGGTCACGAAGCAGGGCATCCACACGGATGGCAATTTCTCGGAGCTCGTGACGTACGACGGGGAAACATTTGACGCGGATCCGAGCTACGACAAGGGCGATTATCCGTATAGCTCGTATTACAAGGTAGCTGCGGTTATCAATAACGCGGTAAAGGGCAAAATTACGATAGAGAAAGAAGGCGAGAGCCTCGCAGGCTTCAAGAAGGAAACCAAAGACGGCAAGACTATTTTTACACCGATATATGAGATGGGTGCGAAGCTAAAGAATGCGGTTTTCGGAATCTTTGCGGGAGAGGATATCAACTTGTCTGACGGCTCGGAAGGACCGAAGATCTACGATTCGGCTACGGGCGAGGAGATAGTGATTCCAACGACGACATCCTCGCATCTCAATAACGCTGTGGAAAGTGTGAAGGCTTTCTTCGGCAAACTATTTAACCCGAAGGAATACTCGGCTTCGAATTACGAGACGGGCGAGCTCTCGCACGAGTCTGGAGCAGAGCTTTGGTACATGCTGGAGCGTGAGGTGTCTGAGGGCAATATCAAGCGGACGATTTACGTGACGCCGGAGCAGAAGGACACGGTCTATTCCTACACATATGAGGTGACCGAGGACGAATACAAGTACCAGTATACTGTAAACGTCACGATGAAGAACCAGGCGGGCGGAAGCAACATAACCGACGTTGTCGTTACGAAGATTACGATGCCAATTGAGGGATTCAAAGCTGAAATTCCAACGACTCAGATGACGGGCACTGTTGGAAACACAGTACTCAACCCTGTGGGAAACTACATTAATATGCCAGAAGGATCTGGAACTGAAGTTGATCCGAACCTCGTTTCTGCACTCGACGCAGTCGCAAAAACATATGTGTATGAGGCGGATGGCGATTACGCCCTCGATTGGGATGCCTCGATGAGAGATTTTTCTAATGTTGGTGTGAGCCGCCATGTCGTGAAAAACTATCATTATTATGAGCTCACAGCGGATGACCTTACCGATGAGGAGAGGGT
>CAVGSW010000075.1:0-6607 GCA_963631945.1 Flexilinea sp. | reverse complement strand
GTTGAGGCGTTTATGGCCATTCAAATGGCGAGGAAAGAAGTGGCGAAGGAAGAAAGTTCGGATGAAGAATAGTAGCAATTGCGATTTAGGTAGGCGAATAAAGGAGGCGCGGGCGAAGGCGGGCGTGAGTCAGTGCCGGCTTGCGGAGATGATTGATATGTCGGATAATCACATGTCGGATATTGAGCGTGGGCTTTGCAATCCTCATGTGGAGGTCATTCGGCGGATTTCTATGGCTTTGGATGTTAGTGCGGACAGGCTGCTGTTCGATGCGGTTGAGGACGGGCGGCTGAAGTGCGCGGTGGACGCGGCGCGCGCGCTGCCTGAGGATGTGCAGCTCGGGGTCGCGAACATAATCGAGGCGTTCGTGGAGGTGCAGAGAGCGCGGCGATATGTGTTGCCGTGGGATGCAAGTCCTCGTCGCTGAGAGTGCGGCGATATGTGCGCTCCTGCGGAAAGCACCCACAGCAACACATATACGCCGCAGTCATACTGTAAACTTAGAAATGTAAAAATTCCTGCTAAATGCAGGAATTTTAGCTTTTTTGAGTGTGTGTCTCCGCCGCTCGCCGCTAGTGTTCGTGCGCGTCGGCACTATTGCAGCAGTCGCAGGTGCAACCGGCGGCGTGGGATTTGTGGGTGATGTGCACGAAGGCGATGTCGAGGATGTCGATGACGTGCTGGTCGTCGAGCGAATAGTATATGTTTTTGCCTTCGCGGCGGCTCTTCACCAGGTCGTCGTCTTTCAGGAGTTTGAGCTGGTGCGAGACGGCCGACTTCGTCATGCCGACGGCCTCTGCGATGTCGTTGACGCAGACTTCGTTGTCGGCGATTGTGCAAAGAATCTTCATTCTGGTCTCGTCGCCGAGAACCTTAAAAAAGGCGGCGCCGTTTTCGATTAGTTCTTTTTTAATATGTGTCATATTTATTTTCCTCGTTCGTAGTAGTGCTGCTTCTCGTCGGCGGGTACCATGCTGCCGCCTGTGGACCAGAGGATGTGGGTCGCGTTCTGCATCTTGTCTGCGAGTCCGTTTGCCTCGAGGTAGTCGGTAGCGGCGCATACCATTGCTGGGCCGATGAACGATGCGCAGGACGACGGCTCGATGAATATGTCCTCGGCGTCCTTGAGGCCTGCGAGGAATGGGTAGAGCTTTTCGTCGCCGATGGTGTAGCAGCCGTCGAGGAGGGTCGTCATGATCGTGCCGACGAGACGGGATGCTCGGCCGACAGCCAGACCGTCTGCTTCTGTGATGCCGTCTACTCCGATGTCTGCACACGAAATTTCGTTGTTGAGACCTGTTATCATGCCGAGGCTCATGCACGGTGCGTGCGTCGGCTCCGCGAAGAACACGTGCACATTGTCGCCGAAGAACTGCTTGAGGCCGAACGTTACGCCGCCTGGTGCTCCGCCGACGCCGCATGGGATGTATACGAAGAGCGGATGGTCTGCGTCTACTGTGATGCCTGCTTCTGCGAGCTGCGGCACGAGTCTCTTGCCTGCAACTGAGTAGCCGAGGAAGAGGTCTGCCGAGCCTTCGTCGTCTACGAAGTGGCACATAGGGTCGTTCGCTGCTTCCTTGCGGCCTTGTGCAACTGCTACTTGATAGTCCTGCGGATATTCAATTACCGTTACGCCCTTGCTGCGGAGAAGGTCCTTCTTCCACTGGCGGGCATCGGCTGACATGTGTACGGTTACCTTGAAGCCGAGCTTCGCGCTGATGATGCCGATGGAAAGGCCGAGGTTACCTGTGGAGCCTACTGCTACCGAGTACTTGGAGAAGAGTTCTTTATACGGCTCGGTGAGCAGGATGCTGTAGTCGTCTGTCAGCTTGAGCATGCCTGCGTCCATTGCTACCTTCTCTGCGAACTTCAGGACTTCGTATATGCCGCCGCGGGCTTTGACGGAGCCGGAAACCGGCAGATTGCAGTCGAGCTTGAGGAGCAATCTGCCGGAAATCGGGCCTGTGAGCTTCTCAAGTTCTGGTTTGTAGTGCCCGATTTCCGCGAGGGCCGACTCGATGATGCCGTGGGCACTCGCGGTTTCCGGGAATGCCGCTTCGATATACGGTGCGAAGCGCTGCAGGCGAGCTGCTGCGTCCTCGATGTCTGCCATAGTGAACGGCAGCTCGGCTTCCTTGCCTGAGTTCGGGTTGATCCAAGTGATTTCTTCGTAGTTTGCCATCTTGGCTACGAGCGGGTTGTCCGCCTTGATTTTGTTGATGTCCATGTTTATCCTCCTGTTTCTTGGGGGCGAGCGTGGCACGGAACTTGCGTGGAATTGCAAGTTACGTGCCACGCTCGCCATCTGGTTGCTTAAAATCTGTCGCTATAGTTCAGCATGTCGCGTAGATGTCCGCCACGCACTTTCGCTTTTTTCTTCTGGTCTGAGCCGTCGCCTTTGTCTGAGCCCATGAACTCCTCGTAGTCGTAAACTTTGCACCAGATTCCGTCCTCCGATGTTACGACCAGTGCGAACGAGCCAGTTGAGCCGTCGTGCGGTTTGGTTAAACTGCCCGGATTGACAATCGTCACGCCGCCAGTCTCGACATTGACGCTCCTGTGCGTGTGCCCGAAAAACGCGCCGACGCAGTTGTTATCAAGTGCCGTGTAGAACAATTTTTGCATGCTGAAATTCACATCCTGCATGTGCCCATGCGTCACGAAAATATCGCCGGCCTCTGTCTCCAGAATCGCCGTGCCCTCAGCCTCGTCGAAGCATCCGTCGCAATTGCCTTTGACTGCGAGTGTGCGCACGCCGAGCCTCGCCTCGATTTCTCTTGCGTCCTCGTAGAAGTCGCCGCAGTGCACGATCATGTCTATCGGTGCCTCGGTGCGCAGCCTTTGGTAAATTTCCAAAGCTCGCTCGATTTTTCCGTGAGTATCACTAATTAATAAAATTCTCATTTGTTATGCTTTGAAAATCCTTTCATTTGTTGTATAATTAAATATAATATAGTATAGCATATTCCTTGAGAATTTTACACAGAAAGATTTGCGAAAAATGATGGAAAAAAAGTTTAGGTTGAAAAACAAGTACACGCAGCAGGCGACCATGTTCATCGTCGTTGGAATTGTGCTGATTGTCGCATATTACGCTGTCAACCACATGCCTGTGGTCAGCGAGCTTTTTGCGAAAATCAATGGTATTTTGATGCCGTTCTACCTCGGCATAATCGTGGCGTATCTCTTGTGCCCGCTGTATAACGCAGTCGTGCGCGGTGTGTACAAGCTGTGCCACGGGTGGTTCAAAACTTCGAGAGGCGACTTTCGGTTTGCAAGGGTTTGCGGGACGATTGCTTCGCTCGTTTGCCTGTTCGTAGTAGTTGCGGGCTTGTTCGTCATGGTCATCCCGGACCTTTGGGACAGCATACTCGGGCTGATCGTCGGTGCACCGGACATGATTTCGGGTGCACAGGACTGGATTCAGTCGCACGTCGATAAGAACCCGCAGATTGCAGCGCTCTTGCAGGATAATTTGGAGAAAATGTCGGACACGGCGATAGCTTGGGCGGAGGAGAAGTTGCTTCCTGGCGCGCAGGCAATCGTGAGCGGCGTAGCTGGTACGCTCACCACATTGTTGAATATAGTTGTGGCGCTCATAATTTGCGTCTACATCCTCAACAGCAAAGAAGTTTTCGGCGCGCAATACCGCAAGTTCGTTTTGGCGAATTTCAAGAAAGAAAAGGCGGATGCGATATTTGAGCTCGGCACGCTTTGCAATCAGACATTCGGCGGGTTCATCAGCGGCAAAATTATCGACTCGGCGATTATCGGCCTACTGTGCTTCATAGCAATGACGATTTTGCAACTGCCGATGACGATGCTCATCAGCGTAGTCGTTGGCGTGACGAACGTCATCCCGTTCTTCGGACCGTTCATCGGAGCGATTCCTTCAATTATATTGCTTTTGATCGTCGACCCGATTGCAGCGGTTAAGTTCGGCATTATGGTGCTGATCCTGCAGCAACTCGACGGCAATATCATTGGCCCGAAGATTCTCGGCAAGACGACGAAGCTCGCAAGCTTCTGGGTTATGTTCGCAATCATCGTCGGCGGCGGTTTGTTCGGCTTCGTTGGCATGATTCTGGGCGTTCCGGTATTCGCAATCATTTACACATACATGTGCCGCGGAGTGAATGGCAAGTTAAAGAAAAAATCGCTGAGCATTTCGACGATGAAGTATCAGGATTTCAGCAAATATGGAATAGACAAAGAGGAGGTTTTCGGTGGAAAACGTGCAGATAAAACAGAGACTGGAGACGGTCAAGGAGAAGCTGGAGAAAGCAATTCAGAATCAGACGAATAGCGGAGAGGGACAGAATCTGCGCTTGGAAATAGAAGAAGGAGCTGAGATGGCCGCCCATACGTCGTTTAGGGCGGGCGGCCGTGCGGCTCTGTTGATAACTGTGGGAGACGCACGCACGCTCGGCTATGTGCTGAGCGTGCTCTCAGCGGAGGAAATCCCGCATATTTTCCTCGGGAACGGCTCCAACGTGCTGTTTAGGGACGAGGGCTATGCGGGAGCCGTGATCAAAATGCGGGATTTCGACAGCTTGGCGATTGGTAGCGGCTGTCACGGATTTTGCAACGGCGACCCTGACGCAAAATCCGCGCCAGCCACCTCTGACACGGTCCTCGTCACCGCCCAGTGCGGCATAGGCCTCGGCGCCCTTGCCCGCCGCCTCGCAGAAGAGAGCCTCACGGGCCTAGAGTTTGCGAGCGGCATCCCTGGCACGCTCGGCGGCGCTCTGTTCATGGACGCTGGAGCATACGGCGGCGAGATGAAGGACGTAGTAGCTTCCGTAACCGCAATCTCAGCGGACGGCAGCGAGCTGCGCACATTTACGAACGAAGAAATGCAGTTTTCCTACAGGCATAGCTGCCTGCAGGAAAACGGATTCATAGCGCTTTCGGCGACGCTCGCTCTGAAGAAGGGTAATCGCGAAGAGATTCTGGAACAGATGCGCGAGCTCGCCCTCAAGCGCAACACCAAGCAGCCAGTGCAATACCCATCGGCAGGCAGCACGTTCAAACGCCCAGAAGGATATTTCGCAGGCAAGCTTATTGAAGACGCAGGCCTGAAGGGCGTTTCTGTAGGTGGGGCCGAGGTTTCGACCTTGCACGCTGGCTTTGTGATCAACAAGGGCGGCGCCACAGCAACCGACATCCTCGAGCTCATCCGCCTCATCCAGAACACCGTCTACGACAAGTTCGGCGTGTCGCTCGAGCCAGAAGTGCGGATCGTATAGCTAGCAGAATAATTAGAGATGTAAAAAATATACTGGAAATTACATAAAGATAAATATAAAAAATGCAAAGAATATGTTGACGACATTGGTAGGATATGATAATATTTAGATATCCAAGAGGACTAAAAGGCGGTTACCCCGAGAGGGGGTGATGCGGTGTCAGATTATGAATTGATAATGATTGTATTAGCTAAAATATCAATTGTTACATCTCTGCTGATTGCTTTAATCGAAAAAAATAACCGTCACTAATTAGGCCAATGTGAACGGTTATTTTTTATTACCAAAACTTTGGTAACCGCTTTTAACGGTTTCCTCTTGGATTTATGTTAGCATATATTCCAACCCTCGTCAAGTATTTTCTGAATATAACAAGGAGATAAAATGAACAAATTTGATGCGGAGCTCGCGCGCTGGCGCATGCTCTACGACCACCATACACATACGACATATTCGCACGGCACGGGTTCTATTGAGGACAATGTCAAGGTCGCTGTCGAGAAGGGGCTTTCGTCGATTGCGATTACCGACCATGGCCCAGGGCACCTGACATACGGCATCAAGCGTGAGCTCATGCCGCAGATGCGCGCCGAGGTCGAAAGCCTCAGAGCCAAGTACCCGCAGATAGAGATCCTGCTCGGCGTCGAAGCTAACACGCTGAGAATCGAGCCGTATCTGGACGTAGCGCCAGAGGAGCGAGGAGATTACGACATCCTGCTCGCCGGCTACCACTACGGAATCCTGCACGCTGGCATGGTTCCGAATTACATCTACAGGCACAGCGGGTTTTTCCATGCGGAAGATTCCTCGCTCAAGGTGAAGAATACGGCGATGATTCTCGACTGCCTCTACTATAACGAGGAGCACGGCAACCACATAGATGTCCTCACGCACCCTGGCGACAAGGGACCATTCGACATTGAGGACATTGCGAAAGCGTGCGCAGACACGGGCACGCTCGTGGAGATAAACGATAAGCACGCGCACCTGACGGTGGACGAAATCAAGATTGCGGCCCGCTACGATGTCAAGTTCATCATCGGAAGCGACGCTCACGTGCCTGAGAAGGTCGGCTCGTTCGAGGGGCCGCTCAGCAGGGCGCTGGAGGCGGGGCTGGATCCTGAGCGCATAGTTAACATTGGGCTGAAGTAACGGCGGGCTGCGGCTGGCACCCAACAATTTTTCCAAAATATTCGCTTTTTGCTTGCAAAGTCCGCTGAAGAAGCGGTATAATAATGTGTTAAGAAAAAAACGAAACGAAAGGAGCAACAATATGGATAGCGTCCCCGATGCGAAACCGAATAATTACAGAATAACGAGCCGTATTGCTGCTTTTTTTGCGTAGAAACATCAGTCAC
>CAVGSW010000074.1:0-6614 GCA_963631945.1 Flexilinea sp. | reverse complement strand
GAACTGGGAAACTGGCACTCGCAAGCCGCCAGAATATTTGCTGTACCTACTTCAGCTGAAGCTTAGGGAAGATTTGATTAACAGGCGGACAATCGAACTACCTGCCTATGATCCACAGAAGAAAGACTTGCCAAAGAGATGCGATTATGTAGGTGCTGGCTCTTGGTTAAAGGATGTGGCAGAATGCCTCGAGAAGCCAGTGGTGTTTGCGCTTGACAGTGCACTTATGTGCCAAGGTTCCTTCCTCGGTCGTTCGGATGAATATCTCGTCTGGGTTTACGGAAGTGATTCACTATCGGAGTTTAATGGCGTAGTTGTGCTTGGGAATCAAATAAATTCACTCTATGTCGAAAGCAGGAACGGACTCGATTTTACTAACTTCAATCGAACACTCTTCGATGCCATTGCAAATGAGCAAATTCTCGACATGCAAGGCATCACCGAGGCACTGAGCAAATATTACTATTCGCACGGCGAAAGCTTCTCAGGTCTCTTCATCCCGCCAGAATACGAAGAGCAATTTGAAGCACTAACTGCCGACGCAGTTGAATATTACACTGAATAGATTTAACAGGAGGAAACGCACATGAATATCTCGAAAGAAGAAAACTTAATGTACTCCGTTATGAAGGCAATTTATGAGGGTGGAATGCCAATCAGCTTCAAGGGTTCAATGGTTCTAAAAGCGTTCTTGCTTGAGGCGGGCTATGCAAATGATGTTCGCCACACAGTGGATATCGATGCCAATTGGCATACTGACTACGCACCATCTGAAGAGCAAATTCAGGAATCCTTAGAGAAGGCTCTTACCAGTGCGGATATTGATTTGAATGTCAATGTGTATCGCAAATATGGCAACGGCCGTTCTGCAGGATTTGAGCTTTCCGATAAGTCCACGGGTGAAATCCTGTTCACTATGGATATTGATGTTAATAGACCAATCCTCCAAACAAAAATATATGAAATCGCTGGCTTCCAGTTCCGCGGGGTTGTGCCTACGCAGATGATTGCAGACAAGCTTTCTGTTATCTCAACAGATAAGGTTTTCAGAAGAATCAAGGATGTCATAGACCTATATTATATTTCAAACGTTTTCAGCATGGATACGCATGCTATAACGCAGGCACTTAAAAACAGTGGGCGCACGCTCGGCAACTTCGATGGCTTTCTAAACAGAAAGGATGACTTAGAACATTCCTACGAAAAATTCCGCTTCGCAGGCGATGTCACCAAGCCATCGTTCAACGATGTGTATAGCACTGTTAAATCGTATATTTCTGTTTTTTAATACAACTGAAAAGCTCCGAAACCGTCATTGCGACGGACTTCGGAGTTAATTTATTTATAATTTGCTGTTATTTCTCGCGGTGTTCGGCGTCGCAGTAGATGCAGCGGTAGGCCTTTTTGGTTGGGTCTACGAGGCGGAACGTGTGGACGATTTCCTGTTCCGTCGTGGTGATGCAACGCGGGTTCTTGCACTTGATTACGTTCCTCAGCGTCTGCGGGAGCTCGAGGTGGAGCTTCTTCTCAAGCTTGCCGTCCTTGACGAGGTTTACTGTGATGTTGCTGTCAATGTAGCCGAGCACGTCGAGGTCGATGTCGATGCGGTCATCGATTTTGATTATGTCCTTTTTGCCGTATTTTTCGCTGGATGCGTTCTGGATGACTGCCACGCAGTTGTCCACTTTGTCGAGCCCGAGGAGCTCGTATATCATCATGCTCTTGCCTGCCTGAATGTGGTCAAGCACGATTCCGTTTTTTACGCCGTCTATATTCATGGTTTTCCTCCGATCTTTTTTATCTTTAACTGTCTGGTTAAGCTCTCTTGATCCCGAGCAGGAACAAAATGAGTGCCATGCGGATATGCTTGCCGCAAAGTGCCTGGAAAAAGTAGCATGCGCGCGGGTCATCGTCAACCTCGACCGAAATTTCGTTTACACGTGGCAGCGGATGCATGATCGTCAGGTCTTCCTTGGCGTTTGCGAGCTTGTCCATCGTCAAAATGTAGCTGTCTTTGAGTCTGATGTAGTCCTCTTCGTTGAAGAAGCGCTCTCTCTGTACGCGAGTCATGTAGAGAATGTCGAGCTCTGGGATTGATTCGTCGAGCGATTCGACTTCTTTCCACTCTGCACCTGCTGCGTCCATTTTTTCCTTGACGTAGTCTGGGAGCTGGAGTTCTTGCGGCGAGATGAGCACAAAGCGGATGCCGCTGTAGCGGAGCATTGCCTCGATGAGCGAGTGAACCGTGCGGCCGAACTTGAGGTCTCCGCACAGGCCGATTGTCATGTCGCAGAGGCGGCCTTTCTTGCGGCTGATTGTCAGAAGGTCTGTCAGCGTCTGGGTCGGGTGGAAGTGGCCGCCGTCGCCAGCGTTTATAATAGGAACCGTCGTGCGCTGGGAAGCTACGATTGGCGCACCTTCCTTCGGGTGGCGCATTGCGATGATGTCAACGTAGTTGCCGACCGTGCGAATCGTGTCGCCGACGCTTTCGCCCTTGGATGCGGAGCTCGAGGAAGCCTCGGAGAAGCCCAGCACGCTGCCACCGAGTTCAAGCATTGCAGCCTCGAAGCTCAGTCTCGTTCTGGTGCTCGGCTCGAAGAAAAGCGTCGCCAGCTTCTTGTGTGCGCAGATGTCCTCGTATGCGCTGTGGTTTGCAACGATGTCGTCAGCTGTTGCGATGAGCTGGTCGATTTCCTCGACGGTAAGGTCGGTGATGTTGATTAAATTTCTTATTTCGCTCATTATTTTGCTCCTTTCATCCATCCCTCGTCGGAAGGGTTATCTCTGAATTTAAGTATTTTATCCTTATCGCCTGCCTGGATGTAACCCGTCTCGGCTGCTACGTCGAGCAGCGTGTCGAGGTCGCAAAGGCTGACGTTTTTCACGTTGTTATCTGCGAGGCGGTCGAGGCCTTTCTTCATGCCATAAGTAAAGATGCTGGCGATGCCGAGAACCTCTGCGCCTGCGTCTCTGAGCACCTGAACTGTGTCGACTGCCGAGCCTGCAGTGGAAATGAGATCTTCGATAACTACGACCTTCTGACCAGGGATGAGCTTACCTTCGATTTGGTTCGTGCGGCCGTGATCCTTGGCAGAGCCTCTGACGTAGCCCATCGGAAGACCCATGAGGTGACCGACGATTGCGGCGTGAGCAATTCCTGCGGTGCTGGTTCCCATGAGAACCTCGCAGTCTGGGTAGTTCTCCTTGACAACTTGCATGAGGCCGTTTTCGACCTGCGTGCGAACCTCTGGCGCGGTCAGCGTGAGGCGGTTGTCGCAGTAAATCGGGCTTTTGATGCCGCTTGCCCAAGTGAACGGGTCAGCGGGTCTTAAGAACACTGCTTCGATTGAGAGCAGGCCTTTGGCTATTTCTTGTTTCAAATTCATGGCGGTTCCTTTCTTTTATATATGTGAATTAACTGTATTTGCTAGTCTACGAATTCTGCGATACACTTGCGATATGCTGCGACTGGATCAGCGGCCTGCGTGATAGGGCGGCCAACAACGATGTAGTTCGAGCCGAGCTCCTTGGCACGAGCTGGAGTCGTGATGCGAGCCTGGTCGCCTGCATCTCCGTCAGCAAATCTTACTCCTGGCGTTACAGTCAGGAAGCTGTCTCCGCAGTTTTCGTGCACTGTCGGTGATTCCAACGGCGAGCAAACAACGCCGTCGAGTCCTGCCTTCTTCGCATTGAGTGCATAGTGCTTAACGACTTCTTCGAGCGGTTTTTCTATCAAAAGATCTTCTTGCATGCGTTTTTCGTCCGTGGATGTCAGCTGGGTAACTGCGATGAGAAGCGGGCGGCTGCCGTCTGGGCGAGTCAGTCCTTCTATCGCTGCCTCCATCATTGCGATTGTGCCGCCCGCGTGCAGGTTGCACATGTCAACGTCAAGTCCCGAGAGGACCGCCATTGCTTTCTTGACCGTGTTCGGAATGTCGTGAAGCTTCAGGTCAAGGAAAATTTTGTGCCCTCTTGCCTTGATTTCGCGGACGATTTGCGGTCCCTCCGCATAGAAAAGCTCCATGCCAATTTTGACATAAGGCTTTTCCTCGGTGAATTTGTCAAGGAAGCTGAAAGTTTCCTCGGCTGATGAAAAATCACATGCGATGATTACGTCTTTTCCCATTATTATCTCCTTTTCTTATCTTAATGTGCGATGCCTATGATTTCCGATAGACTCTTGATACCGTATTTCTCGCAAGCTAGCGGGAGCTCGTCGATGATTTTCTTGCAGGCGAACGGGTCAACGAGGTTCGCCGCTCCGATTTCAACTGCGGCTGCTCCTGCGAGCATCATTTCTATAACTTCCTCTGCGCTCGAAACGCCGCCCATGCCTACGACTGGGATTGCAACCGCATCGTAGACTTGGTAGACCATGCGCAGGGCAACTGGCAGAATCGCGTGCCCAGAAAATCCGCCCATCTTGTTTGCAATGACTGGCTTCTTGGACTTGAGGTCGATTCTCATGCCGAGCAGGGTGTTGATGAGGCTGATGCCGTCTGCGCCTGCTACCTCGCAAGCTTTCGCAATTTCTGCGATGTCTGTTACGTTCGGCGAAAGCTTGATGAGCATCGGTTTGTCGGTCGCCTTGCGGACGGCCGCTGTCACTTCTGCCGCCGCCTGCGGACTCGTACCGAATGCCATGCCGCCGCCGTGAACATTCGGGCAGCTGATGTTTATCTCGTACCAACCGATTTGTTTGCTCGCATTCTCGTCCGTTTCGAACCTTGCAACTGTCTCCACGTAATCGCCTACGGAAAATCCGCTGACATTTGCCATGACTGGCTTGTGGAAAATCTGTGCGAGGGCAGGGAGCTCATCGCTGATTACCGCATCTACGCCTGGGTTCTGTAACCCAACTGCGTTTATCATGCCATCTGGGCATTCTGCAATGCGCGGCGTAGGGTTGCCGAATCTCGGCTCGAGTGTAGTGCCCTTGAATGAAAACGTTCCGAGGCAGTTTATATCGTATAACTCTGCGTATTCCTTGCCGTAGCCGAATGTGCCGCTGGCTGGGATGACTGGGTTGTCCAGCTCGATGCCGCAGAGGTTGACTTTCGTGTTTACCATATGATTTCCTCCCTTTCGAGGACTGGTCCGTCCTTGCAGATTCGCTTGTTGCCGTATTTCGTCTTGCAGGAGCAGCCCATGCACGCCCCGAAGCCGCAGCCCATGCGCTCCTCGAAGCTGTATTGACCTGAGGTCTTGGCAACTGCCTCAATTGCTCTGAACATCGGCATCGGACCGCATGTGTAGAAGTAGCTGTAGTCGAGCTCTTTGAGAACGTCGCTCGCGAAGCCCTTCGTGCCAGCAGAACCGTCAACCGTTGCAATCAGAACCTCGGCACCTACTTTTTCAAATTCTTCTTTATAGAAAATTTCGTCTGCGGTGTTGAAGCCGAGGATTACGCGAATCGGATTGACCGTAGCGCCCGCGCCGCCTACCGAGGCTGATAGCCTCTGCTCATTGAGAGCCTTGAGCAACCCGTACATTGGCGGAACTCCAACTCCACCGCCAATCAGCACTGGACTCTCGCCAGCCTTGCTGATGTCGTAGCCGTTTCCGAGACCCGTGAGCACGTCGAGCGTCTCGCCTGGCTGCATCTCAGCCAGCTGCTCCGTGCCCTTGCCAACTACCTTGTAAATAATCTTGATGTGTTTGTCGTCGTAATCGCAGACGGAAATCGGTCTTCTGAGAAAAAGCCCATCCAGTTTGATGTTTATGAACTGGCCTGGCTTCTGGCAAGCGGATGTATCGCCTGCGAGAACCATTTCCCAGACAGACTGCGTGAGCCTGCGATTCGATTCGATTGTAAAAAGTCCTTGTTTCATATATTAAAATCCCCTATTTGATTTGAGTTTCTGCGTCCCAGACGGTTTTGCCGCCGAGCACGTTGAGCATGCACTTGCCGTAAACCTGCTCGCCTGCGAACGGCGTTGCTCTGCCTTTCGAGAGGAACTTCTCTGGGTCAACCGTATAGCTCTGTGAAAGATCCCAGACCGCGTAGTCACCAGCTTCCTCTGCGCTTGGCAGCCCGAAGCGCTTCCTCGGTGCGATAGCCATGAGCTCAATCAAGCGGTCGAGACTCAAGATTTCTGTGCGAACGAGCTTCGTGTAAAGCATCGGAAACGCTGTTTCCAGTCCGACGATTCCCATCGCACTGTCTGCCAGACCCTTAGATTTCTCCTCGAGGCTGTGCGGTGCATGGTCGGTTGCTATCATATCTATAGTGCCGTCGATTATTCCTCGGCGAAGCGCTTCCTGATCAGTGAGACTTCTGATTGGCGGGTTCATCTTGAATCTGCCATCCTCCTGCAAATCCTCGTCGCATAGCAGGAGGTAGTGCGGTGCTGTCTCGCATGTAACGTCTAGCCCGCTTGCCTTCGCGTCTCCGATGAGCTCGACGCTTTCCTTCGTGGAAATGTGGCAAACGTGGTATTTGCAGCCCGTCTCCTTGACGAGCTTGAGGTCATTTTGAATCGGTCGCCATTCGCTCTCAGACGAAATACCTTTGTGGCCGTGCGCGCGTGCGTAGCTGCCGTCGTGGATATAGCCACCGTTTCGCAAAGTCAAGTCCTCGCAGTGTGCGACGATTGGAAGGTCGAGCCTTCTTG
>CAVGSW010000073.1:0-6648 GCA_963631945.1 Flexilinea sp. | reverse complement strand
GAAGTTATCCACAGATTTTTGTGCCATTTTTTGGGTTGTTATTTGACACTTGGCGGTGGCGCGAAATCGTGCATATTTATGCGGCGGAAAAGGAGTTAGACATTATGAGTGTAAGAAGATTGTATAAGGAAAACGTATATATGCGGGAGGCATCCGCCGCAGTGACCGAAGTCAAGGGTGACCTTGTGGCGCTTGACCAGACGGTATTCTTCCCTGGTGGCGGCGGGCAGAGCTGCGACCTGGGGGCGATCGGCGGGCTGACTGTTACTGAGGTGTTCGAAGAGGGCGGAGAGGTCTGGCACAGGCTTTCTGAAGGTTTGCTTCAGGTTGGGCAAACCGTTAAACTCGAGCTCGACTGGCCGCGCCGCTTCGACAACATGCAGCGGCACTGCGGCGAGCACATACTCACGGGCATATTCTACCGCGAGTGGCGCGGCATCAACCGCGGCTTCCACATGGGCGACGATTACATGACGATCGACATAGAAATGGATCAGAAGCTCACATGGGAGATGTGCATGGAAGCCGAGCGCATGGCAAACGACGTGATTTTCGAGAATATGCCGATGATCATCAGGCATTTCGATTCGTTCGCTGAGGCCGACAAGCAGCCGATGAGAAAGAAACTTACTATCGAAGAGGATATTACGCTTGTCGGCATCGGCAGTCCAGATTACGACTGGGGCTGCGCGGCGTGTTGCGGCACCCACCCTGCCTCGACCATCGATGTCTCTCTCATCAAGGTATATAAATTTGAACCGAACAAAGGAATGTATAGGATCTACTTCGAGGCAGGCAGGCGCGCGTATGGCAAGTATGCCAAGGAGTTCGATGCGCTGAACACGCTCTGCAACCAGCTCTCTGCGGGCACGGACGACGTTGTGGAGAAGTTCGCGACGTTCCGCGAGAAGGACAAGGATGTCCGCGGGCGGCTGCACTTCCTCTCCAAGGAAATCATCAGACGGGAAGCTGCGTCCATCGCTGCGGAGGCCGAAGCCGCGAGCTCGGGTGCTGAGGCGGCGACAGGCCAGCCAGGGGCCGCGGGCGGGTCTGCCGCCAAGGCTAATGGGGCAGACCCGCTGGCAGCTGCCACCAAGTCCACCAAGGCAGCTGCCCTGGCACGGCCTACCGAGTCCACTGAGGCCGCGCCAGCCGCGGCCGTGCGCCACTACAGCCTCCTGAGCCTCGACGACCTGGTGGCGCTCGCACGCGAGGTCGGCCCGAGCATCAGCCATATCTACTTCCTTGTTCACGAGCCGACCTCGACAGTCATCCTCGTCTCGAACGGCGACATCGACTGCGGCAAGCTCGTCAAGGAAAACGCCTCCATATACAACGGCAAGGGCGGCGGAAACAAGACCATGGCCCGCGCCATCTTCCCGAAATCCGAATACATCGACGTTTTCATCGACCTAATCGAAAAGCACCTGCGCTAGCAGGTGCTTTTTTCACACTTTCATTTTTCACTTGTCAAGCAATTTTTATCCTAATATTGCCGCGTCGTTCGTGAACGCCTCGCCGCTTGCAACTTCGAACCTCTGGAGCAGGTCGGTGATCGTCAGCGACTTCTTCTCTTCGCCCGAGATATCCAGCACGATTTTGCCAGAATCCATCATAATCAGGCGGTTGCCGTAATCGATGGCGTTCTGCATGTTATGCGTAACCATGAGCGTCGTAATCTTGTGCTCAGAGATAACTTCCTGCGTGAGCCCCAGAACCTTAGCTGAAGTGCCAGGGTCAAGCGCAGCTGTATGCTCATCGAGGAGCAGCAGCTCTGGCTTCTGAAGCGTAGCCATCAGCAAAGTCAGCGCCTGTCTTTGTCCACCGGAAAGCGTTCCGACCTTCGTCTTCATTCTCTCCTCGAGACCGAGCTTGAGCTTTGCGAGCTCTGTCTTGTAGAATTCCCTCTCAGTGTTGGAAATTCCCCACTTGAGTCCTCTCTTCTTTGTGCGTCTGTACGCCATCGCAAGGTTCTCCTCGACCATCATCGTCGGCGCCGTACCCATCATCGGGTCTTGGAACACGCGACCGATGTGCTTTGCGCGCTGAACCTCTGTCTGATACGTCAGGTCCTCGCCGTTGAGCACGATTCTACCTGCATCTGGCTTATGCACGCCGGCAATCAAGTTCAGCAAAGTCGATTTGCCAGCGCCGTTGCCGCCGATAACCGTGATAAAATCGCCATCATTTATATCCAAATTGAGTCCAGAAAAAATCTTTTTTTCGTTGATAGTACCTGGATTAAAGGTCTTGCTGATATTTCTCATTTTAAGCATCTAACTCACCTCCCAGGTTTTGCTTGCGAAGTTTTCTCTCTGCCATCTTGCCCTGCAGAACTGGCAGTGCAAGTGCGAATGCTACGATAATAGCTGTGATAATCTTAAGGTCTGTCGCCTTCAGGAACGGGAACGTCAGTGCACACGCGATAACGCATCTGTAAATTACAGCGCCCGCGATGATAGCGCACATCTTGATACCGAAGTTCATGTCGCGTCTGATGAACAGTACCTCGCCGATGATAACGGATGCGAGGCCGATAACGATAGTTCCTTGACCCATTGTTACCAGTGCCGAGCCGTAGTCAAGCTGGGAAATGAGGCTTCCAGCAAGTCCAACGAGTGCATTGGAGATGACAAGTCCGAGGATAATCGTAACGTTTGTGTTTACCGCCATTGCGCGAGCCATGTTCTGATTGCTGCCTGTCGCACGAAGCGCACAGCCGATTTCTGTACCGAAGAAATAGTATAGAATGATTACGATTGCCGCGCAGAACGTGCATCCAAGGATGATGGAAATCGTGTTGCTCGCAGCTCCTGGAATGAGTCCCTGCATGAACGTCTTGATTGAATCCTGCTCGAGTGCCACCGTCGCACGGTCGCTCATGATTCTGATGTTCACCGAGTAAAGTGCAATCATCGTGAGGATTCCTGCCAAAATCGCTGGAATCTTAAATATCGTGTGCAGAATGCCCGTGATGAGTCCCGCAATCGCGCCTGCCAGAACCGCAAGGCACATTGCTGCCGGAACCCCCATTCCCGCATTGATTGCAACTACTGTGGTTGCAGCTCCGAGCGGGAACGTACCTTCAATCGTCAGGTCCGCAATGTCTAGTATTCTAAATGTTATGTATACTCCGATTGTCAGAATCGCCCAGATTAGTCCCTGCGCAACTCCGCTGATTATCGTCGCCGTCGAAATCATTTTTGCCTCCAAATTTTTATTTATCTATTACATCAACTGGCGGAGCGAACTTTGCCGACGCTCCGCCTGTCTTCTCATATTATTAAGTCTAGGAAAAAATTTAACTCTACGCTTCTGGTAAAATTGTTGCCTTTGCAAGGATGTCATCTGGGATCGTGATGCCGAGCTTATCTGCTGTCTCAGTGTTGATAGCGATCTCGAGAACGTCCTCGGATGTCTGGTATTCTACTGGCATTGTAGCTGTGTCCTCGCCGTTGAGAACCTTAACTGCCATAGCTGCTGTAGCCTTGCCGAGCTCGTAGTAGTTGATTCCGTATGTAGCAAGTGCACCGTTTCCAACCATTCCGGACTCACCTACGATTGTAGGGATGCCGCAATCGTTAGCTGCTGCAGAAACTGTAGTCATGCCGTCTGCCAAAGTGTTGTCCGTTGGGATGTAGATGAAGTCAACCTGACCCTTGAGGGATTCGATTGCTGACTTAGCTTCGTCGATTGCGGAAACTGTCTTAACTACTGAAGTCATGCCCTGATCTTTGATTGCTGCTGCTGCGAGGTCTGCCTGGATCTTGGAGTTAGATTCGCTGGAGCAGTAGAAGATTGCAGCCTTCTTTGCGTCAGGCAGAAGCTGCTTAGCCAGTGCAATCTGCTGCTCAACTGGGTTCATGTCGGATGTACCTGTCATGTTTGCGCCAGGAGCGTCGTTCGACTCGATGAGGCCGGAACCTGCTGGGTCAGTAACTGCTGTGAAAAGCACCGGAATGTCGCTTGTCTTTTCCTTGATTGCTGATGCGCAAGGAGTTGCAACTGCCAGGATGAGGTCTGAGCCCTCGTTGATGAGCGTATCTGCAATCGATGGGCAGTTAGCGGATTCTGCTGCTGCGGAAAGCTGGTGGATCGTGATGTTCTCGCCATCTACATAGCCTGCTTCTGCGAGGCCATCAATAAATCCGTTAGTAGCGTTCGTGAGTGCTGTGAACTCGCCGAACTGCATAATGCCGATCTTGATGTTTTCTGTGTCTGCGCTTGTGTCTGTATCGCTGGATTCGCCGCAGCCTGTGAGTGCGACCATGCTAATCAGCAATACGCAAAGTAATAAAGATGTAAGCTTTTTCATTTTTTCTTTCCTCCGTGGGTTTCTAAATTTTCTGAAAATTCATTCGATGGACATATATTACACCCATTCTGTACGCTTGTCAAGCGAAATTTTCAGAAAATTTATAAAAATAACAAAAAAATCTGCTCGGAGGTGTGATTTCTATGCGACTCTAATCAAAAATCCCCACTTTTTCGACCAAAAACGTGTGAAACAGCGAAATCGGGCAGCAGAACACGTTTTTGTACCATAATTATCCTGCTCATACAGAAGCTCCAGGAAAAAGGTGTGTTTTAGCAACCAAAAAGACCGAAAATCCCCACTTTTGAAGCAAATCAGCCTCAAAAAGTGGGGATTTCTCTTGAATTTATGCAGGTTCACTCACCCGCGCCCGATTTCTGATTCAGATGCGCGGCACGAGGGTTCGGTAATGCCCTACCACATTTTGCGGAGGAATACTTCGTAGCCGCGCTTCGTTTCGTATACGTCGGCTTTGCTCGTGATCTCCCATGGTGCATGCATGTTCAGCACTGCAACGCCACAGTCGATAACGTCCATACCGTAAAGTGCGAGGATGTATGCGATAGTGCCGCCGCCACCGAGGTCAACCTTGCCGAGCTCTGCGAGCTGGAACTTAACGCCCTCTTCATCCATGATCTTGCGGATCTTCGCGATGTACTCAGCGTTCGCATCGTTGGAGCCTGACTTGCCGCGAGCGCCGGTGAATTTGTTGAATACCATGCCGTAGCCTGCGAGCGATGAATTGCGCTTCTCGAACGCGTCTGCATAGAGCGGATCGTATGTTGCGCTTACGTCGGAAGAAAGCATCTTGGAGTTTGCGAGCGCTCTTCTCAGCGCGATTCCGCTGTACTCACCCATGCAGTTGAGGAGCTCAGCTACCGTGTTCTCGAAGAACTTCGATTCCATGCCAGTAGCGCCTACGCTGCCGATTTCCTCCTTGTCGACTAGTATGCAGCAAGCCGTACGCTCAACCTTGTCAACATCGAGCATTGCAGCCAGCGATGTGAATGCGCAAACTCTGTCGTCCTGACCGTAGGACATGATCATGCTGCGGTCAAGGCCATATTCTCTAGCGCGGCCAGCTGGCACGATTTCAAGTTCTGCGGAGAGAAAATCCTCTTCTTCGATATCGTATTTTTCCTTCAGGATCTTCAGGATGTTCTCCTTAACCTGTTCTTTTTCTTTGTCGTCGTCCTTGCCAACGAGCGGCTTGGAACCGATGAGAACGTCGAGCTTCTCGCCTTCGATGACCTTGGCTGCATTCTTCTTCATCTGCTCGTCTGCAAGGTGCGGAAGAAGGTCGGTAACGCTTACAACTGGGTCATTGTCGTCTTCGCCGATTACAACGTCGACAACTTCGCCGTTTTTCTTGGCTACTACGCCGTGAATTGCGAGCGGAAGTGCAACCCACTGATATTTCTTAACTCCGCCGTAATAGTGCGTGTCAAAATATGCGAATCCTGTGTCCTCATAGAGCGGATACTGCTTAGCGTCCAGTCTCGGTGAGTCGATATGTGCGCCGAGGATGTTCATGCCGTTCTCGATAGGCTCTGTGCCGATGTTGAAAAGCAGAATCGACTTGTTCATATTTACTGCGTAAACCTTATCGCCTGTCGCAAGCTTCTCGCCTGCCTTGATAACATCTGCGAGGTTCTTATAGCCTGCTTTCTCTGCCATCTCAACAGAGAGTTTCGTGCACTCGCGCTCCGTCTTGCCCTTGCTCAGGAACTCGATGTACTCAGCGTTCAGCTTTTCCAGCTCAGCGAGCTGTGCGTCTGTATAAAGTGTCCATACATTTACTTTTTCCATTTGTATATTTCATCTCCTTGTTCAAATTTTTCATAATATATTCTACAGGCCGAGGAAGAGGCTCGCCATTGCGAAGTAGATGCTCAGTGCGACCGCGTCGGAAATCGACGAAATCGCTGGGTTCGCAATGAGTGCCGGGTCGAGCCCTACTTTCTTGACTATCAGAGGTACCATACTTCCTAAAATTTTCGCGAATATTACTATAAACAACATTGCGGCGCATACCGTCAGCGCAATCGAAATCCCGTAGCCGTCCAGCAGAACGATTCGGATAAAGTTAAACGCGCTGAGAATCACGCCGATGACCGCGCCGATTCTAATTTCCTTCCAGAGTATCTGCAGCGTATCCGACGTGTCGACTTCGCCCGTAGCAAGACCACGGATGATGAGCGTTGCGGCCTGAGAGCCTGTGTTTCCGCCGGTTCCCATGAGCATCGGCATATAGGCAACCAGGCAGATGATTTGCGAGAGTTTCGCCTCGAAATTCGTGATAATCATGCCTGTGAATATGTATGCAATCATCA
>CAVGSW010000072.1:0-6694 GCA_963631945.1 Flexilinea sp. | reverse complement strand
TCCGCGACATGGGATATTCCGTAGCGCTCATGGCTGACTCGACTTCGAGATGGGCAGAGGCTCTCCGTGAAATGTCCGGTCGTCTCGAGGAAATGCCTGGTGAAGAAGGTTACCCTGCATACCTCGCATCGAGGCTTGCTCAGTTCTACGAAAGAGCTGGCAGAACGGTTTCTCTCGGCAAGGAAGGGCGCATCGGCGCTTTGTCGGCAATCGGAGCTGTATCGCCTCCAGGAGGAGATATTTCTGAGCCAGTTTCGCAGGCAACGCTCAGAATCGTTAAGGTATTCTGGTGCCTCGACTCGGCGCTGGCATACGCTCGTCACTTCCCAGCTATCAACTGGTTGCAGTCGTATTCGCTGTACGTAGACAGACTCGAAAAATGGTATGCTGAGAACGTTGCGAAGGAATTCCCTCAGATGAGAGCAGACACGCTCGCACTCCTGCAGCAGGAAGCTGAACTCAACGAAATCGTTCAGCTCGTCGGCGTTGACTCGCTCTCGGCTGAAGACAGAATGAAGTTAGAGGTCTGCAAGTCGATCCGTGAGGACTATTTGCACCAGAACGCATTCCACGAAATAGACACGTATTCCTCGCTGAACAAGCAGTATAAGATGCTGAAGCTCATCCTCGCATTCTATAACGAAGGCGTTGAGGGTATCAAGAAAGGCGCTTCGTTCGCGAAGGTTGCCGCTATCCCGCAGCGTGAGGAAATCGGCAGATTCAAATACGTAGAGGAATCCGAAATCGACGCGAAATTCGAAAAATTAATGAATGATATGGCAAACGAAATTAACACACTTGTGAAGGAGGAGGCTGAAGCGGATGATTAGAGAATATAAGACAATCAGCGAAGTTGTAGGACCTCTGATGCTCGTAAAGGACGTAGATGATGTCACATACGACGAGCTTGGCGAAATCCTGCTTCCGAGCGGTGAGAAGAGATTATGCAAGGTGCTGGAGGTTAACGGTCACAACGCGCTCGTTCAGCTGTTCGAGGCATCTCAGGGCATCAACCTGAAGCAGAGCACCGTTAGATTCCTGGGGCACGGCACGCAGCTTGCGGTATCTCCAGATATGCTGGGTAGAGTATTTGATGGTATGGGTAGACCGAAGGACGGCGGCCCAGAGATTATCGCAGAAAAAATGCTCGATATCAATGGTCTTCCAATGAATCCTGCGGCTCGTGACTACCCTGCAGAGTTCATCCAGACTGGCGTTTCGGCTATCGACGGGCTTAATACACTGGTTCGTGGCCAGAAGCTTCCAATTTTCTCGGGCAACGGCCTTCCGCACTCGGATTTGGCGGCTCAGATTGCGCGTCAGGCTAAGGTTATCGGCGACGATGCTGGTAACTTCGCAGTAGTATTTGCGGCTATCGGTATCACTTATGAAGAGGCGGATTTCTTCGCTTCCGACTTCCGCAGAACTGGCGCTATCGACAGAACGGTTATGTTCATGAACCTCGCTAACGACCCTGCGGTTGAGCGTATCGCAACTCCGCGTATGGCTCTGACAGCGGCTGAATATCTCGCGTTTGATATGGGCATGCACGTGCTCGTTATCATGACGGATATCACGAACTACGCTGAGGCGCTGCGTGAGGTATCCGCTGCTCGTAAGGAAGTTCCAGGTCGCCGTGGCTATCCTGGTTACCTATACACTGACCTTGCGACTATGTACGAGCGTGCTGGCCGTAAGAAGGGCTGCCCTGGCTCGATCACGATGATTCCTATCCTGACGATGCCAGAAAACGACAAGACTCACCCGATTCCTGACTTGACAGGATATATCACAGAGGGACAGATTATTCTCTCCAACGAATTATACAGAAAGGGCATCAAGCCGCCAATCGACGTTCTGCCATCGCTTTCTCGTCTGAAGGACAAGGGTATCGGCAAGGGCAAGACGCGTGAGGACCATGCGGACACGATGAACCAGCTGTTTGCGGCGTATGCTAAGGGTAAGGAAAACCTCGAGCTCGTTGCAATTCTGGGTGAAGCGGCTTTGTCGGATATTGACCTGAAATATGCTGAGTTCTCGCAGGAGTTCGAGAAGAGATATGTTTCGCAGGGCTACGACACGGATAGAACGATTGAGGAGACGCTCGACCTCGGTTGGGATCTGCTCAGATTGCTTCCGAAGAGCGAGCTGAAGCGTATCAAGGACGAGTATATCGAGAAATATCTGTAGGAAAAAGGAGGCCCAAAAGTGGAAAGACTCAATGTGAATCCTACTCGCATGATGCTCACGACGTTGAAAAAACGCCATGCGACATCGGTGCGGGGGCACAAGCTCCTCAAGGATAAGAGAGATGAGCTTATGAAGGGTTTCCTTGAACTTGCACGTGAGAACAAGGAGCTTCGAGATAAGGTTGAGGCGAGCCTGGCGGATGTGTATGCGTCCTTTGGGATTGCTCAGGCGGTCATGAGCCGTCAGGGGCTTGAAGAGGCGCTCATGTATCCGAAGCAGGGCGTTGACCTGGCCGTCTCTGGCAAGAACGTCATGAGCGTCGATGTTCCGGTGTTCGACTTCACAACGACGGCGGAGGATCCGGGCAACATCTATCCTTACGGCTATGCGAATACGTCGGGCGAGCTCGACTCGGCTATTGCCAAGCTGGCGGAGATTTTTCCGCTCATGTTGGAGCTCGCAGCCAAGGAGAAGGAAGCTCAGATGCTTGCGGCGGAGCTCGAGAGGACTCGCCGCCGTGTAAATGCTCTGGAATATGTCAAGATTCCGCAGCTTGAGATGACTATCAAGTACATCAGGATGCGGCTCGATGAGAATGAGCGTGGCAGCCAGACCCGACTGATGAAGGTCAAGGATATGGTGCTCGCTGAGGCTATTCAGGAGAAGCATGACGCGGACGAGGAGGCTTACAATCAGGCTATCGTGCATGCGGTTAAGCATTCAAGAAAACCAATCAATATTTACTAAAACGGAAGGGTTCCCGCGGTCGCGGGAACCTTCTTTTATATGCGGCTGGCACGCAGCTTGCAATCCAAGTCCCAGAACCGCAAGCTCCGTGCCAGCCGCGCGCCTTCCGCCAGCCGCCATCACGGAAAAAATGCTTGTGCTGGCGCCGGTAATAAGGTATAATAGTGTTAATAAATTGTTAATGTATGCTGGGGCGGAAGGGCTCGCGGAGAAACGAGAGAAGAAAATGACTGAGAAGAAACCCTTTGGGATTAAGGCGAATAGGGATGCGGAGAACGGATACAGCGTAGTCCGCATGGAGCTCGACGAGAACGGAACGCCCGTAGATTGGCTTTATCTGGACGTAAACGAGACGCTGGCAAAGATAGAAGGCTTGACGGTCGAGCAGATGATTGGGCATAGATTTTATGAACTATTCCCTGACAGAGACCGCAATAGAATGTTAGCGCATTATCCTGCCGCGTTCGAGGGGAAGTGCGTAAGCTTTGATGACATATCTGGGGAAGTCGATAGATATTTGCATGTGGATGCTTATCCGGTGGCTGAGAAGGGCTGCTGCATCTGCATTTTGCGCAATATAGAGGATGACATCGCTGAGGAGGAGCGTCGCGAGCGCGAGCTGGAGAACCGCGTCGAGGAGGCTATCAAGCTGGCTTCTGAGCACCGCGAGATTGTGGACACGGTTGCACGTCTGTACACGACGGCTCTGCTGGAGGACCTTACGACGCATGACTATAAGATGATTAAGGGCACGCCTTTTGTTCACAAAATTCTGAACGGTGGCGGCAATCTTGACGATAGATGGGATGATGTGCTGGATAACTTCGTGCATCCTGATATGCGCGACAAAATGGCTGAGTTCCTCAAGCTCGACACAGTAGCGGACCGCCTGGCCGATGTAGCCTCAATTTCGCTTGACTTTAAGGACAAAACTGGCCACTGGTTTGTGTGCCGCTTCTTGCCATTCCGCTGGGATGAAGATGGGCGTGCGACGGAAGTGCTTTATTTGGCGAGAGATATCACGCGGGAGAAAGAGAAGGAATTCCGCTATATCGAGCAGATGCAGGAGGCGCTCGGTGAGGCTGAGCGCGCAAATGTCTCGAAGACGAACTTTCTTCGCCGCATGAGCCACGACATCCGCACACCGCTTAACGGCATAATCGGCATGCTGAAGATCATGGACGATAACGAGGGCGACCAGGTAAAGTACAGGGAGTACATGGACAAAATCAACCGCTCCGCGGAATATCTCCTGAGCATAATCAACAACGTTCTGGACATCGGCAAGATGGAGACTGGCGAGATTGAGCTGGAGCACAGGCCGTTTGACCTCATGCAACTGCTCACGAACACGCTTCCTGTAATCGCTACGAATGCGAGCCAGCACAGCGTTGTTTTCATCGGTAGCGAGGATGATATTCACCTCAAGCATAAATATGTAATTGGAAGCCCTGTGCATTTGAATAGGGTTTTGATGAACATCGCCTCGAATGCGGTTAAGTACAATCGCTCGGGCGGTTATATGAAGATTCGCGGCAACGAGCTGAGGAGCGATGGCGAGGTTGCGACGTACGAGTTCATCTGCGAAGACTCTGGCCAGGGCATGAGCGAGGAATTCCAGAAGCATGCGTTCGAGCCTTACACTCGTGAGGGCAAGGAGTCGAAGACGAGCTTTTCGGGTTCGGGACTCGGCCTTTCCATAGTCAAGAAAATCGTTGACAAGATGGGCGGCACGGTCGAGCTGACGAGCAAAGAGGGCGTCGGCACTACGATTAGGGTTGTGCTGTCGTTTACGATAGATCCGAATCCTGAGGCTATACATGAGAAGGGCGATGAGCCGATTGAGCTTGATTTGTCGGGCCGCAGGGCGCTTCTCGTTGAAGATAATGAGATCAATATGGAAATCGCGAAGGTAATCCTCGAGGGCCTGGGGCTTGCGGTTACTGGCGTTAAGAACGGCAGGGAGGCTGTCGAGACGTTCCAGAGAGAAGAGGAGTACACGTTCGATTTCATATTCATGGATATGATGATGCCGGTCATGGACGGACTGGAGGCGACGCGGACAATCAGAGAGCTGCCGAAGCTCGACGCGAAGTCCGTGCCGATCATCGCGATGACTGCAAATGCGTTCGCCGAGGACCGAAAGGCTTGCCTCGACGCTGGAATGAACGAGCACGTTAGCAAACCGATCGACACGAACGAACTGAATAGAGTATTGCGTAAATTCATATAGTGCGGAAAAAATCCTGCGATGTGCTTGGAAATCAAGCGTGCCGCAGGATTTTTGCATCGAAAAAAGGGATTGCCTTTCGGCAATCCCTACCTTTCTGAGTTAACAGTAACTCGCGAGTTTATTATTCATTTGCTGCATGCAGTGAATGAATGACTATACGAGTCCCTGACCCATCATAGCTTCTGCAACCTTTTCGAAACCTGCGATGTTAGCGCCCTTTACGAGGTCGTACTTACCATAGTACTTCTCGGATGCTTCCTTACAAGCCTTGTGGATGTTGATCATGATCTGGTGAAGCTGATCGTAAACATCCTGGTGCTGGAATACAGTGTGACCAGCGTTCTGACCCATTTCGATACATGAGCAAGCTACGCCACCAGCGTTTGCAGCCTTAGCAGGTCCAACGATAACGCCCTGCTCCTGAAGGTATTCAACAGCCTCGTTAGTTGTAGGCATGTTAGCGCCTTCGCAGTAGAACTTAGCACCGTTAGCAACGATGTTCTTAGCATCTTCCATCTGAACTTCGTTCTGAGTTGCGCATGGGATGTAGAGGTCAGCCTTAACTTCCCAAGGCTTCTTGCCAGCGAAGAACTTAGCGTTAGGATACTTGTCAACGTAAGGTGCGCAAACATTCTTACCGGAAGCTCTGAGCTCAAGGAGAGTATCAAGCTTGTCCTGAGTGTTGATTCCATCTGGATCGTAGATGTATCCATCTGGACCGGAGAATGCAACGAGGTTAGCACCGAGCTGCTGGAGCTTCCAAGCAGTACCCCAAGCAACGTTACCGAAACCAGAGATAACAACTGTCTTGCCCTTGATGTCTTCGCCGTTAGCCTTCAGCATTTCTTCTGCGTACCAAACGATACCGAAGCCAGTAGCTTCTGTTCTGCCGAGGCAACCACCGTAAGGGATACCCTTACCAGTGAGAACGCCACCATCAAATCTATTAGTGATTCTCTTATATTGTCCGAATAAATATCCGATTTCTCTTCCGCCAACACCAAGGTCACCAGCAGGAACGTCTGTGTCAGGACCGATGTGTCTGTAGAGCTCAGTCATGAATGCCTGGCAGAATCTCATGATTTCTGCATCGCTCTTGCCGTTAGGATCGAAGTCGGAACCGCCCTTGCCGCCGCCGATAGGAAGTCCAGTCAGGGAGTTCTTGAAAATCTGTTCGAATCCGAGGAACTTGATGATTCCAGGATATACGTTTGGTGCGAATCTAAGACCGCCCTTGTAAGGTCCGATTGCTGAGTTGAACTCATATCTGTAACCCTTGTTAACCTGAGTCTTGCCTTGGTCATCAACCCAAACTACTCTAAATGTGATACCTCTTTCTGGTTCTACTAATCTTTCAAGCAGACCAGCCTTCTCATACTCTGGATGTGCATCCATAACTGGTGCGAGGGAAGTAAGAACTTCTTCTACAGTCTGATGAAATTCAACTTCGCCAGGATTGTGCTTTTTGCACTCTTCAATTACTCTTTCAACATAAGTCGCCATTACTAATCTCCTCTTTTCTTT
>CAVGSW010000071.1:0-6734 GCA_963631945.1 Flexilinea sp. | reverse complement strand
GCTGGTGCGTTCGTTCAAGGCTCAACTATTGAGTTATCTGCTGATGCTCCGATGAGAGAGCCGTATATCGCGTACTTCCAAGGCGGCCTCACATACGAACACTCCAAGTTCGGCGTAATCAAGGCAATGGACACGCTGCTCAAAGACGGACTGATTACATTATAGATGCGTATAGATGAGATTTGAGATTGAAAAATTTACTGAAAGGTTTGCAATTGCTCGCATGAACTACTGATGGGGAAAAATCTTGACAACATAAAAAATGCCGAAAAGACGAACAAAAGGCACGTTATAATTTCCATAATTAAATTCAGCCTGCTTGCTATTATAATAGTAGGAATCCCGGCTTATATTTATTTTTTCCATATGGACTGGATCCGTGAGCTCAGGGATATCAACGGAATCGTGGAATTTCTGAACCAATATGAGAGCGAATCCATCGTTCTCTATATCGTTTTCCAGATCCTCCAGATTGTCGTGAGCGTTATTCCTGGCCAGTTCTTCCAGATTGCCGCTGGTTATCTCTTTGGCTTCTGGTGGGCACTTGTGTATGCGATGGCCGGAGCTATCGTTGGCACTGGGCTCGCATTTCTTATCGCAAAACTACTCGGACGAGACTTCCTGCACATCTTCTTCGGCGAAGAAAAAATGGCTTATTATATCGAGAAGCTCAACTCGCCAGCCGCGTACAGGCTCGTGTTCTTTTTATACCTGATTCCGGGCATCCCAAAGGACATGATTTGCTATGCCGCAGGCGCTTCCGAGATGGAGTTCAAACCATTCCTGCTGCTTGCAAGCATCGGCAGGCTCCCTGGCATGATCGGCTCCCTCATCATCGGAACGATGGTGGAGCAGGGTAATTACGTTGGAGTTGCAATAATCGCGGGGCTAGCAGTCATCTGCTTCATCCTGTGCATCATCTATAGGAAGAAAATCAACAACTTCCTCGACCGAATGCACGAAAAACGCGAAGAACACAAGAGCAGCAGGGCTGAATAAAGCATAGTGCACGAACAAAACAAGAACAAGATAAGAATATAATAAAGTAAGAAATATAAAAATAGGGAAGGCGACAAGCCTTCTTTTTTATTAAATTATCATGTAAAATTTGCTGAACGTTGGAATTTCAACATTTAAACTCAACACATATATCTGCTCGAACAAATTAAAAATTTGCGAACAAATGTTTAAAAAATGCTTGACAACGAACATTTATTCTGCTATACTACAGAAAAAGAACAGATGTTTCGGAAGGAGTGACAAGGATGAACAAGACATATAGGAGATATAGAGTTACAAATAAATTCAGATTCACAGTATTCGTAGTATTGACGATTATAATTTTGACGAGCATGTTCAATCTTGCACTCGGACTCAACACAGCCCAGAGCTTGACCAAGGTTGATTATAATGATGTTGTAGTTGCATCTGGCGACACGCTCTGGAATATTGCAGAGACATATATGCCAGCTAACATGGATACCAGACAAGCAGTATACGAGCTCTGCGAACTGAACGACATCTCAGCATCCGACCTCTACGCCGGCATGACCATCCAGGTACCAGTGTACTATAGCTAATTATAATGATTTTCAAAATTTAATGTTGACACCAAATACGACACCACGTATAATGCAGATATGTAAAGATAATCAAGCAAATTGTGTAATGTGAGGCTGCAAATGATGAAAACATTGAATGATTATTTAACAATGAATTACCAGATGGAAATTCCATGGATGACGACAGAAAAATATCTTGAAACATTATATTCTGACCCTTTCACCAAGATTATTTACTGAAGAAAAACTACGACAAGGATTAGAAAGTAAAGATATAAATGAAAAAGGAGTTAAGTACAAGGAGTATCTAATGCTTTTAGACTCTCAAAAAAAGCAAAAGTAAAAAGTCTATGTACCTAATTCTTTGCTAAGAAAATCAGCTAGAGGTTTATCAGATGCTCGACGCATGTAAAAAAATCGCTTAGAACTCAAAATAGAGCCTTGGATTTTTTTGAATATAAACCTCAAAGTATATGGAAAGCCTGAATGAGCCGCGAATGCGTTGAAAACGCTGGTTTGAGGGCTTTCCTATAATCCTGGCACTAACTATTCCCAAAATTATGATTTAAGGAATAGTTAGAACAAATTTAAAATAGGAGCCTCTCTATCCCTATCTACCTCCGAGGCTCCTGATTCATTTCATATTCTATTCGAGTTTCAAATCGCCGTCTTTTACCCAACCGATTTTTCTGAAGAACATATTAATCAGCGGCGCGAGTATCGCTGGCAAGATTATGCATATAAGCGCAAGTCCGAGCCAGTCCATTCCGGTGATTGCTTCGCGAACGCCAGATGCCACATCACTCACCCATCCAGTGTATACGCCAATTGGACCAACCATACCGCAAGTACCCATACCAGAGGAAATTGCTGGACCGTTCATTTCCAGATGGAAAATGCATGTTGCAATCGGACCTGTGATTGCTGATGCGAGCGTCGGTGCAATCCAGATGCGAGGATTCTTGACGATATTACCCATCTGGAGCATCGAAGTTCCAAGACCCTGTGATACCAAGCCTCCCCAGCTGTTTTCCTTGAATGACATAACGGCGAATCCGACCATCTGTGCACAGCAACCTGCTACTGCTGCCCCGCCTGCAAGCCCTGTCAGCTGAAGAGCTGCACAGATAGCAGCAGACGAAATTGGAAGCGTGAGTGCTACACCTACGAGTACAGAAACCGCGATTCCCATGAAGAACGGCTGAAGCTCAGTTGCCCACATGATCAGGCTACCTACCTTCATGGCTGCTGCACCGAGCGCTGGTGCCCACCATGCGGATAATGCAACGCCTACACCGATTGTAACGAGCGGAGTTACGAGAATATCGATTTTCGTTTCCTTCGATACTGCCTTGCCAACTTCTGCAGCTACGATAGCTACAAAGAGTACAGCAAGCGGTCCCCCTGCTCCACCGAGTGCATTCGATGAGAAACCAACTGTTATAAGCGAGAATAATACGAGTGGCGGACAATGCAGCGCATATCCGATTGCTACTGCCATTGCAGGTCCGCACATAGCAGATGCAAGTCCTCCGACAGTATATGCAGTCTCGTTGATAGTTACAACAGTCATCGTCAGAGCCTCGATGTTTAGCTGAGTTCCGAGCGTGTTAATAATCGTACCGATTAGCAAGCTGCAGAACAGACCCTGAGCCATGGCACCGAGAGCATCGATGCCGTAACGTTTTACAGAAATGACAATGTCCTTTCTTGCCAAAAATTCTTTCATGTTTTCCTCCTTGAAATCACTCCTTTGCGAGCGTATCCAGATAGCTCTGCAGGATGAGCACAGCTGCTTGCTTGTCGATTACTTTCTTCCTGTCCTTGCGGCTGACATCTGCCTCGATGAGAACACGCTGAGCAATAACCGTGGTGAATCTTTCGTCCTGCCAAACGACTTCTATGCCCTTCATGCCTGTGGAACGCATCTTGTTCTCGAGCATCGTTCGGAATTCGTAGACCTTCTCAGTCTGGACGCTGTCCGTGCCATCGAGGTTCTTGTTCAGACCGATTACAATCGTATCGCATTCGTATTCCTTGACTAGGTCGAGAATCTTGCCCGTATCTTTGCGGATTCCTACCCTTTCGAGTGTCATTATGCCCTGTGCTGTGATGTTAAGCGGGTCAGATATTGCAATTCCAACGGTTTTGTCGCCGACATCAAGTCCAATTTTTCTCATTATCTTGCCTTTCTCAATCAGTAAATAATAGATTTTTTGCAAAACTAAAACCCGCACCCAATCCGCTAGCCTAGGTGTTCGAAAATAAGGCCTAGTCAAATAAGCGAAATCAATGCAGGTAAGTCATTAGTCCTCAGATTCAATGTATTCCTTGAGCATCTCAGCGATGAGATCGTCGCGGTCAATGCTCTTGATCATGGTACGTGCGTTGTTGTAGCTTGTGATGTAGGACGGATCTCCAGAAATGAGATATCCTACGAGCTGGTCAATCGGGTTATAGTCCTTTTCTTCTAATGCCTGATAAACATCTTTTACAATCTGCTTGTTCGACTTCTCTACCTTGAAAGCATTGAACATGATTGTGTTCTTATCCATTTGAAATTCCTCCCCTCTCACCTGATTATACTATTTAATTAAGGATTCTGCAACAGCAAATGCATCATTTATTTTGGAAGAATCCTTTGCGCCAGCCTGAGCCATATCAGCCTTGCCGCCGCCACCGCCGCCGCATGCAGCAGCAACCTGCTTGATCATGTTTCCAGCGTGGTAGCCCTTCTCTACTAGGTCATCCGTGATGGATACGAGGAAAGTAACCTTCTCACCATTTACAGCTGCGAATACCATGATAATGCCCTTCTGGGACTTTTTGATATCGTCGGAAAGACTTCTCAGGTCGTTGATGCTGTAATCAGCAAATTCCTTCGTGATGAGGCGAACACCGCCAATTTCCTTAGCGGAAGCGATCATTGCATCAACTTCGCCGCCCATAGCAGCCTTCTTGATCTCCTCGAGCTCCTTCTTGAGAGCTTTGAGTTCCTCGGACATTGCCTTTGCCTTGTCTACAAGAGCATTCTTGTTGCACTTGAGAACCTCACAAGCCTTGGCAATAGTGTCTTCTGCAGCCTCAGCAGCAGCGAGCACGCCAGTACCTGTAACAGCCTCGATTCTTCTAACACCAGCAGCTACGCCGCCCTCAGATACGATCTTGAACGCACCGATTTCGCCAGTGTTATGAACGTGAGTACCACCGCAGAGCTCGATTGACCAGTCGCCAGCGTTGACAACTCTAACCTTTGAGCCGTATTTTTCACCGAAAAGCGCCATAGCCCCAGTCTTCTGCGCATCTTCCATGCTCATCTCTGTAACGTTAACCGGCATGAAGTTGCAGATTACTTCATTTACAATCTTCTCAACTTCAGCGAGCTGCTCAGGAGTAACTGCCTCGAAGTGCGAGAAGTCAAATCTGAGCATGTGCTCATTTACCATGGAGCCAGCCTGCTCAACGTGAGTTCCGACAACCTCGCGGAGTGCCTTCTGCAGAAGGTGTGTTGCAGTGTGGTTTCTAGCGGTGCAATTTCTCTTCTCAGGGTCAACTGCAAGCAGAACCTCGTCGCCAACATGCAGGTCGTTAGCCAGAACATTTACTGTATGGAAGAAAACTCCGTCCTTCTTCTCAACCTTTACAACTTCTGCGTCGAAGATCTTCTCATCGTCAGCTTCAGTTACAGTTGACATAAATCCGTTATCGCAAATTTGTCCGCCGCCCTCAGCATAGAACGGTGTTTTGTCGAGAATTATAGTTGCCTTCTGACCTTCGCCGACCTCGTTTACAAGCTCACCATCAAAGATGATAGCCTGAACAACGCCGCTGTCCAGAAGTGTATCGTAACCTGTGAATACAGTCTTTTCTACGTTGAGTTCGAGCTCGTTCTTGTCCCAGCCCTCTTCTTCGCTTGACTTTCTGTTCTTTCTTGCGAGCTCTCTCTGAGCCTTCATGTGCTCCTTGAAGCCCTCTTCGTCAGCAGTAAATCCGTTTTCTTCGAGGATTTCTTGTGTGAGCTCAAGCGGGAATCCGAATGTGTCGTAGAGTTTGAATGCACTTGCTCCGTCGAGAACTGTCTTGCCAGCCTTCTTGAGTTCGTTGATATATCCAGCGATGATTTCCTCGCCCTTGTCGATTGTAGCAGCGAAGTTGTCCTCCTCGACCTGAATGATCTTCTGGATGTAAGCCTTTTTCTCTACGAGCTCAGGATAAGCCTCGCCAGAAACCTCGATTACTCTGTTAGAAAGCTCAACCAGGAACGTGCCCTTGATTCCGAGGATTCTGCCGTGACGAGCAGCCCTTCTGAGCAGTCTTCTGAGCACGTAGCCCCTACCCTCGTTCGAAGGCATGATGCCGTCAGCGATCATGAACGTCATAGCTCTGAGGTGGTCAGTGATGATTCTGATGGAAACATCCGTAGGCTCAGCTCCGTCGTGGTAAGCAACACCGGATTTCTCTACAACGCCATCCAGAATGTATTTGATAGTGTCTACATCGAAGATTGAGTCCGTGCCCTGCATTACGCAAGCCATTCTCTCAAGTCCCATGCCTGTGTCGATGTTCGGATGAGCCAGGTTTGAGTATGAGCCGTCTTCTTCCTTGCTGAACTGAGTGAATACGTGGTTCCAAATCTCGATGAATCTGTCGCAATCACAGCCAGGCTTGCAATCAGGCTTGCCGCAGCCGTACTCCTCGCCTCTGTCGTAGAAAATCTCCGAGTCTGGTCCGCAAGGCCCAAGACCGATTTCCCAGAAGTTGTCTTCTTTGCCGAGTCTAACGATGTGGTCAGGGTTCATGCCGATGGATTTCCAGATGCCGATAGCCTCCTCGTCATCGAGGTAAACAGTTGCCCAGAGCTTGTCCATAGGGAATCCCAGATGCTCAGTCAAGAACTCAATACCCCAGGAAAGCGATTCTTTCTTGAAGTAATCGCCGAAGCTGAAGTTTCCGAGCATCTCGAAGAATGTGCCGTGGCGAGCAGTATGTCCTACATTTTCGATATCGCCAGTACGGATGCACTTCTGGCAAGTGCACATTCTCTTCTTTGGTGGAGTTTCTGTTCCGGCAAAGTACGCCTTGAGCGGCGCCATGCCTGAGTTTATAATCAGAATCGACTTGTCATTCTTTGGAATGAGGCTGGCGGATTTGCCAACATAGTGATCCTTGCTC
>CAVGSW010000070.1:0-6740 GCA_963631945.1 Flexilinea sp. | reverse complement strand
CTCTCCCGCAGCGACGGAATCGACAGGTTGATTACGTTAATTCTATAATAAAGGTCCTTCCTGAGCTTCCCCTGCTCGATGAGCTCCTCCGGCGGCTCGTTAACCGTCGTGATGATGCGGACGTTGATTGGAATGTCCTTGTTACCGCCGACGCGCCGCACGTAATTCTCCTGCAGCACTCGGAGCAACTTGCTCTGCAGGTCGTAAGGCATTGCGCTGACCTCGTCCAGCAAGAGCGTCCCGCCGTTTGCCTGCTCGAACAGCCCGGCTCTGTCGACCGCCCCCGTGAAGCTGCCTTTGCTCGTCCCGAACAAAATTCCTTCCAGAAGAGTCTCTGGAATCGCCGCACAGTTCTGAGCTAGGAACGGTCTCGAAGCGCGCGGTCCTGCGTAGTGAATGCTCTGTGCGAACAGCTCCTTGCCCGTGCCAGTCTCCCCATAGATAAAAACACTCGCGTCGTTGTTCGCTGCCTTCTTCGCGCGGTTTACGACTTCGACGAACTTCTCGTTTTGGCCGTAGATATCTTCGAATGTGTATTTTTTGATGCCCAGACGAGTTGGACCGCCAGCGTCGCTGCCAGCCTTGCTGCCGTCTCCAGCCTTGCCACCGCTGACCGCCGAATCGCTCTGCTCAATCGTGTCTTCCTGGAGCTTCAGCAGCGTATCGGACATCTTCCTGATGTTCGTGATGTCCTTCGCGACTTCAACCGCTGCCACAGCCTGCCCGTCGACGATGATCGGAATCGTGCTGTTGACCGTCGTGATTTCCTTGCCGTAGAGATTCTTGTATGTCTGCTGCTTCTTCAGCGTCGGCGCCTTCTTCTTGAGCGCGCGGAACATCGTGCTGTCGCCCAGCCGAAAGTCTGGGAAAGCCTCGTGAAACTTCTTGCCCAGCACGTCGTCCATGTTTACCTTCTCCATGGACGCCATCGCCTTGTTGTAGAATATTCCCACGCCGTCCTCATCGACAATGTAGACGCCGTCATCCATGAGCTCAATCAGCTCCTCGATAATCTTCTTGTAATACTTCGCATCCATTCGTAAAATCTACCTCTTCATCCTCTTTCTCTACACCCATTTTACCACGAAAAAAGACGCAGTGCAAACATTTTTGCACCGCGCCATCGCGATATTTCTTCTCAAATTTTCAACGTCTTCAAAAGTCAAATCAGCTAAGAGAGCTGGCCAGTTAAACCATCTTCTTCGGGTCTACCCACTGGTCGAAATCCTCTGCGCTTACGAGTCCGAGCTTCAGTGCCGCCTCCTTCAGCGTAAGGTTATCCTTGTGCGCGAGCTTGGCAATCTTCGCAGCGTTCTCGTAACCAATGTGCGTGTTGAGAGCTGTTACGAGCATGAGCGATTTGTTCATGTTCTCGGCGATCTTCTCGCGGTTCGGCTGAATTCCCTCTGCGCAGTTGTGAGCGAACGAAAGCATCGCATCCGCCAGAAGTCCTGCAGATTCGAGGAAGTTGTGAATCAGCACAGGCATGAACACGTTCAGCTGGAAATTGCCCTGCGATGCCGCGAATCCGATCGCTGCGTCGTTACCCATAACTTGAACGCAGACCATGGTGAGAGCCTCGCACTGCGTAGGATTCACCTTGCCTGGCATAATCGAGCTGCCTGGCTCGTTCTCTGGAATTGTGATTTCGCCTATGCCGCAGCGAGGGCCGCTTGCGAGCCAGCGAACATCGTTTGCGATTTTCATCAAGTCAGCTGCGAGCGCCTTCATTGCGCCGTGGCAGAATACGAGCGCATCCTTGCTCGTGAGCGAGTGGAACTTGTTCGGAGCTGTCACGAACTCCTTGCCCGTAATTTCGCTGATCTTCTCGGCGGAGAGCTCGGCGAATCCTGCTGGTGCGTTGAGACCAGTGCCGACAGCTGTGCCGCCGAGCGCGAGCTTGCGAACGCCCGCGAGCGATGCAACCAACATCTGGCGAGCCTCGCAGAGCATCGCGTGCCAGCCGCTGATTTCCTGACCGAGCGTCAGCGGCGTTGCATCCTGCAGATGCGTTCTGCCTGTCTTAATTATATCCTTGTTCTGTCTCATAAGCCGCTCGAAAACTTCAATAAGCGCCTCGATTGCAGGGAGCAAACGGTCTTCGACTGTCTGAACCGCAGCGATATGCATAGCAGTCGGGAATGTATCGTTGCTGCTCTGCGATTTATTCACATGGTCGTTCGGGTGAATGAGCTTCTCACCGAGGATTTCGTTCGCGCGATTGGCGATAACCTCGTTGACGTTCATGTTCGACTGCGTGCCGCTTCCTGTCTGGTAAATTACGAGCGGGAAGTGTTCGCTCAGCTTGCCGTCGATAACTTCATCGGCCGCCTGCTCTATAGCTGCGGCACGCTTCTCGTCGAGAACGCCGAGCTCAAGGTTCGCCTGAGCCGCAGCCTTTTTCAGAATACCGAACGCATGGATGATCTCTGCTGGCATTCTCTGCGTGCCAATTTTGAAATTCTCGAAGCTCCTCTGCGTCTGCGCTCCCCAGTAGCGGTCCGCAGGCACCTTTACCTCGCCCATAGTATCATGTTCGATTCTATATTCTACCTTATTCTCCATAAATTTTGCCTCCACAAAATCCTATTTCTTGCCGCACTCTTTCTCGTAGCACTCGCGAACTGCCGCCGCAACCTTCTCTACAACGAGCGGATTGAATCCGTCCGGCAGCACGTACTCTGCCGAGAGCTCCTCGTCTGGAATTACAGAAGCGATAGCGCGTGCTGCCGCCTCCTTCATATCCTCAGTAATCTTCGGAGCCCCGCAGTCCAGCGCCCCACGGAAAATTCCAGGGAATGCGATTACGTTGTTAACCTGGTTCGGATAGTCCGAGCGGCCAGTGCCAACAACTGCTGCGCCGCCTGCCTTTGCCTCGTCCGGCATAATCTCAGGCACAGGGTTTGCCATCGAGAAAACAATCGGATCCTTGGCCATGCTCTGAACCATCTCGCGAGTAACAAGTCCAGGTCTGGAAACGCCAACGAATACGTCCGCACCCTTCATCATATCAGCGAGGCTGCCCTGCAGCTTATTCTTATTCGTAACCTTCGCCATTTTCTCCTGCTCAGGATTGTTGTAAGGCGAACCTTCGTAGACAGCGCCGTGGATATCGCAAAGAATTACATCACCGAACTTCAGGCGATTGAACATCTTAGCGATTGAGATGCCCGCTGCGCCCGCGCCGCTGATGACAATCCTCAGATTGCCAGGCTCGCGGCCGGTAACCTTCAGAGCGTTCAGAATTCCCGCGCTCGTGATAATCGCCGTGCCGTGCTGGTCATCGTGGAAAACTGGAATGTCGCACATGTCGATCAGACGCTTCTCAATCTCGAAGCAGCGAGGTGCGCTGATATCCTCGAGGTTGATTCCGCCAAAACTCTTGGAAATGAGATAAACCGTCTTTACGATTTCGTCTGGATCCTTGCTGTCGATGCAAATCGGAACCGCATCTATCCCCGCGAAAGCCTTGAACAGCGCGCATTTTCCTTCCATTACAGGCATTCCGGCTGCTGGACCGATGTCTCCGAGTCCCAGAACCGCTGTGCCGTCCGTGATAACCGCAACTGTGTTGCCTTTGCCTGTGTAAGTATAGGCAAGCTTCTCATCCTTTTCTATCTCAAGGCAAGGCTCCGCAACGCCTGGCGTGTAGGCAACCGCAAGCTCCTCCTTGTTCGTAATCGGGCACTTGCTCTCAATCGAAAGCTTGCCCCTCCATTCCGCATGCTTCATCAATGCGTATTCTTTCTTATCCATTACTGCTACATCCCTCTCTTTTTAATCAAATTTATTAAAGCAATTACCTTGCCGAATTGCACAAATTCGCAGACACGCCCAGGTAATATATTAATTTGACAATTTTGCGTGAATATATTTTCTCTACATAGTAATGAAGATGAACTTCATGCAGAACAGCAGGCCGATTATAGCGACCATGATATCCTTCTTCTCGAACTTGCCAGTGAAGATAGTGATGATCGTGTATGTGATGGAGCCGATACCGATGCCATTTGCAATCGAGTAAGTCAGCGGCATCATGATGAGCGTCAGGAACGCTGGAGCAGCTGAGCTGAGGTCGGACATATCAACGCTCTTGAAGTTTCCAAGCATGAGAACGCCAACGTAGATGAGCGCTGGAGCAGTTGCACATGAAGGAACGATGCTAGCGAGCGGAGTCAGGAACAGGCAAACGAAGAAGCAGCAAGCCGTTACGAGTGAAGTAAGACCAGTTCTGCCGCCAGCAGCAACGCCAGATGCAGATTCAACGAATGTCGTACAAGTTGAAGTACCAAGAACCGCACCAGTTACTGTAGCGATGGAGTCGCAGCACATGCACTGGTCAAGGTTGATAGGGTCGCCGTTTTCGTCCATGAGGCCAGCCTGAGAAGCCGTGCCGTACAGAGTTCCGATTGTATCGAACATGTCAACGAGGCAGAATGTGATGATGTACATGATTGCACTGAACACACCGCCAACGAACTCAGCACTGAAAGCGTGCTTCCAAGAATCAGCTTTGAATACGCCTACAATACCGATGTCTGCAAAGTCCTTGAATGACTGACCGATCTGAGTGAAGTCAAACGAAGGAACAGTTCCAGTAACGATATAGTAAAGAACCGTCGTGATTACGATACCCCAGATTACATTGCCCTTTACGTTAAGCTTGCCAAGGATGATGACAATCAGGAAGCCAACGAGTGCAAGGAGAGCAGGAGCAACTGAGATGAGTCCGCCCTCGCCAGTGATAGCGCCGTGGATGTCCACGAACTGAGTCAAAGTGTACTGGTTAGTCTGGATGATTCCAACGTTCTGGAATCCGATGTATGTGATGAACAGGCCGATACCAGCAGGAATAGCCTTTTTCAAGCAATCCGGCATAGCCTTTGCGATATATTGACGAGCGCCAGTTACGGAAAGCAGCAGGAAGATGATACCGGAAATCAGGATGATAACCAGACCTGCCTGGTAGCCCTCAACGCAGTCGCCGCCAGAGATAACCTGCGGCAGAACGAAGCTTACGAAGAAGAACGAGTTAAGGCCCATTCCGCAAGCCTGTGCGAACGGCATCCTAGCGTAGAACGCCATGAGCAGCGTACCGATAGTTGCAACGAGAATGGAAGCAACGTAAACTGCGTTCCAGATGTTGTCGAGTCCCTCAGTGAATCCCGTAACCTGATTTGGGTTAACGAAGATGATGTAGGACATCGCAAAGAATGTAGTCAAGCCCGCTATTACTTCGGTCTTGACAGTCGAGCCATGCTCGGTAATTTTGAAAAATTTGTCCATTGGTGATAACCTCTCTTTTCTAGTAATATAGTGAATGCTTTTATTTATTTAACAAAAGTCATATCGCGAGTCAGATTTTCTTATATGCCTACCTGTCTTCGCGGAAGTAGTTCAGTCCAAGGTTCTGCGGTGGCTGGTCCTCGCGTCTCTGACGGAGCGAAACCACGATGAGAACGATAGCCGTTACGATATAAGGAACAACCTTGTAAATCTGCGTCGGGATGAACGAAATCGGCAGGCGCAGGTACAGGATCAAAAGTCCGCCGAACAGCACGGAGCCCCACAGAGCGTTGAGCGGCTTCCACAGGCAGAAGATTACGAGTGCAACTGCAACCCAGCCTTCACCGGACAGACCGCTGTGATTCCAAACGCTGCCTGCGATAGTCATAGTGTAAACCATGCCACCAACAGCGGAGATTCCGCCGCCGATAACCGTCGCGAAGTATCTGTACTTCGTAACGTTGATGCCCGCAGCATCAGCCGTAGCAGGTGATTCGCCGACCGCGCACAGGTTGAGACCCTTGCGAGTCTTTGCCATGAAGTACGCCATCACGATTGTCATTGCGAATCCGAGATATACGAAGAAGTTGTAGCTGAACAGGATTTGTCCCAGAACTGGGATGTCCTGCAGAGCCTTCGGCAGAATCGGGTTCGCGAACGCATCCTTGAGCGCGTTGCTAACTGTAACGTTGCCGCCGACCTTGAGTCTCATGAGCTCGCCGACGAACTGACCAACGCCTGTACCGAAGATGGTGAGCGCCAGGCCCGTAACGTTTTGGTTAGCCCTGAGCGTGATAGTCAGGAAACTGAAGATGAGCGAGCCGATTGCACCAGCAACGAACGAAGCGATGAGAGCGATTGCAACCGCAACAGCTCCGATAGCGCCGTCACCAGCGATTTGTCCGTAAACGAACGCACCGCACAGACCGAACGCACCGCCCATGAACATCAGGCCTTCAACGCCGAGGTTCATGTTGCCGGATTTCTCAGTCAGGATTTCTCCAGATGTACCGTATAACAATGGTGTGCCGTTGAGCACTGCTGCCTTTATGAGGCCAATAACATTAAAATCCATTAGCACACCTCCTTCTCGTGGCGGTCACGAACTACTATTTTGTAATTTACAAAGAACTCACACGCGAGCATGCAAAGAAGAATTATGCCCGTGATGATGTCGGAAATGGAAGCAGGAACCTTCAGGCTCGTCTGCAGTCCGCTTGCGCCCTTGTCGAGCACCGCCAGAAGCACTGAAATCGCGATCATAGCGAACGGATTGAACTGAGCAAGCCAAGCAACTACGATGGCTGTGAATCCAACGCCGCCAGCAACGTCCGAGTAAAGCGTCATGTTCGCGCCGGAGCAAACCATGAAGCCAACCAGTCCGCAGAGTGCGCCAGACAGGCAAGCCGTTCTCATCGTAACCTTCGTTACGTTCATGCCAGCGTATCTTGCCG
>CAVGSW010000069.1:0-6956 GCA_963631945.1 Flexilinea sp. | reverse complement strand
ATACAGAACTAGGAGATGACATTATGAGGGAAAGGAAAACTTTAGAAGAACTGAATCTGAGCGACAATTATTTATTCGCTAACGCTATGTCCAATGAAGGGATTTGCAAGGAGTTTCTGGAGAAGCTTCTGCATATTGAAATTGATGAAATTGAGATTGCTAAAAGCGAGTGGACGGGAGATGTCTACTACGATGCGAAGGCCGTGCGATTTGATATTTTTGTTAGGGACAGCGCTGGGCAAATCTACGACATTGAGATGCAAAATCCAAAAGAGAAAGATCTTGCGAGACGCAGTCGCTACTATAGTAGCATGCTCGATACTAGCGAACTTAAGAAAGGTCAGCACTACAGTGACTTGCCTTTAAGTTATGTAATCTTTATCTGCACTTTTGATCCGTTCCACGACGGTAGACACATCTATTCATTTGAGAATTATTGTACTGAAAATCGCAAAATTCCGTTGCAAGATGATTCTAAAAAGATTATACTTAACACAAGAGGAACGATGGATGATGTGAGCGAGGAGCTGAAGGATTTTCTCAAATATGTAGAGAAATCCACGGCAGATATGGCAACTGCGAGCAACGGCAGCCTTACTCGCCACATGCATGACATCGTCGAAAGTGTTAAGATTGAAAGGCGGGTGGAATTTATGACTCTGCAAGAGATGATAGATGAAGAAAAGAAGGAAGGTTATGAAGAAGGCCGTGCAGAAGGCGAAGCCGCTATGAAGCAGAGCATTTTAGAAAAGATGCGCGCGAGCGGCATGAGCGAAGAGCAGATTGCTAAAATTATTAATTAGCGCCACGATTACAAAAGCAAAAATTATTAATGCACATGCCTGTGTTAGCATGTGCATTTTTCGCGCATATTTGCATATTATTGAATTGTTCTCAGCCTGTCGGATTTTTGTTACTTGAGGCCGATGAATTCCTTGATCAGCTGCGGTTTTTCGACCTTGGCTGGGGTGATGGTGAAGGCGGTTTGTGCCTGTTCGAGGGCGGCTGAGAGTTTCTCAGGGTTGTTGCCATAGAACGTTGCGAGCACTTCGCCCTTGCGGACTGCATCGCCTACCTTCTTGCTCAGGCGGATGCCCGCTGAGAGGTCGATTGCGTCCTCCTTCGTTGCCCTGCCTGCGCCCGTGTGCTGGGATGCTATGCCTATGCTGCGAGCTGCGATTTTCGCTACGTAGCCGTCGGCATCCGCCACGAGGTCAAGCGTGTGTGCAGCCTGTGGGAACAGCGAGTAATCGTCTGCGACGTTCGGGTCGCCGCCCTGTGCCGCCACGAACTCCTTGAACTTCGCGAGACCGCGGCCGCTTGCAAGCGCTTCGCGCGCCATGCTGAAGCCCTGCTCAGGCGAATCTGCCTGTCCGCCGAGGTAAATCATAACGCCCGCGAGCTTCTCGCCGAGCTCAGTGATATCCTCTGGTCCTTTGCCCTTCAGCGTCTCTATAGCCTCTATTACTTCGAGTGCGTTGCCGACTGCGCAGCCGAGCGGCTGGTTCATATCCGTAATCGCCGCAACCGTCCTGCGCCCTGCTCTATCGCCTATGTCAACCATGAGCTCAGCCAGCTCGCGCGCCGCGTCTATGTTCTCCATGAATGCCCCGTCGCCAACCTTGACATCGAGCAAAATTGCGTCGCTACCTGCAGCTAATTTCTTGCTCATAATCGACGAGGAAATAAGCCCGTTGTTGTCGACCGTCGCTGTAACATCTCTGAGTGCGTACAGCTTCTTGTCCGCTGGCGTGATGTGCGCTGTCTGACCGATGACAGCCATGCCGATTCTGTTCACCTGTGCGAGGAATTCCTCCGGCTCCATAGATGTTCTGAAACCTGGAATCGATTCCATCTTGTCGACCGTGCCGCCTGTGAAGCCGAGGCCGCGGCCACTCATCTTCGCGATTGGAACGCCACAAGCCGCGGCAAGCGGAGCTACAACGAGCGTCGTCTTGTCACCGACCCCGCCTGTAGAATGTTTGTCGACCTTGATGCCTTTTATCGATGAGAGGTCAATCGTGTCGCCAGAATACCGCATGGCATTCGTCAGCTCGAATATCTCTGGCCTCGTCAGCCCGCGAAAGAATATGGCCATCAGCAGCGCCGAAACCTGATAATCAGGGATTTCGCCAGCCACGTAGCCCGTGATGAGGTACTCGATTTCCTCCTTCGTCAGCGCGCCGCCCTCTCTTTTCTTGTAGATGATATCGCTCATATTAAACATGGTACCCACCTATTTCATAATCAATTCAGCAAAGCTCTTGCCGACAGTCTTGTATGTCACGCCGAGCATGTCGCAAACCGTCGCTCCGATATCCGCAAATGTCCCGCGCGTGCCGAGATTTACGCCGCTCTTGCAAGGCTTGCCATACACGATTAGCGGAATGTACTCTCTCGTGTGGTCCGTGCCAGGCGCCGTCGGGTCGTTGCCGTGATCCGCGCAGATCATCAAAACATCCTCATTGCCCATCGCGTCCATAATCTCAGGGAGTCTCGCGTCAAACTCCTCTATGCACTTGCCGTAGCCCTCTGGGTCGCGCCTGTGCCCGAACTTCGAGTCAAACTCCACCAAATTCGTGAAGATGAATCCCTCAAAACTCATATTGATTGCCTCAATCGTCTTGTCCACGCCGTCCATGTTGCTGACAGTGTGCACAGACTCCGTAAGTCCCTTCATATTGAAAATGTCGCCGATTTTGCCGACGCCATAGACCATCTTGCCAGCCGCACCGATTGCATCGAGAATCGTGTCAGCAGGCGGCGTAACCGAATAGTCCCTGCGGTCCGAAGTCCTCTCACGCTTGCCCTCAGCGTTGATGATATACGGGCGGGCGATAACCCTGCCGCAAGCCCAGTCACCTACGAGCATTTTGCGCGCAACCTCGCAGTAATGATAAAGCGTGTCAAGCCCGAATTTATCGACATCCACAGCAATCTGGAACACACTGTCCGCCGAAGTATATACAATCGGCTTGCCCGTCGCCTCGTGCTCAGGCCCCAGAACCTCGATGATTTCCGTGCCGCTCGCAGGATAGTTGCCGATGCACTCTATGCCGATTTCCTTCTGATATGCTTCCATGAACTCCTTCGGGAAGCCCTCTGGATATGTCTTGAACGGCACATATGTCTCAAGCCCTGCGATTTCCCAGTGGCCCGTTGTCGTGTCCTTGCCAGTCGAAAGCTCCGCGAGCCTTCCATAGCAACCCGCAGGCTCGCTCGTCGCAAGCTTGCCGCCGAGCACTCCGTCGATATTGCCCCAGCCGAGCGAAAGCAGATTCGGCATCGTAAGTTTGCCCGCTCTCTCCCAGATATGGCCGAACGTATCGCAACCCGCATCGCCGTACTTGGCAGCATCAGGCATCTCGCCCACTCCAAGGCTGTCCGTCACTATCAAAATCACTTTCCTCATATCACTTTACCTCCTCAAACACTCTCCTATTCAGGAATCAAATTCTATATCAAATATACTCTCTAACTTCTAGTCAATCTCAAGCTCCAGTTCAGGCACCGAGTTCACATAATCGAGCGACACGAGCCTATACTCCACACCGTTGTACACGCCCTTGAGCCCCCGCGGGAACACATCCTTGCCATGCAAATGCCCGTATACGCACTTCTTCACACCGTACTCCGACATGAGCTTCGTGAAATCCGAACCCTGCTGTTTATCGTTCGTCGGCGGATAGTGCAGCGCCACGATAAACTCCTTCGCACCCTGCATTTTCCCGTCTTCGAGCGACATCCGAAGCCGCTGAACCTCTCTATCGTAAATCTTCCTGTCATGCTCCGAGAAGCCTTCCGTGCCAGGGCAAATCCAGCCGCGGCTGCCGCAAATCGCCGTCTCGCCCACCACGTAGGCCTTGCACTGCATGAAGTTCATCGTGCCATCGTCATATAATTTGTTCAGTTTGCCGACCGACTGCCACCAAAGATCGTGGTTCCCTTTGAAGAAAACCTTCGTCCCCGGCAAGTCGTGCACCCACGCAAGGTCCGACTCTGCCTCCTCCTGCCTGAGTCCCCACGAAATATCGCCGCAAATCACGACGATATCCTCGTCCGACACCATCTGCACCCAGTTCTCCTTCAGCCGCTCAGCGTGATTCTCCCATTGGCCGCCGAACACGTCCATGGGCTTATCTACGCCCTCGGCCATCGACAGGTGCAAATCTCCAATTGCAAAAATCTTCATTTACCAAACATTCCTTCTTCAATAACAACATGTGCAATGCGCTATTTTTCAACAAATTCGCATGCTGCACAATTTCTCTATCAAAATTTACATATCATCCGAGCTGTCTGCACTCGCTGAGCCCGCAATATCAGAGAGCTCCAGCACTTCCGCACTGTCCGTAAGAGTCAGACTTTCAACGCCCTTCAGCTTCCTCTGAATAGCACGCGTCCTAGTTCCAATGAGCTTGTCGAGCTCAGCATTTGCCTGGTTGATGCGGTTCTGCGCACTCTCAAGCACATTGCCAAACTTGTCGAACTCTGTCTTAACCGCACCGAGTACATTCCAAACTTCGCCAGAGCGCTTCTGGATTGCGAGCGTGCGGAAGCCCATCTGCAAGCTGTTCAGCAGTGCCGCCATCGTAGTCGGCCCAGCTATGTTGACCTTGTAATCCCTCTGCAGAACCTCGAGCAGGCCTCTGCGCACAACCTCCGCATAGAGTCCCTCAAACGGCAGGAACATGATTCCGAATTCCGTCGTATAAGGCGGCTCGATGTATTTCTCGTGGATATCCTTCGCCTCGGACTTGATGACCTTTTCGAGGTTCTTCGCCGCCTCGTCGATTGCCGCTGGATCTCCAGAATCGTAGGCATCCACCAATTTGCTATATGCATCGCCTGGGAACTTCGCGTCTATCGGAAGCCAAACCGTTCCCTCGTCATCGCCAGGAAGCTTGACCGCGAACTCAACTCGCTCGTTTCCAGTGGATTTCGTCTTGACATTCTCTTCGTATTGATCTGGCGTGAGTATCTGCTCGAGTATCGCTCCGAGCTGCACCTCGCCGAGGATTCCGCGTGTCTTAACGTTCGACAGAACCTTCTTCAGGTCGCCAACGCCCGCCGCCAAAGTCTGCATCTCGCCGAGGCCCTTGTATACCTGCTCCAGACGCTCGCTGACGAGCTGAAACGACTTGCTGATGCGCTCTTCGAGCGTCTTCTGCAGCTTCTCGTCAACCGTCTGCCTCATCTGCTCGAGCTGCTTCTGATTGTCCTCGTTCAGCTGGCCGATCTTCTTCTCCATCGAGATGCGGATATTCTCAAGCTTCTGCTCGTTCTCAACTGCCATCTGCCCGAACTTATTGTTCAGCTCGAGCAGCCTCTTGTCGAGGTTCTCCGCGCTATCCCTCTGATTCGTGGAAATCAGCTCGCCGAATGCCTTCAGCGTATTCTGCGTCTGAATCGTCATATCGCGGCTCACGTCCTTGATCTCCTGCAGGTCGCGCGCTGTATTTCTCTCGCCCGCCTTCAGCTCCGCGATTTGCTTGCTGAGCGAGCCAGCCTTCGCCATTGCGCCCGCTGCAAGCACCGCAGTAACCACGCAAATTCCAATCACTATATATAACAATGTAGTCTCTGTCATTTCTCTTTCCTTCCCGCGACCGATGCACCCACGGCCGCCGCTACCTATATTTTACCACACCCGCACCAACAATAAAAGCAATAATTGCCTCGCACTGCTTATTACTTTGCAAACAGATTGCGGAGGATAGCTGCTCTCGGTGGGTGCTTTCCCGCAATGTGATGAGAGCGGCGGGTTCTGCAATCTGCGTGGGACATACCGCAGGAGCGCGAAGAACTTTCCACGATGGGTGCGGCTGAGTGGCTAAGAGTTCGGCACTGTCTGAGCGAGCTTCTGCTTCTATGGCGCTCGCGAGTTTGCCGAACTCTCCGCGAAGCAAACCCTGAGTGGCTAAAAGTTCTTAGCGACGAGGACGTCCCGCGTGGATTGCACGGCACCCGCCGCCCATGAGGACTTGCACCTGCTGAGAGCAGATATCATCCGCTTGCCAAGTTTGCGCAAAGAAAAAAGCAGCCGAGTTGCCTCAGCTGCTGAAGTTTCTACATATATATAGATGCGCGACTTACTTGTAAGCCTTTTTTGCTGTCTCGCAAAGTGCTGCGAATGCAGGTGCGTCGTAGATAGCCATCTCGGAGAGCATCTTTCTGTTGATTTCAATGCCAGCCTTCTTAAGACCATCCATGAGTCTGCTGTAGCTGATGTCGTTCATTCTAGCTGCAGCGTTGATTCTAGCAATCCACATCTGTCTGTACTGTCTCTTCTTGAGCTTTCTGCCTACGTAAGCGGATCTGAGGGATCTCATTACTGCAGGGTTAGCAGCCTTGAATACCTTGCTCTTGCTGCCATAGAAGCCCTTAGCTAATTTCAAAATTTTCTTATGTCTCTTGTGCGCGTTAACGCCTTTCTTTACTCTTGCCATTTTTCTTACCTCCTAAAACTCTCAACTATTTTGCCATAGATCTAAGCATTCTCTTAAGGTCTGCGCTTGTCAGAACTGTGGACTTTCTCAAGCCTCTTTTTCTCTTAGCGGTTTTCTTAGTAAGAATGTGGCTCTTGTATGCCTTGTTTCTCTTAATCTTGCCGGATCCAGTTAATTTAAGTCTCTTGCATGCTCCTCTATGGGATTTCATCTTATTCTTTGCCATGATGATTTTGCCTCCTATAATTTATACTAATTGGAACTAATGTAAAATGTAACTTTTCGTAGCTCTCGCCGCCCGCGCAACTTGCGCAACCTGCAATTACTATTTGTCAGGCTTTGGCCCGAGGACCATCGTCAGACTTCTGCCTTCGAACACCGGCTTTTTCTCGACAACGCCGACCTCCGTCACGCACTCAGCAAACGTGTTCATAACGTCCATTCCCTTGGAAACGTAGTCACGCTCTCTGCCGCGGAAACGCAGGCTGACCTTGACCTTGTCGCCGT
>CAVGSW010000068.1:0-7166 GCA_963631945.1 Flexilinea sp. | reverse complement strand
GAGAAGCTTGCGGCGACTGAGGAGGCAGAGAATTTCCTTTTTTCGCTCGGATTCACGGACTTCCGAGTACGCATGCAGGGCGAGGATGCGAAGCTTCAGCTGCCAGAGGACCAGCTCCCACTGCTCTTGGCACATAGAGAAGAAATTTTGGAAAAATTGAAGATGTATTATAAATCAGTAATGCTTGACTTGGAGGTAAGAAAATGAATACAGAAATTCGCAAGCTGCTGGAGGGAGTAAGCGACGGTTCAGTGAGCATTGACGACGCACTCCTCGAGCTAAAGGCAAAGCCGTTTGAGGATATAGGTTACGCAAAGGTGGACATGCACAGAAAGCTCAGGCAAGGTGTAGCGGAGGTAATCTACGGAGCTGGCAAGACGCCGGAACAGATTATCGGGATTGCAAAGAAGATGATGGAAAACGGCCAAAAGACAATCCTTATCACGAGGCTACCTGAGGAGTCCGCAGCGATAGTCAGCAAAGAGTGCGAGCTTACATATTATAAGGATGCTCGCTGCGGAATCATCGGCAAGATGCCGAAGCCAGATGGTATCGGCAAAATCGTGATTGCAACGGGAGGCACTAGCGATATTCCCGTGGCTGAAGAGGCTGCGCTTACCGCTATGGTGCTCGGAAACGAAGTTATTAGGCTTTACGATGTAGGAGTTGCTGGACTTCACAGGACGCTGGCACATCTAGACGACATAATGAGCGCGAGTGTAATCATTGCAATTGCTGGCATGGAGGGCGCTCTTGCAAGTGTAATCGGCGGTCTTGCGGATTGCCCGGTAATTGCGGTTCCGACAAGCGTAGGATATGGCGCTTCGTTTAATGGCCTGTCGGCGCTGCTCTCAATGCTTAACTCCTGCGCGAGCGGTGTTTCCGTAGTCAATATCGACAACGGATTCGGAGCAGGGTACCTCGCCAATATGATAAATCACGTGAGCGCAAAGTAAGCAAATAAAAGAAAGGCAAAAGGAAGTAGAATGAAGACGTTATATATCGATTGCGGTATGGGAGCAGCTGGGGATATGCTGAGTGCAGCGCTTCTCGAGCTCATCCCAGAACCAGAAAAATTTGTAGAGAAACTGAATGGACTTGGAATTCCAGGTGTTGAGTATAAGGCTGAGAAGGCTGTAAAGTGCGGGATTACAGGCACGCATATGACTGTAATGGTTAATGGCGAAGAGGAGGGCTGCGAGCACCATCACCACCATCACGACCATGAACATGAGCATTGCCACGAGCACGAGCATGGCCATCACCACCACAGCGGTCTGCACGACATCGAGCATATCGTTCGCGGACATCTTGCGATTCCTGAGAAAGTTCAGGACGATGTTATGTCAGTATTCAACCTGATAGCAGAGGCAGAAAGTCACGCACACGATATGCCAGTGACCGAAATCCACTTCCACGAGGTGGGTACGATGGATGCAATCGCAGACATCACAGCTGTTTGCATGATGATGAATGAACTCGCTGTTGACGAGGTTGTCGTTTCACCTATCCATGTGGGCAGCGGTCAAGTCAAGTGTGCACACGGAATTCTCCCCGTGCCAGCCCCAGCGACAGCATATATCCTCAAGGGCGTTCCGATTTATGGTGGAGCTATCCAAGGAGAGCTTTGCACACCTACTGGTGCAGCACTTCTTAAGCATTTCGCCACACGCTTCGGTGACATGCCAGTGATGAAAACGCAGGCTATCGGTTACGGCATGGGCAAGAAGGACTTTGAGGCGGCAAACTGCGTGCGTGTACTGCTTGGCGAGACAGAAAATCACGGAGATGAAATCCTAGAGCTCAGCTGCAATGTAGACGATATGACAGGCGAGGCAATCGGATTTGCAATGGAAAGGCTCTTTGAGGCAGGTGCAAGGGATGTCTTTACTGTCCCAATTGGAATGAAGAAGTCCCGCCCAGGAATTCTAATCAATGTGATATGTGCAGAGAAGGACAAAGAGAACATAGTCAAAGCTATATTCAAGCATACGACGACCATCGGAATCAGAGAATGCAAGATGAATAGATATGTGCTTGACCGCAAGATTGACACGGTGGAAACGGCTTGCGGGACAATGAGCTGCAAGGTTTCAAGCGGATACGGCGTAAGCCGCAAGAAGTACGAGTACGAGGATTTGGCTCGCATCGCCAAAGCGGAAGGTATTTCTATTGAAGAGGTTTTGAGCAAACTATGATTACTAAAAGAAACAAACTGCTTGCGCTTGGCTTGACATTGCTCATGCTCTTGAATTTGACAGGATGTGGCACGCAGACGGCAAGTGGCAGCGAAAACATAGATAAAGACAGCGTTGTAATCGCAATTGACTCGGAGCCGGAGACGCTTGACCCGACGCAGGGCTGGGGGCACGGCAATTACCCGATTATACAGAGCACGCTAGTCAAATACACAAAGGACTTGACGTTCGAAAACGACCTGGCGACGGACTACAGCCTGTCTGACGATGGCTTGACTTGGACGTTTACAATTAGGGACGACGCCAAGTTTACGGATGGCGAAAAGGTCACTGCAGAGGATGTAGCATTTACGCTTGAGACTGCAAAGGCTGCGCAGGGCTCGGTTGACTTGACATACATGGAGAGTGCAGTTGCAAAAGACGACACAACTGTTGTAATCACGCTTTCCGAGCCGACGTCGATTTTCCTCAATACGCTTGCGTCCATCGGCATAGTGCCAGAGCATGCATACAGCGAGGACTACGGTAGGAACCCGATTGGCTCGGGTCCGTACAAGTTCGTCGAGTGGAAATCTCAGGAGCAGATTATATTTACTGCGAACGAGGATTACTATGGCCAGACGCCAGCAATCAAGAATGTGACAGTCGTGTTTATGTCTGAGGATGCGGCACTTGCGGCTGTTCAGGCAGGCGAGGTGGATGTTGCGTATTCCACAGCGACACTTGCGACTACGGAGGTGGATGGCTATCATGTGGAGGCAATCAAGTCAGCTGACAATCGCGGATTCACGCTACCGGTTCTTCCAAATGAGGGTAAGACGACCGAGAGCGGCGTGCCGATAGGAAATAACGTTACATGCAATATAGAAATTCGCAAGGCAATCGCCTACGCAATCGACAGGCAGCAGATTGTCGATGCTGTTTTGAATGGATACGGCAGACCTGCCTATTCTGAGAACGACGGTATGCCTTGGAATAACCCTGATGTAGAGATTGAGACTGATGTGGAATATGCCAAGCAGCTTCTGGCTGATGCTGGCTGGGCGGACACGGACGGAGATGGCATAGTCGAAAAGGACGGGCTCAAAGCCGAGTTCAAATGCGTTTATCCGTCAGGCGATTCTGTTCGTCAGGCAGTCGGCATGGCGGCAGCAGAGCAGCTTCTGGCTATCGGCATCAAGGTCGACATAGAGGGAATGAGCTGGGACGAGATTTCTCAGGTGATGTTCTCGGAAGCAGTCTTGATGGGCTGGGGATCAGCATCACCGAACGAGACTTATTACCTTTATCGCTCGGAAGGTGCACTGCTCGATGATTACTACAATCCAGAGGGATATATGAGCGATTTGACTGACAGCTATCTTGAAAAGGCGATGTCTGCGCTCACTTCTGAAGAGGCTAATGAGTATTGGCAAAAGGTTCAGTGGGACGGAACGACAGGCACATGCATGAAGGGCGAGTGCCCTTGGGTATGGCTCGTCAATTTGGATCACGTGGTCTATGTTCGCGACGGTTTGTCGATTGGAGAGCAACCGATTCATGGACACGGTAACGGACTGCCGATAATCCAAAACCTTGCTGAGTGGACATGGTCGGAATAAAGAAGCACCAAGAGAAAAAGGTCAATGAGAAATTTTTGATTTGACTGTATTTGACAGAAAAAAGAAATGACTATAGATGATGGAAAGGAGGGACTCACGATATGGAGAATGCACCGAAGCGACTGCTTCACATACTTGTAAAATACAGCGTAAGAATTATAACATTGCTGCTTGCCGTGAGCATCATCTCCTTTGCGCTTGTGTGCGCCTCGCCAGTTGACCCTGTTCAGCAATATATTCTCGGACTCGGCTCGGCAGTATCGCCAGAGCAACGCGCCGAAATCGAGGACTACTGGGGTGTCGACGAGCCACCAGTTGAGAGATACATTTCTTGGTTGAGTGAGGTTGTGCAGGGCAACCTCGGCGAATCGTCGATATACCGTAGACCAGTTGCAGACATAATCAGCGAGAGGTTTGTCAATTCGCTTGCGCTCATGTTCTTTGCGTGGGTGCTCGCTGGCGTGATTGGCTTTGCTCTAGGATGCATAATGGGAATGCATCGCGACAAATTGCCAGATAGAATTCTAAAAAAAGTTTGCTACATCCTCAGCTCCGTTCCAACGTTTTGGATAGGGCTGCTACTGCTACTCGTATTTGCAGTTTGGCTCGATTGGTTTCCAGTTGGATTTTCATCGCCAGTGGGCGTATTGAGCGAGGATGTTACGATATGGCAAAAGATATACCATTTGATTTTGCCAGCGTTTACGCTTAGCCTTGTGTCGTTTGCGAACATTGCGCTGCATACTAGGCAAAAGCTTATTGACGTGTTAAACAGTGATTATGTCCTCTTTGCAAAGGCAAGGGGAGAGGGCAGATGGACGATTCTTTGTAGGCATGGGCTGAGAAACATTTTGCTTCCGGCTTTGACGCTGCAATTCGCATCGTTTGCGGAGTTATTTGGTGGCTCTGTGCTGGCAGAAAATGTGTTCAGCTATCCTGGACTTGGCAGTGCGCTGAGCGAGGCTGGACTTCAAGGCGATGTGCCGCTTTTGCTTGGAATAACGCTGTTCTCGGCACTATTTGTTTGCGTGGGCAATATGATTGCTAACCTTCTATATGGGGTCGTTGACCCGAAAATCGGGGAGGTGAGCAAATGAAAGAATTGATTCTCTTCAAGAATTTGAATCAGCGAAGCAGAGCTCTCATCCTGACATGCGGCATGGCATTGCTGCTAATTGCCATTTATGCCTCTGGCTTGCTCATTTCCGACGAATCAATAGCCGGAAGCTTCCTAGAGGCAAAGCAGGCTCCGAGCTTTTCTCATATATTCGGAACGGATGCACTTGGGCGCGATTTGTTCCTACGCACGATAAAAGGACTTTCCGTCAGCATCACAGTTGGGTTTGTTGCGTCAATCATAAGTGCAGTGATTGCAGTGCTAGTCGGCATTGCTGCTGCCACGGGCTCAAAGAAACTCGATGCATTCATCAATTGGGTTATAGACCTCGTGATGGGTGTTCCTCACACGATTTTGGTTATATTGATTTCGTTTGCGTTCGGGCGCGGGCTCAAGGGACTGCTTATCGGAATTGCAGCGACGCACTGGTGTAGCCTCGCTAGACTGATTCGTGGCGAGGTATTGCAGCTTAGGTCTGAGCAATATGTTGCAGTTTCCCGCAAGCTCGGCAAGTCAAGCACGTGGATTTTGGCGAATCACTTGCTGCCGCATCTTGTTCCGCAATTTTTCGTGGGGCTGGTGCTGCTGTTCCCGCATGCAATTTTGCACGAAGCATCGATTTCGTTCCTAGGGTTCGGACTTGCTCCAGAGCAGGCGGCAATCGGAATTATCCTGTCGGAGAGCATGAGATACCTATCGACTGGCATGTGGTGGCCTGCAGTGCTGCCAGGGCTTACGCTCGTGCTGATAGTTCTGCTTATCGACAAAATCGGTGATTATCTTAAGATGATTCTTGACCCGTACAGCGCACAGGAGTAAAAAATGAAGCAAAAAGAAAATACGTTACTGGAAATACACAATCTATCTGTATCCTTCCGCATGTACGAGCATGGACTTTCGCAAAACGAGCTAAAGGTCATCTCCGACTTACACCTCACGGTAAAGCCAGGGGAAATCGTTGCAATAGCTGGCTCATCAGGCTCGGGCAAAAGTCTGCTTGCATCGGCTGTGCTTGGAATCCTGCCGGACAATGCGACCGTGCAGGGGCATTTGCACTATAAGGGTGAACAGCTCACACCTGAATTGCAAAAGCAGCTTAGAGGAACTGAGATTGCGCTTGTACCGCAGTCCATTGCATATCTTGACCCGCTGATGAAAGTGGGTGCTCAGGCGGATGGTCATAGAAAACCAAAGCCGACAGAAAAGAGAAGAAAACTATTTGAGAGATTTCAGCTCCCAGAGAAGACGGAAAAGCTATATCCATTTCAGCTTTCGGGCGGCATGGCAAGGCGAGTGCTCGTATCAACGGCTTTGATAACGGATGCGGAGCTCATCATAGCAGATGAGCCAACGCCTGGCATGAGCCTTGAGCAGGCGCTCGACGCACTCAAGATGTTCCGTGAGCTGGCTGACGAGGGCAAAGCGGTTATCTTGATTACGCACGATATAGACCTAGCGTTTGAGTTTGCTGACAGAGTGGCTGTGTTCTATGCGGGAACGACCGTGGAGACGGCACCTGCTGCGGATTTCAAGGCTGGTCCAGATGCCTTGAGACATCCATATTCAAAGGCGCTTTGGGAAGCACTCCCGCAAAATGGGTTCGAGCCGATAGATGGTTTTCAGCCTTATGCTGGGAACCTGCCGAGTGGGTGTTTGTTTGCGCCACGCTGTCCGTATAGAACTGAGGAATGCGAGATGCAGGTTCCGCCTGTGCGTGAGGTTAGAGGCGGAGAAGTGAGGTGCTATCATGTCACTTGAAGCAAGAAATGTTTATTTTAGATATGATAAAAAGTCGCCGTGGGTGCTGGAGGACAGAAGCCTAAAGATTGAAAAGGGTGAGAGGCTCGCAATATTTGCGCCTAGCGGATATGGCAAGACGACGCTTGCAATGCTGCTCGCGGGGTATCTTAAGCCGACTCAAGGTGAGATTTTGCTAGATGGCAAGCCGCTGCCTGAGAAGGAAATCTGCCCAGTGCAGCTCATATATCAGCATCCCGAGAAGGCAATCAACCCTCGCTGGAGACTCAAGAAGGTTCTCGAGGAAAGCGGTGAGCTAAGGGAAGATGTACTGGATGCATTCGGTATAGAGAAGGCGTGGCTTGATAGATTCCCTCGCGAACTTTCTGGTGGTGAGCTTCAGAGATTCTGCGTGGCTCGTGCGCTTATGAGCGGTGCGGAGTATCTCATATGCGATGAAATCAGCACGATGCTCGATGTCATAACGCAAGCACAGATTTGGAATGTGGTGCT
>CAVGSW010000067.1:2589-7172 GCA_963631945.1 Flexilinea sp. | reverse complement strand
GCAGCAGGCAGGCTGACCGCGTGTACCAGGAGCTCTTCGAGCGTCTGAGGCCTGCTGCGGCGGGCGCCCCAGACCCAATCGACATCTCCGACTGCCCAGATCTCGGACCGATACTGTTTGCAGTGGCGGCGGCACTTGGCGGCGGACATTTCACTGGAACTAGAAGGCTTAAGATTAAGGAAAGCGACAGAGCCGCCGCAATGGCGACCGAGCTCGCCAAGTTCGGCGTACACACCGAGGTTCTCGAAAACGAGGTAATCGTCGCCTCAGGCGCGGGCTTGCACGCCCCGACCGCCGAGCTCGACGGGCACAACGACCACAGAATCGTGATGTCTCTCGCGGTGCTTTGCACGCTGACAGGCGGCGTTATAAACGGCGCGGAGGCAGTCAGCAAGAGCTTTCCAGACTTTTTTGATAGACTAGAATCACTTGGAATTGAGGTAAAAAGACTTGATAATTGATCACAGCAAAAATATTTTGATAGTAGGACTTGGTATAATCGGCGGAAGCTATGCCAGAGGATTTGCGAAGAACGGGTTTGACATCATGGCAATCGACACGAACCCAGACACGATAAAATTCGCCCTCGACAATTACATCATCGCGGAGGGCAGAACTGAGCCTGACCCAGAGATGATCGGCAAGGCGGACATCGTGATTTTCGCGCTTTATCCGCATATCTTCAAAGAATGGATTCAAGGCAACCAGCAATATTTCAAGCCTGGCACGTTCATCACGGACGTAACCGGTGTCAAGGGCTGCATCGTCGACGACATCCAAGGCATGCTCAGAGAAGATTGCGAATACATCGCAGCCCACCCGATGGCAGGTTGCGAAAAGCTCGGCATCCAGAACGCGAACGAGAAAATTTTCTACGAAGCGAACTATATCGTCGTTCCGACCGAGAAAAACACAGAAGAGGCGAAGGACGTCTGCAGACAAATCGGCGAGATACTTGGATTTGCAAGGATTTCCGAGCTTTCTCCGAATGACCACGACGAGATGATCGGCTTCGTTTCTCAGCTCACGCACGGAATCGCAATGTCGCTCATGACTTGCAACCACATGGAGAGAGTCGAGGATTACACAGGTGACTCATTCCGTGACCTGACGAGAATCGCCCGCATCGACGAAACGCTGTGGAGTGAATTGTTTTTGTTGAATAAAGACGCTCTGCTGCACCAGCTCAAGCTCTTCACGATGGAGATTTCCAAGCTCGAGAGGATGCTGATGGAGGCGGACAAAGAGGGCATCAAGGACATGATGAGGCGCTCGACCGCCCGCAGAAAGCTCTTCGACAAAGAGCCGTCAGCAGACGCAGAGAATTAAATTATATAAATGAAAGGGTAAACACATTATGAATATGAATTTCAAGCGGAAGCTTCCTATTCCGAAGGATATCAAGGAGATGTTTCCGATAAGCGAAGAAGATACAAAGAGAAGAGACGAGGCCGTAGACAAAGTAAAAGCAATACTTGACGGGCGCGACGACCGCCTGCTCATGGTAATCGGACCGTGCTCAGCGGACAACGAGACGGCTGTGCTTGACTACCTCCTCAGACTCAGAAAGGTTCAGGACAAAGTCGAAGAAAAAATCTGCATCGTGCCGAGAGTTTACACGAGCAAGCCGCGTACAACAGGCAAGGGCTACAAGGGAATGCTCCACCAGCCAGACCCGCTGCTCGGCGAGGACATGCTCAAAGGCATCATCGCAATCAGAGAGACATACATCCGCACGATGAAGGAAACGGGATTTTTCTGCGCGGACGAGCTTCTGTACCCTGAGAACTACAGATACCTCAGCGACATCCTTTGCTATGTGGCAATCGGCGCACGCTCGGTCGAAAACCAGTTCCACCGCCTCACAGCCAGCGGACTTGACATCCCAGTCGGTATGAAGAACCCGACAGCAGGCGACCTTTCCGTAATGATGAACTCACTCGTTGCGGCACAGAGCGGCCATACGTTTATTTACAGAAACTGGGAGGTTGAGAGCCACGGCAACCCTTACGCTCACGCAATTCTCAGAGGCCATACGAACAAACACGGACAGTCGATTCCGAACTACCATTACGAGGATCTCAGGCTCGTTTGCGACATGTATAACGAGAAAGACCTGCAGAACCCGGCAATCATGGTCGACGCAAACCACGCAAACTCGGGCAAGAAATTCATAGAGCAGGTTAGAATTTGCAAGGAAGTCGTCCAGTCCAAGAAGGCGAGCGAGGACATCGGCAAGATGGTCAAGGGCGTTATGGTCGAGAGCTACATCGAGGACGGCTGCCAGCCAGTGGACGGAACGGTTTACGGCAAGTCAATCACAGACCCATGCCTCGGCTGGGAGAAGACCGAGAGGCTCATCTACGACCTTGCTGAGATGGTCTAGGAGGTAATATAATTGAAGAATTTTTTATCGAAGAGATATTCAAATCAAGAAGCGAAGGAAAGCGTGATGACTACGCTTGCGTCACTCGCGAGAACCACGGAGGGCACTATAAACCTCAGCCTCGGCGACCCTGACATCGTGACGCCTGAGCCGATAATCAACGCGGCTTTTGCGGATGCGAAGGCGGGCCACACCAAGTACACCGACCCGAGAGGCTACAAGGAGCTCCGCGACGAAATCGCAAAGTTCTACGACAAGGAATATAATATCAAAGTAGCGGACGAGGAAATCATGGTTACGACCTCCGCGTGCGTTGCAATGTCAATGGTTCTGGAGGCTGTGCTCGACGACGGCGACGAGGTAATCGTGCCATCGCCGTATTTCTCAATTTACAAGTCGCAGGTCGAGCTCGCACGCGGCAAGCTCGTTGAACTCGACACGTTTGAAGAGGAGAGATATCAGGTTCACCCTGACAGGCTCGAGGCTCTCATCACTCCGAAGACAAAGGCAATCATCATAAACTCGCCGAACAACCCGACGGGCGCTTGCCTCAGCCTCGACACGATGAAGAAAATTGCAGAAATCGCCGAGAAGCACGATTTGCTCGTGATTACCGACGAAATCTATACTATATATAGCTTTGACGGCCCGTTCATTCCGTTCACGACTATTCCTGGTACGAAGGAGAGAACGGTCACGATCAACAGCTTCTCGAAGAACTACGTTATGACGGGCTGGAGAATCGGTGCAATCATCGCGCCGCCAGCAATCGTAAGCGCTGTTCAGCAGATAAGCGAAAATCTCGTTTACTCGGCTCCGTCCATTTCTCAGAGGGCGGCGCTCGCAGCAATCAAGATGCGCGACGAGGTAACGCCAACACTTGCGGAGACATTCAGAGAGCGTGTATTCTACGCGGCACAGCGTATAAACGCCATTCCGAACATGCACGTGATTTACCCGCCGATGGGCTCGTTCTACCTGTTCATCAACATCAAGGACACAGGACTCACGTCGGAAGAGGCCTGCATGAAGATCTTTGAAGAGGCGAGGGTTGCGATGATTCCTGGCGATGCTTTCGGTGCGTGCGGCCAAGGGTTCCTGAGAATCGCCTGCACGGTCGGCATGGATGAGCTGAAGGAAGCATTCGACCGCATCGAGAAGATGCCAATCTTTGGCGGACGAGAATTTTGTCGGGTCTGACGAATTTACTGTGAAATAACTCTTGAAACCGAGGGGCGTTTAGTGTATAATGTGTTAAATACCAGAAAAAATAAGCAAAAATTTAGGAGGCGGTTATCATGGTTAAATTATTAGTTGGACACAAGGGTAGCGGAAAGACCAAGCAAATGATCGATCTTGCGAACGATTCCGTAGAAACAAGCAAAGGCAGCATTATTTTCATAAACAAGAATCACAGACTGATGTACGACCTGAAGTACAGAATCAGAGTTATCTGCATGGAGGATTTCGAGCACGTTACGAACAGCGACGAGTACATCGGTTTCCTGTATGGCATCATCAGTTCTGACCACGACATTGAGACGATTTTCATCGACAGCATTCTCAAGCATGCAGACGTTACGCTCGGCGATCTTCCTGAGTTCATCGAAAGACTCAAGAACATTTCCAAGAACTACGGCATGGACTTCGTTGTTAGCTTGAGCGCTGAGAAGGAAGAGATGATAGGCGTTGACTTCGATGGTTGCGAAATCTTAAATTAACAATTTGCTTAGAAATATTGGGCGATGGACATGTTCCGTCGCCTTATTTAGTATGCGGGGAGCTATATGAAAGATAGAGGTATTGAGAAGAAATTGAATCTGGGCAGCGGGCGGCCGCGCAGCAGAGAGAAGGCGCAGTGTGCGGGCGCGCAGCCGCCCGACGAGCGTGCGGCAAGCATTGACTTGGCAGGCGTTCGGCGGCTGATGGACGGAATCGACGGGCCGCGAACGCTGGAAATCATGCGGGAGTTCGCAGTGCTCGTTCTGCTGACGGAGCTAAGTGGCGAACTCTGCTTCGTGTTCGAGAAGCGGGCGGCTGGAATCAGGCAGCCTGGCGACATCTGCTTCCCAGGTGGGAGGCGTGAGCCAGGCGAGAGCCTCGCGGAGTGCGCGCTCAGGGAAACCGAGGAGGAGATTGGAATCCGCCCGAGCGATATTGAAGTTCTCGGGGAGTTCGCCGTGCAGTATGAGCTGAC
>CAVGSW010000067.1:0-2309 GCA_963631945.1 Flexilinea sp. | reverse complement strand
ATCGCCCTCTACCGCTACGGCGACCGCGTAATCTGGGGCCTAACCGCCGCCATCGTCCGCCGCTTTGTCGCCGACCTCCAATCCTAGCACCGCAGACTTGTCTTTTTCGCCCAGGGCGTTGTTGGCTGCGGCAATTCGCAATGCTCACATACGCTCAAGTATGCTCCGCTTGCGAATGCCTTGCCGCCTAGCCCTGAACGAAAAATCCTGCGTCCGCCGCCGAGACTAGCATTTTCGCCCAGGGCGTTGCTGGCCGCGGCTACATTAAGCCCGTGTGATAAAAAAATGTCGCTTGCGTGAAAAAATGCTTTTATTTGTTAGTGAAATGTATTATAATAAATCCATAAGTTTATTCTCATATTTTTATTAGGAGGAAAAAAATGAAAAAACTTTTAACGGTTTTGCTCATCCTGGTAATGGTATTCACTTTCGCAGCATGCGGCGGCACGACTAGCGATGACACAAGTGATGACACTGCCACGACAGCAGTAGACTACGACTCAATCTCTGACAACTGTGAATCAGAGGACGGCACTTATCAGATTGCAATGGTAACTGACGTTGGCCAGCTGAAGGACGGCTCCTTCAACCAGTTCACTTGGAACGGCGTAAAGAAATACGCTTATGACAATGGTAAGACTTACAAGTATTATCAGCCAGCAAACGATTCCAACGCAACTGATGACGACAGAATCAAGGCTATGACAGACGCTTGCGAAGCAGGTTGCGAAGTTCTCGTAACTCCTGGCTACCTTCAGGAAACTGCTCTTAAGGCTGTAGTTCCTGAATATCCTGATGTACAGTTCGTATTCATCGACGGTTGGGATATGGGATTCGAAAACCTTGTAGGCGTATCCTATAAGGAAGAACAGGCTGGCTACCTTGCTGGTTATGCAACAGTTATGGAAGGCTACACTAGCCTCGGATTCTCCGGTGGTGGCGGTGGCTCCAACCCAGCTTGCATCCGTTACGGCTATGGATTCGCTCAGGGCGCTAACGCAGCAGCAGCAGAAAAAGGCGAGACCGTTGAAATGAGATATTCTTGGGAATACGGTTCAAGCTTCTCCGCTTCCCCTGACCTTCAGTCCATGCTTTCTGGTTGGTACAACGCAGGTACAGAAGCTATCTTCATGTGCGGCGGTTCCATGTTCCAGTCTGGCGTAGCTGCAGCAGAAGCTAACGAAGGCAAGATCATCGGCGTTGACGTTGACCAGTCCGCAAGCTCCGACACAGTTATCACTTCCGCAACTAAGGGCCTCGCTGAGTCTGTAATCGAAGCACTCACGAAGTTCTATGATGGCGGCGCTGTTTATGGCGGAGACCTTAAGCTCGGCGCAGCTGATAACGCAGTTGGTATCCCTACTGACACTTGGTCATTCGAAAACTTCTCAGTAGATGATTACAACGCTCTCTATGAGCAGATCGTTTCTGGCGAAATCGAAATCGACGACGATAGCGAAATGGCTGATCCAAGCACAGCTGGACTCGAAAACCTTAAGTTTGTAAGCTAATTTGGTTAGTTTCGGATAAGAAAAAGCAAATATATGCGAAATATTGGGGGAATAAATTTTATTCCCCCTTTCTCTTAGAAATGGAATTCACGGTGTCTGGCGGACAGACGGGCGCCGCACACATAAAAAGATAGGAAAAATTATGTCTGAATATGTAATAGAGATGAACCACATCCGCAAGGAATTCCCCGGAATTGTGGCAAATGATGATATAACTCTCCAGCTCAAGAAGGGCGAAATTCACGCGCTTCTCGGCGAAAACGGAGCGGGCAAATCGACACTCATGAGCGTTTTGTTCGGTCTGTACCAGCCAGAGGAAGGAGAAATCAAGAAAGACGGTAAAGTTGTAGAAATCAACGACCCGAACGATGCGACGGCACTTGGCATAGGCATGGTGCATCAGCATTTCAAGCTGGTCGACGTATTTACTGTGCTCGACAATATTATTCTCGGCGCAGAGACGACGAACAAATTTGGCTTCCTGAAGAAAAAGGAAGCGCGCAAGAAGGTAATCGAACTCTCCGAACGCTACGGCCTCAAAATTGACGTAGACGCAAAGGTTGAGGACATTACGGTAGGTATGCAGCAGCGCGTAGAAATACTGAAGATGCTGTATAGAAACAACGATATCCTGATTTTCGACGAGCCGACGGCGGTTCTGACTCCACAGGAAATCGACGAACTTATGGAAACAATGAGAGGATTTGCTCGCGAAGGTAAGTCCATTCTCTTCATCACACATAAATTAAACGAAATCATGGCGGTATCCGACAGAGTAACCGTTCTCAGAAAGGGCAA
>CAVGSW010000066.1:2716-7192 GCA_963631945.1 Flexilinea sp. | reverse complement strand
GCAGGCACCATGCCAGACCCCGCACATCCTCGACGAAGCCCTCTCCTGGCACAGCCGCTTCGAAAAAACCGGCAGCATGAAATAAATTTCTGTTGACAAATACATATTCCAAGAGCATAATTGTACTGTGGTATAAATTTATACTACAGTACATTTTTTTGGAGAATAATTATGAACAACGAAAAGACTAATCCTAACCAAAATCTTTCCAAGAAGGAAAATGCGGCGCAGGTCATCAAGTTTGTGCTGTTTTCGGCATCGGCTGGAATCATTCAGGCAATCACGTTTGCGCTCATGCACGAGCTGACATCCCTGCCATACACGCCTTGCTACCTTACGGCTTTGACACTGTCCGTGCTTTGGAACTTCACGCTGAATAGAGAGTTCACGTTCAAGTCTGCGAACAACGTTCCGATTGCGATGCTCAAGGTTGCAGCATTCTATTGCGTATTCACACCGCTTTCGACTTGGTGGGGCAATGCACTGACGAACATCGGTTGGAACGAATATGCGGTGCTCGCTGTTACTATGGCTGCGAACCTTTCGACTGAGTTCCTGTACGACCGCTTCTTCGTATACCGCGGCTCGCTGAACACAAACAAGCGCGCGCAGAAAGGTTCGAAGAATGCAGATGGTGCGGCTACTGAAGCTGAGCCAACGGAGGAAGCAAAATAATGTCCACAGTTAAGGAAAAGAATAGACAGAAAATCATGCATGCTGCGAAGGGTTTGTTCGAGTCGCATGGCATAGATAATGTAAGCTTTCAGCAGGTGGCTGATGCGGCAGATGTCTGCAGAACCACTGTTTTCAACTACTTCGGCGGCACGAGAGAGCTGATGCTCGGGATTTTCTCGCAGGAAATCGACGACCTGACGGAGTATTGCGATAACTCAGGGCTTACTGGCAAGGAAAAAGTCCTCGCTTTATTTGACAAGCTCATAGACGATACGGCTGCCTACCCTCTTCTGGCGACGCAGCTCATTCAGAACGCGATACTTAGCCGCGAAGAAAACAACCCAATTGCAACTATCGAGCACACGGTGTCCGATGCACTCGGCGATGATGAGGATGCCGCAATCGCAGTGACTGGAGCGTATCTCGGGCTCATCACCCACTACCACATAAATGGCTTGACGTTCGAAGCAAGCAAGATGAAAGACGAATTTCGTAAGATTTTAAGGAGGCAACAATAATGAATATGAACGAAGAAACTAAGGCAAACACGGCTGGCATCAACGGTTCTGGCATTTTCCGCTGGGACGATCCCGCTGACATCAACAAGAGACTCGCGCACCTGACGAGCGAGCCAGTTTGGGAAGTAAACGATGACTACTACGAAAATGTCATCCTCAAATATTATGACGAGAAGTGCAAGAAGTCCAAGGCGATTTACGACGAAGCCAAGGAATACATCCCAGGCGGCGTTCAGCACAACCTCGCATTCAACAAGCCGTTCCCTGTAGCATTTGCAAAGGCATCTGGCGCTTATCTTTATGACCAGGACGGCAACGAATACATCGATTTTCTGCAGGCAGGCGGTCCGACAATCCTCGGTAGCAACTACGAGCCAATCAGAAATGCAGTAATGGATTTGCTGGAAACATGCGGACCTGTAACAGGTCTTCTTCACGAGGCAGAGCTTCTCATCGCAAAGGAAATCAACAAGCACATGCCTAACGTCGAGATGTTCCGTATGCTCGGAAGCGGCACAGAGTCCGTAATGGCAGCTCTTCGTATCTCCCGTATCGCAACTGGTCACAAGCGCATCATCAAAATCGGCGGCGCATATCACGGCTGGTCGGATCAGATGGTATACGGCCTGAAGATTCCTGGAAGCCGCGGACTGCTTGAGTCGCACGGAATCCCAGGCTCCGCATATGCAAAGACAGACGAAGTCCGCCCGAACGATCTCAACATGCTCGAGGGCATGCTGAAGAGAAACAAGCTCAAAGGCGGCACAGCAGCTGTAATCGTAGAACCAGTTGGTCCAGAGAGCGGCACTCGCCCGGTTGCATTCGAGTACAACAAGGGCGTTCGCGAGCTTTGCGACAAGTACGGCGCGCTCATGATTTTCGACGAGGTTGTAACTGGCTTCCGTGTTGGACTTTCCGGTGCACAGGGTCTGTTCGACGTCGTTCCAGACCTTACAATATTTGGCAAAATCGTTGCTGGTGGCTACCCTGCTGCAGGCGGCGTTGGCGGCAAGAAGGAATACGCACAGCTCATGGCAGCAGGCCTGGCAAGCGGCAAGCACAGAGCATATGTCGGCGGCACACTGGCTGCTAACCCACTTTCGGCACTTGCTGGCTACACAGCAATCAAGGAAATCGCCCGCACTGGCGCTTGCGAAATCGCAGGTCGCGCAGGTGACAGACTCGCAGATGGACTCAAGGAACTCATCGATCGCTACGGACTTCCGTTCGTCGCATACAACCAAGGCAGCATAGTTCACCTTGAATGCACAGGCGCAATGAGCTTTGACTTCTCATCGTTCAGCCTCCTCAAGTCGGCAGCTGGCCTTCTCAAGAACAAGGACATGATGTACGAGCGCAAGGATTCCATGGAGAGAATGGGCGCAGCTTACATGGCAAACGGCATCGTAACGCTTGCAGGCAGCAGACTTTACACATCCATGGCAGACACGGACGAAGTCATCGACGAGGCTCTCAATAGATTTGAGAACGTATTCAAGCAAGTTGTAAAGACTGACAAATGCAGTCAGTACCTCAAATAAAACTTTTTCTTAATCGATGTGGAACGAATGAGAAAGGACTTAAAAATGGAAGAGAAAAAATATATTCTGGCGCACGACATGGGCACGAGCTCGGACAAAGCAGTTCTCGTTGACTACGAAGGCAATATCGTTGCAACGGCTGTTGAGGCATATCCGACATACTACCCTAACCCAGCTTGGGTTGAACAAGACCCAGCAGACTATTGGCAAGCAGTCGCAAAGGCTTGCAAGCGCATAATCACAGAGAACAACCTTGACCCAGCCTCAATCAAAGGCGTAGTATTCTCGACGCAGGCTCAGGGCATAATCCCAGTTGACGAAGGCGGCAACGTGCTCTACAACAACATCACATGGGTTGACGGACGTGCGGAGAAGCAAGCGCAGAGCATCATGAAAAAGCTCGGAGGCAAGAAAATTTTCACGCTGGCGGCAGGCACCCCAATCATGGGCAAAGACTGTATCGCCAAGATAGTTTGGCTCAAAGAAGAACGCCCTGACATTTACAAGAAAACATACAAGATTCTTGATGTTAACGGCTTCCTCAAATATAAATTGACAGGCAAAATGGTAACGGAGCTCTCGGGCGCATCGTCCTACGGGCTCGACCTCAAGAAAAAGGACTGGCTCAGCGTCATGAGATTCACTGGTGTTGACATGGAAAAGCTCCCTCCTCTCGTTTGCAGCACGGATATCGTCGGTGGCGTTACGAAGGAAGCTGCAGCAGATTCTGGGCTTCTCGAAGGCACACCAGTGCTCGGCGGCTGCGATGATGTTCAGGCGGCGGCAGTTGGCTCGGGAATGTGCGGAGATGGTGATCTTCACATCTACCTGGGAACTTCGGCTTGGGTTGCATGCGCTAGCCGCACAGCTGACAAGTTCAAGCATGGTGCAGCTGCAATTCAGTCCGCAGACAAAGAGATGAACCTCATCGCTGGCATCACGGAATCCGCAGGCGCGAATATTCAGTGGATTTGCGACGAGTTCTTTGCTCGTGAGAAGGAAGAATACGGTGAAGGCATTTACGCATACATGGACAAAGTCGTTCAAAACGTCCCTCCAGGAAGCGATCATCTCATTTGCACACCTTGGATGCTCGGCGAGCGCTGCCCTGTCTCCTCCACTACGACCAGAGCCACGCTTTTTAACATGACGATGGTTCACACGAGAGAGCATCTCATGAGAGCAGTTTACGAAGGTATCGGCTACAATCTCCGCTGGATTCTGGAAAACTACAAGGCTGACTACGGCTTCGCTTGCGACAACTTCCGCATCATCGGCGGCGGCGCACTGGATGATGGCTGGATGCAGATGATTGCAGATATTACTGGCAAGAACTTTGCGGTCGTTCGCGACCCGAGAAACGCCGGAGCCGTTGGAGCTGCTGTAGTTGCGCTTATTGGTCTCGGCGAACTTCCTGGTTTCTCAGCAGCAAAGGACTTCGTCAAGATTGAGAAGCGTTACAGCCCAAATCCTGAGAATGCAGCGGTTTATAACAAGCTCTTCGCGGATTACAAGAACGTATATTATTCGCTTGAGAAGGCTTATAAGCAGGCGAACGGCGAGCGGTTTACACAAGAGTGAAACTAAATTCAGAGTGGAGTTTGGAGAGTGGAGAGCTATTTCAAGAGTGAAGAGTGGAGAGTGAAGAGTGAAGTTTCTAAGTTTCAAGTGCAATTTGCTAATCGTTAGAGCTCGCAGTTTTCAATTTCCAAATTCAATATTAATATAAATTTGATTAAAAG
>CAVGSW010000066.1:0-2706 GCA_963631945.1 Flexilinea sp. | reverse complement strand
CTTCTAAAGCTGTTTTATATAAAAATTTGGATTTGAATTAAAGTAGGAACGTAAATAGAATGAGTTTAGATAGAGTATTAGAAAAATTTAAAGATAGCGGGGTTTTCGCTCTCTCAGGGAGCGGAAATTACGCTGATATTACATCGGATAGTGTCAAGGAACTGGCGGGCGAGAGTTTGCCTGACGGTTTCGGGGAAATACGCGCGGTGCTCATCTCAAAGAGCCCTTATTGCATGAAGTGGCTTGAGAGAAATGAGACGCTCATTCCCTCGCTTGACGATATGGCGCAGATTATCGGAACAAAGGCTGTAGTTGTTGATATGGCAGGCAAGGATGAGCTCCTGCCTGCTGACCTTCCGAAGATTCTCGGTAGCAATGCAGGCTGCTTCGTTCGCAAGGGTTCAGAGGGCTACACGATTACTGTTGGCAGAACGCTGAAGGAAGCGGTAGTTGCCCTCACTGTGCTCGAAAAGTCCGCTGAAGTGACAATCCTCGCTGAGAAAATTAGCTTCCCTTGCCACATAAACGCAATCGAGCGCAAACTCATGCGGACTGTTTACCTCAAGAAATACTCCAAGCCGAAAGAATTCGTAGGTTCCAATCACCTTGAGAATGACGGAAGCCGCGAGTTTATGCTCAGGCAGATGCTCGTGGATTACGGCAAGAAGCTCGTAGCAGAGGATCTCGTACAAGGAACTTGGGGCAACCTCTCGGTTAGACTTGATGAGACGCATATGCTCGTCACACCATCTGGCATCGACTACATGTCCCTCTCCGCAGGCGACATGGTCAAAGTCGATATCAACACGCTCGAATACGAAGGCAATCTCAAGCCGACATCCGAAAAAGGCCTGCACGCAAAAATTTATCGCGACAGACCAGAAATCGGCGGCGTCATCCACACGCATTCCAAGTACTGCAGCGTATTCGCGGCGGCACACAAGAATCTGCATGTGCTTACACCTAACTTGACGGACGGTGGAATGGATTCCCTCAATGAAGCTGATACGGAAGCGCCTGCAGAATTCATCGGATTCTTGGATCCTGTAAAGCTCGCGAAGTACGCGCTTCCAGGCACCAAGGGCCTCGTAAAAAACACCGCAGAGGCCATCTCTGGCAACTACGGCGCTATAATGTCCAATCATGGTATGATTGCTTGCGGCAACGACCTGCCGGAGGCCTTCACGAACTGCGTTGGCCTCGAGGCGCTGGCTAAATCAGCGCTCAGACTATAGGACAAATTAACAAATAATGCAACGAAATGGGACATATTCGCATCTGAATAGGTCCCATTTTTGTGCTCGGAAACGGATAAAAAAAACGGCCCCTCGGACATGTCGTCTGCAAGGAGTCGCCTTATTTGTGGTGCCCACTTCCGGAATCGAACCAGAGACACGGGGATTTTCAGTCCCCTGCTCTACCTACTGAGCTAAATGGGCAAATTATCAAATTGTAAATGGTGGGCCTTCAGGGACTTGAACCCGGGACCTGCCGGTTATGAGCCGGATGCTCTGACCAACTGAGCTAAAGGCCCTCATAAAAAATGATGGTCGGGGTGGCAGGATTTGAACCCGCGGCCCACTGGTCCCAAACCAGTTGCGCTACCAAGCTGCGCTACACCCCGCTACTTCTATTAAATTGGCCTGATGATATCAGGTATGGTCGGGGTGGCAGGATTTGAACCCGCGGCCCACTGGTCCCAAACCAGTTGCGCTACCAAACTGCGCTACACCCCGATATTAAGTTGATTGAATTGGCAGGGGCAGTAGGAATCGAACCCACGGCACGCGGTTTTGGAGACCGCTGCTCTACCAGCTGAGCTATACCCCTAAGTTATGGCGGAGAAGATGGGATTCGAACCCATGCTGCCCTTATGCGAACACTAACGGTTTAGCAAACCGTCCTCTTCAGCCACTTGAGTACTTCTCCATGCTGAAATTTATGGCGGAGAGGGTGGGATTCGAACCCACGGCCCCTTTCGGAGTCACTGGTTTTCAAGACCAGCTCCTTAAACCACTCGGACACCTCTCCATCATGAGTTCTACTACTTATTGACCTGTCAATTCTGAAGGCCTTTGTTAAAAATGGTGACCCATCGGAGATTCGAACTCCGGACACCTTGATTAAAAGTCAAGTGCTCTGCCGACTGAGCTAATGGGTCATACTTGGCTGGGGTAGCAGGATTCGAACCTACGAATGCCAGGATCAAAACCTGGTGCCTTACCGCTTGGCTATACCCCAACGACTACCCTTAGCACAATGCTTTTAAAAAAATTGGTGAGCCCAGAGGGATTCGAACCCGCGACACACGGCTTAGAAGGCCGTTGCTCTATCCAGCTGAGCTATGAGCCCACATTTTAAAAAGTGGAGCGGATGATGAGAATCGAACTCACGCCATCAGCTTGGAAGGCTGAGGTTCTACCATTGAACTACATCCGCAAAAAAATTGGAGCGGAAGACGAGATTCGAACTCGCGACCCTCGCCTTGGCAAGGCGATGCTCTACCCCTGAGCCACTTCCGCAAAATTGGTCGAGGGAGATGGATTCGAACCATCGAAAGCTCAGCTAACGGATTTACAGTCCGCCCCCTTTGGCCACTCGGGAATCCCTCGACATTTTAGAAATCCAGATGATCTAGATATCTAAATAATTGGAGCTGGTGGAGGGAATCGAACCCCCAACCTGCTGATTACAAATCAGCTGCTC
>CAVGSW010000065.1:0-7232 GCA_963631945.1 Flexilinea sp. | reverse complement strand
ACAAGTCCGCTCGCGAAGAGCTCGACCTGCTCAAGCGCGTTTACGAGCATCTGTCCGAGGGCAAGAACGCTCGCTCCATGGAGCTCGACGAGGAAGAGGCAGAATACGTCAAGACAATCGGTCTTCTCTCCTACAAGCCGATTATATATGTAGCAAATGTTTCGGATGATGAGGTTGCAGATGCTGAGGCTGGCAAGAATCCGCAGGTTGAGGTTGTCCGCAAAATCGCAGCCGATGAAGGTGCAGAGGTTGTTGTTATCTGTGCAGAAATTGAGGCTGAAATGGCTGAGCTCGACGATGAGGAACGCTCGATGTTCCTTGCTGAGATGGGTATCGAAGAATCTGGACTCGATAAGCTCGTCAAGGCTTCGTACGCACTGCTGAACCTGATTTCGTTCTTGACAGCTGGAGAGGACGAGTGCCGTGCTTGGACAATCAAGCGTGGAACGAAGGCTCCGCAGGCAGCTGGCAAGATTCACACGGACTTTGAGCGTGGATTCATCAGAGCCGAAACCATCGCCTACGACAAGTTCATGGAAGTCGGCGGTTCCATGGCCGCAGCCAAGGAAAAAGGCTTCCTCCGTTCAGAAGGCAAGGAATACGTAATGAAGGACGGCGACATCGTAAACTTCCTCTTCAACGTTTAATAATAATGAAGTCAAAAATCGGATGCAATCATGCATCCGATTCTTAATTTCTGCAATATTCAATTTCGTAGCGGCCTGCCGCTCGCCTGCAGACTCAACATCTTGGCTATTTGCTATATCCTGCCGCTGCAAGCATCTCTGCCTTCTGCTCGTCCGTCAGCTGCATCCGCTCGCTTATTAGCTCGACCGTCTCGCGGCTCGGCACGAAGTCCGGCTCCGTACAGAGCTTCGTAAAGTCGCTCTTGCTCATTCCAAGCTTCGAAAATGTAATTGTACCATCCGCAATCGTCCTATCGTAATGCCGAAAGAACAGCGCCTTAAATGTCAAATCACTCATTTTACTCTCCGACCTTCTTCAGGCAGCATTTCTCTGCGAGTGCTGTGCCGATTGCTGTGCCGTATTCTCCATCCTTCGGCACGATGAAGTTCAAATCTGGGAACAACGTCTTGATCATCTTGCAAACGCACTCACACTCTGGGAAGTTCGTGAGCGCCCCGATCAAAACAAAGTCCTTCATGTCCGTGCCCTGTGCAATGAGCGCTGCCGTCTGGCAGATGGACTCGATTACCATGTGAACGATGCCAGCCGCCTTGTCCTCGCATGTCGCACGCGAAGAAGCCTTGCCGAAGTTCGATGCCGTAACCTCGAGGTTCAGCCCTGGCAGAGGCTTTGGTGAAATATCCCCCACGCGAAGGTCGATATGTCCAACTCTGCCGTTCGTCGCAAGCTCCTGGATTTTCTCGATGTCGTCGGTATTCAGCATGAGCTTGGAGAGCCCGATAATCGTGCCTCCGCCTATGCCGATCCCGCCGAGGTGCATAGGCACGCCGTCCTTGACGCCGACGAACGAAGTTCCAGTTCCCATGCTGACAACCATGAACTCCTTCTTGCCCTGCGCGAAGTACCCGCCGCCAACGCCGTTCGCCGTGAACTCGTCAACGCGATACGTCGGCAGCCCGTATATGGACTGCTCAACCGCGATGCAACCAACGCCCGTGAGATTTACCTGCTGTATATCATCTAAATTTAAGTTATTATCATATAAAAATTTTCCGAATGCACCGAAGAGCGATGCAATGGCATTACTCGCCGAAATTTGAACTGGCTTAAGCATCTCGCCGTGGTCGAAACCCGCGATTTTCGTCGTGCTCCCGCCTATGTCAATTCCAACTACTATTCCCATTTCTTTGTTTCCTTTACCTATCAAAATCAAATTCCCGAAAGCTCGGGGTTTTGGCGCTAATCTTCGCCTCGCTATATAATACCCATATAGCCGCGCATCCAAAACATTGTTAATTGTATCACAGTATGCACTGCTTGTCCACCTTTTTCGCAAATTCTTTACAATTTTCGCAATTATCCGCCTTCCCAACAAAGTAAATGCAGTGCATAACTTTACAAAACATCGCAAAACTTATTGATTATCACAGTGTAGCATGATAAAATTTGGGTATAAATTTCTTAGCAATATGTAAACATTCGTGAATTTTTATTTGTATTAGTAATTAGTTATACATCAGTTTTCGTGAGGAGGTCAAAAATGATTACGTGGTCTCTTTCGGGAGAGTATTTTGCAATCATAATTTTGGTGGTAATCGCCCTGTTCTACGCCGACGTTAAGCCGATCCGCGGTCAGATGAAGCGGTACGTGCTTTACTGGTGCAACCTGGGCTTTTGCGCCGCGTCAATTTTCTTAAACATTTTCAGCGTGCATATCATGATGCATGTTGACGAGCACTCCATTGCGCTTGCTCATGCGGTCAACACCACATACTTTCTCGTGTCGTGGCTCATGGTTATGTGCCTTTGCTACTATCTGTTCAGCCGAATTCTTGAATTCGTATACACTGGGAATTGCATGCATCGCGTCAATGTTCTGCATGTATGCTTGCTCATTTTCGCGGTAGTTTTGCTAGCGTATAACTTGGTTAGCGGCGCGATTTACTACTTTGACAATGAGGGGAATTACGTGCGCGGTCCGCTGAACTGGCTCTGCTACGGCATCCCGTTTATAGAAATATTCATGCTCATTGTCTGCTATGCGAAGAACCGCAAGAACGTCAGCGATGCGACAGAGAAAGTCCTCTCAGTTTCCATTCCGATTGCGCTCATATTGATGCTTTATCAATTTGTTTTCCCGAACGCAGAGCTGAACGGAACGATTTTCGCGACGGTAAACCTCATAATTTTCATAAATTACGGTGGCGGCCACAGAGAGATGGACGGCCTTACGGGGCTTGAGAATCGTCGCTATTTCATGACAGAGACAGCATTTTTGATGGAGAGCAAGAAGAGATTTCAGATAATCTTCGTCAAGCTGCATTCGCTCCCTGAGTTTGGCAACATGTATGGCACTGCGGGTAGCGACATTTTGCTGATGAGAATCGGTGAGGCGCTCGAGAAGATTGACGAGCAGAACGGCAAGGTTTTCCGTTACGGCGGCAGCGGATTTGCGATGCTATACATGGATTCCGACCCCGTCAGCTACCAGAAAAGGCTTGCGAACACTGCGCTTTGCATGCGTCACCTCTTCAAGTCATACGCTGATACTGGGTACATTTCATTCTCGGTTATCGAGCTTTATTACACTGGTCAGAACTGGACTATAGACGATGTCCATAACTATATAAATGATGCGTCGCAGAATTGCGCGACTCACCAGATTTCGGTAATGCCTTTCGATGAGGATCTCATTCGCCAGAGACAGCGCAAGGACGAGGTTTATCACCTGCTGAGCACAGCTCTGGACGAGAAGCGCTTCCAGGTTTGGTATCAGCCGGTTTACTACCTCAGCACAGGGCGGTTCAGCTCTGCAGAGGCGCTCATCCGCATGTACGACAATGATGGAAACTTGGTATTCCCTACTGAGTTCATACCAATCGCAGATGAGACTGGCATTCTGGACGACATGACGATTTTCGTTATCGAGAATGCTTGCAGGCTCCTGAAGAGCGGCATGCTTCCGCAGCTCGAGGCGATATCCGTCAACTTCACGGTCCGCCAAATCGTAAACGAAGAATTCAAGAGACGAGTCAGTCTCATTATGAAGAGATACGAAGTTAAACCTGGACAAATTAGAATTGAGCTCACTGAGAGCGACGCAGGAAAGTGCGACGACGATATCATCGCCTCCATGTATGAATTGAAGGAAAAAGGTTATTCATTCATGCTTGACGACTTCGGAACGGGCTATTCCAACGTTTCCAGGCTCGTCAAATTGCCGCTTGATTATGTGAAGCTTGATCGCAGCATCGTGCTCCTGTCTGAACAGAATAGCGAACAGTTCGAACTCATTAAGTTCCACCTCGTTCCACTCTTCGTCAAGTTGGGCGCGAAGATCATCGCTGAAGGCGTCGAAACAGAAGAAGTCTCCGATAGAATGGCATCGTGCGGCATCGACTGCATCCAAGGTTACTACTACGCAAAACCGATGCCCGAGCACAAGCTCATCGCCTGGTACGACGAGCACTGCTAACATCGGCAGAATTCTACAATAAATAAAAAAATAGGGCAGGGTAAATTCCCTGCCCTTTGTATTGCCCTATTTATCCCCGCTTATTCTTGCGTTTCGGGCGGAAGGTGAGGGCGCAAAAGGCGGTGGCTGAGCCTAGCATTACCACTAGGAATGGGAACATGCCCATTCCGTCGCCTGTCTTCGGGACTTCCGTTTGGGCTTCCTTCTTCGTGGTCTTCTTGGTTGGTGTCTTCGGCTCATCCACTGGCTCCGGTTCCGTCGGCTCTTCTGGCGTTGGAAGGATTATCGGGTCTTCGATTTCCTCATCACCGCCGCCTGGGTTGTTCGGCTTACTCGGATTGCTTGGAACATATGGAGTATCAGGCTTAACCGCATCGTTTTCTATGCCGCTTGCTGCGAGATTGTCGAGCGTGTTCACCTTGACCTGAAGCGTCTTCGCGGCGTGATCCTGCCTTGCCTGCGTCACGTTCTTTGCAAATACTACGTCTTCTGTCTTGTCCACGCCGTCGACCGTCACCCTAACCTTGCTTGATTCTGCGAGCGCACCTGCCAGCGTGTCCGCAATAGCAACGCTCATCGTGCCGTCTGCATCGAGTCTGAGAGTGAAGCTTGCGTCGGTACTAGTGATAAGTGAAACCGTATCGCCTGCGAGCATCTCGCTTGCATCTGCTCCCGTGCCATCGCTAAAGCTATAGCTTGCTGTGTGCGTATAGGTCTGGTAGCCATTCGCGTCGAGCACGCCGACCATCTTCGTTACCTCTGCCACTGCTTCTGTTTCGCCGAGATCTGTTTCGATTATACCGTTTCCGTTTTTATCGTCTGCTGGGGCAGCTGGCGTAACGACTACCTCTTTCGTCACAGGCGTGTGCACAACGCTTATAGTAACCTTGTTCGGGTCATCAACTGCCTCTGTCACAGTGATTTCCTGCGTCTTGACATTCAAATCCTCACCGAGGCTCGGCTTAAACTCGCTCGCATATCTCGCTGCATATCCCGTGTAACTCGTCGTCGGCACAAATGTAACCGTATTTTCTTCATACGTGTATGAGTATGTGTTTCCCGTCACTGTCACAGCGAGGGTCTTGCCGTTTGGCAATGTTATATCCCTCGTGACATTATCCTTTGCTGCAATTGTCGTCGTTGAAATGTCCTTACCTGCTTCTATTTCGATTCCTTCGAGGCTCTGGCTCGTAGCGAGGCTATATTCGATTCCGTCGATTGTAATGCCAGGCATCGGAGTTCGCGACTGCGTCTCGATCTTTATCGTACCGCTACCGTAGCTATCGAGCACAATTTTGAACCCTACGCCATCCTCAGCTTCTATCGCCTCACCATTCGCATCGTAGCCAACCTCGCATGGCACTGATGTAGTTGAGCTGTCCTCGCCTACCACGAAATAGAACGGCAAATCGTTCAGCACATAGCCATTTTTCGTAGAGATTTCCTGAATGTAATAAATTCCGTATGGCAACTTGATTTTCGACCTTGCTTTGCCGTTTTCATTGACTGTAATTACGTCTAGCAAGCTGTTCTCTGGGATGCTCGTGACAAGCCCAGAGTTACCTGTACCCGCCGATTTACCCGCAGCCGAAATCGTCTGCGCACTGTACAGTCCGAACATAGCTCCATCCGAGCTCTCGTATACGCCGCTTCCGTAAGCCGTCTCAAACACCTTCTCAAGGTCGATTTCCACGGTAAAATACTCATTCTTCAAGGCTAGACCTTTCCAAACGAGCGGCGTAAACTGGTTCTTGTATTTTAGCTCCACCTCGTAGGAATCATCGCTCGTCACATAACCGTTTGGCGCCTCGAGTTCTCTAACGATATACTCGCCGAGCGGGAGAAGCTTTGATTCTGCATAGCCGTTTTCGTCAGTCGTGATGGTCTCCACAAGCTCCCCTTTTGTGTAGCGCGTGGTCTTATACACATTGTGTAAGTCAATGATGCCGACTCCGTTGCCAGAAGCCGCCCCGGCTGCCGAGGCAGCCACCGCCGTGTAAACATCCATCACATAGCCATCTGCGAACGTGAGCCTGAGCGGCTTTTCCTCCGTCTGGTTCGTGACGATTTCAATCAAATAGCTTGCCTCGCCCCCTGTCGCAAGCGTATCCTTTCTCGTTGCCTTGACCGTGCATCCTTCTGGAAGTCCCTGCACTACGGAGAACTCGACCTCTGGATTCTCAGGAGTAAGTCCCGAGTACCAATCGAGGTTCATGCATGCATCATTTCCGTTGCCATCCTTATAATTAAACGATAGCGTCGGCACGATATCCTCATACAGATAGTCCACGGCCGACTGCGGCAAGTTTATCGTCGCATAAGCAACGCCGCCTTTGTAGTACATGTCAGCCGTCACGCCATCCGCCCACTTGAAGTAAACTGGGGCTTCCTGCTCAGTCGTGGTGAATGTAACGCAAGGTGAGTTAGAATCCTCAATTACGCCCGTCGCATATGTGTATCCTGCCCCTACATCAAAGTTCTCAGATGCAAGGCTTCCAGGATTCGTGATTACAGTCTTAGCTTCGCCATTTACGACATTCGAGCCGAGCGTGAAAACATCGTCCCAGTTGAGTGTAAATCCGCTCGCATCCCCTGCGACCTGCGTGTAGTTGACTTCGTAGATTTGAACTACAGCCTTCTGGAAATTGCCGTTAACATCGCACTCCTGCCACGTGCCGTTTGCGAGGAGCACCTGATATGACGTAAGACCTGTATCTTCGTCAAACTTGGATGCAATGATATATCTCGCATCTGTCTCTGGATTGCCCGCAAAAGCAACCTCGCTATATCCATCTGGCAGCATGTAATTGAATACCTCGCTACCGCTTGCATCCGACTCGAGGAAGACATATTTCGCATCTCCTGAGAGAAGATTCGTGTATCTTACAGTGCCTACCTTTTCTTCTGTGGTCGTATCCGCTGCTGTAATAGCCGCATCATAGCCTGTTACAGCTACCTTGTAGCTCGGCTCCGTGGCGCCAGCATCTGACTTCTTGAATATAGCTTTGCCGCCGACCGACGGGCTTCCTACAAGCTCCCAGCCCTCGTTCGCCCATTCGATTTTCTTCTTCGTCTCCGTCACTGCGGGAACCTCTGCCACAGGCGGCGT
>CAVGSW010000064.1:0-7340 GCA_963631945.1 Flexilinea sp. | reverse complement strand
GCCCATCTCGAAGTCGAGTCAGCCATGAGCGCTACGGAATATCCCATGTCGCGGAAATACTCAGCGATTGTGATACCAGTATAAATAGAAGCTTCACGAGCAGCTACTGGCATATCGGATGTATTCGCAATGAGCACAGTTCTCTTCATCAAAGACTCGCCAGAGCGAGGGTCCTTCAATTCAGGGAACTCCATCAGTACGTCGGTCATCTCGTTACCACGTTCGCCGCAACCGATATATACTACGATATCAGCATCCGCCCACTTAGCGAGCTGGTGCTGTACTACAGTCTTGCCGGAGCCGAAAGGGCCTGGAACTGCTGCAACTCCGCCCTTTGCGATAGGGAACATCGTGTCGATTACACGCTGACCTGTGATGAGCGGCATCTCTGGAACCAATTTTTCTTTATATGGTCTGCCGCGTCTTACTGGCCACTTCTGCATCATGGAAAGAGCCTTGATGTCGCCCTTTTTCAGATTGCCTTCGCCGTAATCCTCGGTCAGTCTGATTTTGCAAATCGTATGGTCTACGGTGTAGCTGCCGGATTCGATTGAGTCGATTACGCCAGTAACGCCGTAAGGAACCATGATTTTCTGGGTTACGAGCACGGTTTCCTCGACTTCACCGATGATGTCTCCCGCAGAAACTTCGTCGCCCGCCTTAACGAGAGGTTTGAACTCCCACTTTTTTTCTCTGTTGAGGGAAGGGACTTTGATACCACGCGTGATATTCGGTCCTGCAACCCTTACCATTTCTTCGAGAGGTCTCTGAATGCCGTCGTACATCGTCTCGATGAGTCCTGGCCCCAGCTCTACAGAAAGCGGCGCGCCAGTTGAAACTACTGGAACTCCTGGGCCTATGCCCGCGGTTTCCTCGTAAACCTGAATGGACGCTCTGTCGCCTCTCATTTCTATAATTTCTCCGATCAGACCCTGCTCGCCAACGTGGACAACGTCGTACATGTTAGCTTCTTCCATGCCCGTCGCAACGACCAGCGGTCCGGATACTTTCAATACTTTGCCTTCTGCCATTTTAATTTCCTCCAAATAATATGTCCGCTCCGACAGCTCTCTCGACCGACTTCTTAACGGAAGTCATGCCTATGCCAAGGCTCCCCTCGCTACCCGGAATCGGGATAATCGCTGGGATTCTGAGGTCCGTATACTCGTCGACCTCAGCCTGCATGTACTGATAGAGTTGCTCGGTCACATATATAATCGCGAAATCCTCCTTTGCGAGGTGCCTCAGCGTTTTCTTCGCCTCTTCAGGGTCGTCCGTCGGGAAGACTTCCAGTCCCACCGCGCGGAACCCGAGCACGCTCGTTCTGTCGCCTATTACGCCAATCTTATACATAAGTTTCCCTTAGCCTTTCTGCGATCTGCTCGCTGCTCATCTTCGCGCCAAGCCCCGCCAGAATTATTCTGAGATTCTTCACTTCCATCTCGGTCGCAATCAGGAAAGCCGCCGTCGTCTCGAGTCCGAACGACTCGTACTTGCACTTCTTCGCGTATTCGATCTTCAAATTATCAAAGATTTTCTCCAGCGTGCTGAAGCTGCCCGTCTGGCTAACTTCCTCCGCACCTACCGTGAATACATCACCAAAGCCCGCGTAGCGTACTTTATCTGCAATGCTTGCATAGCTCTCTTCGTACGCACCCTTGAAGAAATCCTCCTCAAACGTTCCGCCTCCGAGAAATACCTTGTCGAAGAAGTTTTTCGACTTGCCGATCTTCCTGAGTCTGATGAATGCTCCCATGTTCAGGATGTCTATCAAAAGCTTTACATAGCCAGTCACGAACTCATTGCCGAGCTTCTCAGCCTCCGCAAGCATATCCGCGAAGCATGCTCTGTCGAGAATCATGTCGATTTCCTGCGGGTCGCCCGTCTTCGCAAAGCTCTCACTTGCCGCACTTATCGCTTCCTTCATGAAAGCTGACATAATCGCAAATTCTCTCTTTCTGATCGCCTCTTCCATCTTGTCCATTGGAATCGATGAAATGCCTGCTGTAAGTGTCGATGGATCTGTCTTCAGAGCCTCCGACTTCAGGAGAACCTTTGCGTTGTGATAGTCGTTTGGATACAGGAAGAGCTTCATGCCTGGATCCTCTGGGAGGATTGAAAATACTAGCTCGTAGGCTTCTGCGAGTTTGGTGTTCAATGCTGCGTCAGCGTCTGCGCCAGTGTAACCGTACTCAGCCAGCACCTTCATCGCATCCGCGGCGCTGGCCTGCTCAGCAACCTTCTCTAGGTCACCGCGCCCCAGCAAATGCACTTCCTTGCTCCTAATCAAAACCGATGGGAAAACATAATCATATTCGTTTTTGTTTGCCATATCACGTTCCCCCTATGCGAAAAGAATCTTTGCTGCCTCTCCTGCCAGCTCCTGCTTATGCTCGCTAACGAGGGACTCAATCGTACAGTCCGCGAATGTCGAGCGATATGTGATCACGTATCCGCCCTTCATGTCGCCAGTCTTCTCGTCGAGCGTGAATCTCTCCGCGTACTGGATATCGTCGCCGTACTTGTCCTTTCTCTTCTGAGCAACCGCCGTGTTCAGACCCTCGCAAAGCGCGAGCCCGATGGATTCTTTTTCTTTTTCGTTCATCAGAATCTTGCCGCCATACATGTCTGCCGCAGCCCCGAGCGAGATGAGAAGGTCGACGTATTCGTCCTTGTCCATCGCAACTATCGCATCAACAGCCTGCTCGAAGCAATCTGCGAGGATTTCCTGCTTTTTCTCGAGGATGATCTTGCCCGCATCTATGTCGGCAACAGATTTTCTGTATTTTACTATATTGTCTTTTTCCGTTTGGCCCTGCGCAAGTGCCTCCGCCAAAATTTTGTCTGCCTTTTCCTTTGCCTCGGCTAAAATTGACGAAGCCTCGCCTTGGGCTTTCTTTACCGCCTCATCGTAGGCTGCCTTCGCTTCGCCCGTGATGCGGTCGGTGATTTTTTCTATGCCCATAATTTTTCCTCGTCTTTCCTCAATCTTAAACCGGAATTCTCAGCCAAATAAGAACTGAAACGAGCAATGCGAAGATTGCGTATGTTTCAACCATTGCAGTGTAGATGATACCTTTTACCATCTGGTCTGGGCGCTTAGCTGTGAGCTGAAGTGCTGCAGCTGCTGCCTTGCCTTGTGCGATACCTGACCAAATACCAACAGCTCCGATTGGAATGCCTGCGCACAGGAAGTAGAAGCCCTGAGCTGCTGTGAGTTCGATCATGTTGCCGCTGAGCAAGCCGATCTTTACCATGATAAGGAAAGAGATGATCAGGCCGTAGATACCTTGCGTACCAGGGAGTGCCTGAAGGATGATTGTTTTACCGAATTTCTTTGGGTCTTCTGCAACTACTGCTGATGCTGCCTGACCTGCGATGCCAACGCCCATAGCCGAGCCGATGCCTGCAAGTGCTGCGATTGCTGCTCCCAAAATTGCCAAACTGTTTCCGTCGATATATTCAAAAAACATTTTATTTCCTCCTGTTTTTCTTCTTTTTTAATAAATTTTGTTTTCTCAGTCGTTTACGATTCTGACGTACTTCGTCCTTGCGCTGAACGGCTCGAATGGTTCACCGCCGTCGATGTAGAATTTGCCGAAGAACTCAACGTACTGGAGTCTCGCTGAGTGAATAAACGCGCCCAGCATGTTGATTCCGAAGTTTATCGCATGTCCTACCGCAAATATGAGCACGAACAAGACGAGTCCTGCGACTCCGCCTCCGAAGAGCGAGCCCATCGTGTTTACTACCTGCGCGATTACGCCTGTTGCAAGTCCGAGTGCCAGGAGCCTTGCGTATGACAGGATGTCAGAAATCCAGCTTGTGATATTGTACAGATTTCCGAGCGCGCCTGTGATCATGCCAATGCCCTTCTTGCCTCTTGCGCCTGCAATCAGAACGCCTGCCGCTCCGATGATCGTCGCGTACATTCCGATGCTCGTGAGCACCTGTGAATCGAACGCTGCCGAGCCGCCAAGCCAAGCTGCCAGCCCGAGTATCGTCACTGCCCAAACGCCTTCATCGAAGATTGCGTCTGCTACCTTGCCTTCCTTCAGCTGCATGTATGCCTGAATTCCCATACCGATAAACAGGTGAATTACACCGAGTATCAGCGAGAAAATCAAGAGCTTCATCGGGTCTTCCAGTGGGTTAAACCAAATCGCGTTGAATGCGATTTCCTTGCCGAGGAATGTCCCCGTGAACACGCCTATCAAATCTCCGAAGAAGCCTCCGAACAGCGCTCCCCAAATCACTGTCGAAATGCCGCAATAGAAGAAAAGCTTAATCATCTTCTGCATCGTGCCTTCGAGGTCGAATTTCTTCAGCAGAACCGCGCATCCTACCGCGAGCAAAAGTCCGTAGCCCGCATCGCTGAACATCATTCCGAAGAATATGATATAGAACAGCGAGTAAATCGATGTCGGGTCGAAGCCTCTATACGCTGGCAGCGAGTACATCTGCGTGATGACTTCCGTCGGTGCGAAAAAGCTTTTGTTCTGCAGGAGTACGGGAACTTCCTCGTCCTCCTCTGGATCCCTGAACTTGTAGTAGGCTCCCAGCTCGTCGAGCGTCTGGCTGACATCTGCTGTGGCTCTCTCTGGAATCCAGCCTTCTAACATGAACGTCTTTCTCGTCCGGAGAAGTCTCTCGCGAATTCTTTCTTTGTCCTCTCGGATTGTGAAGTAATCCGCGTAGTCCTCGATTGCTTCCTTTGAATTAACGTGCTTTGCGACTGCTTCTTTTTCGCGGCTTACGTCGCCTGCCGCGGCTTCCTTCTCATTATTCAGTTGTTGTAAATTCTCTTTTGCAGTTCCTCTGAACGCTGACAGGTCGATTTCCGAAAAGCCTATATTCTTGAGTGCAGCGAGGCAGCTGGCCGTTTCTTGCCTTCCGCTTATCATCGCCACATAAATGAAATCCTTCTCGTCGCTCACTTGCTTTAATTCAGCAAAGTTAAACGATTCTGCACCCTCGGACGCTTTCACCAAAGCCTCTACGTCCGCAAACGTCTTCACATCCGTCTTAGGGATGATTCCTAGCGTTATGTCGGATGACTTCGTGTGCCTTACATCGAGCGGGATGTCTAATTCCGCCCAAGGCGTAAGCGTCATGATGCTCGTCTCGGCTCTGTTCACGCGGCTTTCTGCTTGCTTCACCGCTTCCTCGAGCCCCAAAATTTCTTCTATCTCACCATACATCTTTTCTTGCGTCGCCTCGACCTCAGCCAAATGCGATGCTTTTACCCTGCGTCTTGTAAAAATCAGCGGCTCTTTGAGCTTTCCGTACTTGGCGAGGGCTTCGAGTGCCTGATTTGCCTTCGCGACTTTGCCCGCGTACGCTTCTGCGTCCGCCGATGCTGCGTCTGGCATGAGGGTGATGTTGCCTGGTGTCGCGCTTGGAATCTCTGAAATTTCAACCACGCCCATTCTCATCAACCCAGAAATCAGTCTTTTCTTGTCCTGTTCAAGTCCGAGAACTGCAATCCTTTGCATTCTAACTATTGACACTGATCTTCGCAATCCTTTCTGCTATCATCGAGATAGCCTCATTTTTCTTCGCCTCTGCCGCCTGCGCCAGACTCGCTGCTTCTGACTGGGCTTTCGCAAGAGCGTCCTTGTAGTTCTGCTCTGCTGCCGCCTCGCCCTCCTTCTGGAGCTTCAGCATCTGGTCCTTTGCCTGGGCATCGGCCTTCTCAATTAACTTTTTTGCCTCGGAGTTCGCTTCTTCAACGATTCTGGTCGCTTCAGCCTTTGCTTCCTTCAAGCAAGCCTCAGCATTTTCCTCGGCCGCGCGAATCGTATTTAGTTCTTCTGTAAACACATACTCGCCTCCTTTTAAAAAAATTAAACCCTCAACCCTTATATGTTTTTTACCACTTTATCAAACAATCAAACGAAATTTTGGAGCTCTTGTACTAAATTTAGGACAAGAACAACGAATTGATGGGCAAATTCGTAATATTTACAATGTTTGATCCCGCTGGGGTGCGTGGCGGCGGTGCCTGGGGTGCACTCTGATGGCTCTGGCGGCATCCCAGGCGCAGCGGACTCCCCAGGTTGCTTGGGCGGAGCCCGCTGCGGGCGGGTCGCCCCTGAGTCCACTGAGGCGACCCGCCGCACCGCCGCCACGCACCCCAGCACCCAGCTCCACCCCTCCGCTCAGAATCACGAATCAGCACCCAGCTCCCGACATCAGCACAACATCAGTATCAGAAACTGCATTCAAAAAATAAAACTCCTCCCCTATTATTCATAGGGGAGGTGGCTGCCGCTTGCCTGCCTTCAGGTAGTTATCAGGCAGGTGGCAGACGGAGGGGTTCCATTATGCCCTCACAGCCGCCTGCCTGCCGGCAGGCAGGTCCAATGCAAAAGAAATTGCCACTAAATTTTAGCGGCAATTTCCTCTATCTTACGTATTCTGTTGTTGATGCCCGATTTCTTCAGCGGCGGCTGGCAAAGTTCGCCAAGGGCTGTGAGGCTTATATCCGGGTGCTCCAGCCTCAGCTGTGCAACCTCCCTCAGCTTCTCCGGCAGGCTCGCAAGGCCCTGCGCCGCCTCGATCTTCCGTATCGCCGCGACCTGCCGCATGGAAGCCTCTATTGCCTTGTCCATGTTCGCATTGTCGCAGTTGACCGAAGCCGTCGTCTGGCTTCTCATGCTCTTCTTGATTCGCGTCTCCTCAAATGCAAAAACCTGACTCGACGCGCCCATAATCGCAAGCATATCACTGATGTAATCTGCCTTCTTAATGTAGACGATATGCTTGCTTCCGCGCACGACCGTCTTGCACGACAGATCCACGAACGAGTTGATCAATCGCCGCAAGTCCTGCGCCATCGTCTCCGAGTTAAGCACGAACTCCAGGTCGTAGCCCTTCTCAGGATCGCTCATCGTGCCCGCTCCGAGGAAAACCCCGCGCAGGTACGCTTTCTTGCAACACTTCGTGCGCACAACCCCGTCGTACACGCCGTCTGAGAAGTAGTTGTTGCCCTCCTTGATGAGCAGCATGCCCGTCTCACGCAAAATCTGCTCGCTCAGGTTCTCCGCATCTATCGTAATGCTGTACGCGTACTTTTTGCTGCTCCCAGCCTTGCCGACCGACCTGCCCTCGCCAATCTCAAGCTTCGTCTCAATCCCGAAGTAATCCTGAAACAGCTTCTTGTAATGCCTTGCAATCGCTGGGTTCTCAGTCGTAATCCTGATTAGAAACTTCCCGCGCCCCTGCAATCCAATGCTCCCAGACACGCGCAAAAACCCCGAAATCTCCGCCAGCATACAGCACTTCTTCTCCGGCACAATCCTCGATAATTCACTTTTCGTCTCACCCGCAAACGACAT
>CAVGSW010000063.1:0-7400 GCA_963631945.1 Flexilinea sp. | reverse complement strand
GTATGTGCCGAGGCTCTGGAAGACCTGTACCATGATGATGAGCAGGATTACTGCGAGGATCATGACGAGGGTCTTGTAGCGGTAGTAGCCATAGTTAATGGCGATTTTGCCGAGACCGCCGCCACCGATGATTCCGCTCATTGCGGAGTAGCCAAGGATTGTCGTGATTGCGATCGTCGCATTGGAAAGAAGCGACGGTACGCTTTCTGGGATGAGCACCTTTGTGATAACTTGGAAAGGCGATGCTCCCATGCTCTGTGCAGCTTCGATGATGTTCGGGCTGACTTCTCTGAGGCTCGACTCAACGAGACGAGCGATGAATGGGAACGAAGCGATAACCAGTGGCACTATCGATGCGACCGTTCCGACCGGTGTTCCGACAATTAAACGAGTGAGCGGAATTACCATAATCATGAGGATCAGGAACGGAATCGAACGGAGCAGGTTGATCACTACGTCAAGGATTGCCATGAGCCAGCGTGGGAGCGGAAGGATTCCGTCCTTGCTGCCGACCGTAACCAGTACGCCGAGCGGAAGCCCGATTATGGAGGCAAATGCCGTGGAAAGAACCGTTACGTAAAGCGTTTCCCAGAATGCGAGAGGGAATTCGTTTACCAGAATTTTGAGTGCTTCTTGCACTGTTTCTGAAGCCATAATGCTATCTAACATCCTCTTCCACCTCCTCTGCGATCAAGCTACCTGCCTTCTCGAGGTAGTCCTTTGCTTCTTCTATAGTCTTTTCATCACCAGTGATGCCTAGCAACATATTGCCGTAAGCCTTGCCACCGATTGTCTTCGTGTTTGCCGACAAAATATTCGCCTGCACGCCTTTTTCAACTGCGAGTTTGGCGATGATAGGTGTGTTTGTGATACCTTCACCGTTGAATACGAGTCTGATTCTGCGTTCACCAGCCTTTGGTGGAAGCGTTTCTACTACGCCGTCTGGGAATACGAGTCTCTTCGCGGCTGCTGACTTTGGCTTGCTGAATACATCGGAAACTGAGCCTTCCTCTACGACTTCGCCTTGGTCGAGGATTGCGACCTTGTTGCAGATCTCCTCAACTACGCTCATCTGGTGAGTGATTATGATGACTGTGATTCCGAGCTTGGCGTTGATGTCCTTTATCAAAGAAAGAACGGAGTGCGTCGTGTTCGGGTCAAGTGCAGATGTTGCCTCGTCGCAGAGCAAAATCTTCGGGTCCGTTGCAAGTGCACGGGCGATAGCGATTCTCTGCTGCTGGCCGCCAGAAAGCTGTGAAGGATATGCTTCAGCCTTGTCTGGGAGACCTACGAGTTCAAGAAGCTCCATTGCACGTTTCTTTGCGGCGTCTTTCTTGACTCCTGCAAGTTCAAGCGGGAAGCAGATGTTCTTGATGCATGTGCGCTGTGCGAGCAGGTTGAAACTCTGGAAAATCATCGTTACGTTTCTGCGGATTTTTCTGAGCTCAATCTCTGAAAGCGTTCCGATGTCGCAGCCGTCGATGATGACTTGGCCTTCTGTCGGTCGCTCAAGCATGTTGATGCAGCGAACGAGCGTACTCTTGCCAGCGCCGCTCATGCCGATGATGCCGTAAATGTCGCCGTCTTCGATGCTCAGATTGACATTCTTCAGGGCTTCGACTGTGCCGTCGCCGCTTTGGAATGTTTTTGATAGGTTCTTAATTTCGATCATTATTTTTCTCCAAATTAGCAAACCGGCCGGCTGAAGACAACCGACCGGAGTTTTATCAGTACGTCAACTTAAATAGTATACATCATTTTGGTGTTGGCGTCTATATTTTATTTGCTTTTATTTGAGTGCGTCGAGTGTAGTCTGCTTGCCGCCATAAAGTCCCATTGGTTCTACGTGGATAGCTGCTACGGAAACTACGTCTGTGCCGTTCTCTGCGTTGAAGTCCTCAAGGTAAGGAAGGTGCTGGAAGTAGTTTGCATCTACGTCGCCGCTGTCTACAACGTTGTTAGGCTGTACATAGTCTGTGAATTCCATGATGTCAAGTGTGATGTCCTTCTCTGCGAGGATTTCCTTTGCTACCTGGAGAATCTCTGCGTGTGGAGTAGGGGAAGCTGCTACTGTGATAGTTGTGCCTGCGAGTGCATCGTAGTCAACTGTGTCATCGTAACCTGTTCCTGGGTTGTCAACTGTGCTTACAACTGCGCCATCATATTCGCTAGTGATGAAGTCTGCAACCTTCTGGGATTCGAGGGCTGCCTTGAGAGCCTTGATCTTGTCTGTGTTCTCGTTGCCTTCCTTAACTGCGAGGATGTTTGCATATGCGGAGTAGGAACCTTCGATTGCAAGTGCGTCCTCGGATGGGTTGAGGTCTGCGTCAAGTGCGTAGTTGGAGTTGATTACTGCATAGTCAACGTCCTGAAGGATTGTAGGAAGCTGAGCTGCTTCAACTTCTTGGAATGTGATGTTGTGTGGGTTGTCAACGATGTCGCTTACTGTAGCAGTGATGCCAGCGTTTTCGTCAAGTGTGATGATGCCTTCTGCTTCGAGAAGAAGAAGTGCACGAGCTTCGTTAGTTGTGTCGTTAGGTACTGCGATTTCGATGGATTCATCGGATGTGCTGTCGCCGCAGCCTGTGAATGAGAGCGTAAGTGTGAACGCGAGTACGAGCACGAGTGCTACTGATAAGATTTTTTTCATTTTGTTTTTCCTCCATTTGTTTGTTTTGAGTTTTGATTTTTTGATGGTCTGAATAAAAAAGAGAGCCCAGTCAAATGAGCTCTCCCAAATATCCGTTACATATTGAAAACGATTTTACTCGATGGTGGAAAGCACATCTGAATCAGTTGTATTGCAAAACATGCACATGCCGCACATGCACATCCCCATCATCATTTCTGTGGTAGTAAGTCCTGCAAACTTCTTCATGGTGTGTTCTCCTTTCCTCAAAAGTAGGTTTTCAAATTGATTTCTTTCAAATCACGTATAGAGATTAGCACGGATTTTGTGGTCTGTCAACACTTTTTTTGAAAAAAGTTTAGAAAATTTGTGAAAAAGGGCAAAAGGCGGGGGCTGGCACGGAGCTTGCGGCGGAGGGCACAGCCAACCTGGCCGCCCTCGCAAGCTCCGTGCCAGCCCCCGCCCCCAGCATCCAAACCCTCGAGCACCTACGCCCTGAGCATCGCGCCCAGGAACACCTTCAGCCTCTCGCTCTGCGGGTTGACAAATATATCCTCCGGCGTTCCTTCCTCAACGATAATGCCGTTATCCATAAAAATAACCCTATCTGCAACTTCCTTGGCGAATCCCATCTCGTGTGTTACAACGATCATAGTCGTGTGCTCGTCTGCGAGCTTTTTCATTACATTGAGAACCTCGCCCGTGATCTCTGGGTCGAGTGCCGACGTCGCCTCGTCGAATAGCATCAGGTCAGGGTACATCGCCAGAGCCCTTGCAATTGCAACACGCTGCTTCTGCCCGCCAGAGAGCATCGCAGGATAAACATCAGCCTTAGTCTCTAGACCGACCATTTTCAGGAGCTCCATAGCATGCGCACGAGCTTCCTCCTTGTCCTGCTTCTTGACATTGATCGGCGCATATGTGATATTGCCCAGGCACGTCATGTGCGGGAAGAGGTTAAAGTGCTGGAACACCATTCCCGTCTGCCCGTTCAAAATAACCTCGCCGGACGTCGGTTTTGCTAGACCGTTGATGCAGCGCAGAAGCGTGCTCTTGCCTGAGCCGGAAGGACCGATGATGGCAACGATTTCGCCTTTTTTCATCGAGAAGTTAACGTGATCTACAGCGCAGAAATCGCCGAAATTCTTGACGATATCCTTCATTTCGAGTATGTATTCCATCAATTTTCCTCCCTTCTGTCGTATCTCGAGAAGTGCTTCTCAAGCTTGTTTGCGATGATCGTGAGCACGAATGTCATTATCAAATACAGAATCGCCGCGAACGCGAACGGTGTAAGGTCCGTCAAGCGGTTTACGCAGCTGTTCGTCGCCTTCATGAGCTCTACGATTGGGAGAACCGAGGCGAGGGCAGTGTCCTTGACTAGCGTAATCGCTTCGTTTACGATAGGCGGGAGTGCCGCTTTCATCGTCTGCGGGAGAATGATGTCAAGCATAGTCTGACGTTTGCTGAGGCCGAGTGCGAACGCTGCCTCGTGCTGCCCGTTGTCAACGCTGTTGATGCCGCCGCGGAAAATCTCCGCAAAGTACGCTGCGTAGTTCAGCACGAATGCCACTATAACCGCAAAAAACGCACTGACTTGCATGTCGAGCACGAACGGGAAGAAGAAGTAGAAGAACCAGAGCTGAAGCATGAGCGGGGTTCCTCTGAACACGAAGACGTAGACTTTGCAGAGCCACGAAATCGGCTTGATTTTGCTATTGCTGCCGAGCGCGACTGGAAGTCCGAGCGGCAGGGAGATTGCGAGCGTGAGCACGAAAATCTCGATAACCATGCCGGTAGACTTGACCATGAACGGCACGAATTGGCTTAAATATTCAATCATTTTCATTTACCTCTGTAAAATGTGTAAGAATCCCGCCCGAAGGTTAGTTCAGGCGAGATCCTGTAATAAAGGTTATTATCCTTTGGCAACTATTTTATTTGATTTTTTACTCGATTGGCTCGAAGATTACGATGTTCTTGCCGAACCATGTGTTGCTGATTTCTTCAGCCTTGCCGCTGTCGATTACAGCCTGGATTGCGTCATTTACCTTGTCGCGGAGCTCAGTGTTCTCCTTTGCGAAACCGATTACATAGTAGTCATCGCCGAGGGAGTATGTGCATTCCTTCATCTCGCCACCGAGGTTGTTGTTCATGTATTCGCCGAGAACCTGGTCGATAACGACTACGTCAATTCTGCCAGCCTTCAGGTCCATAACAGCGATGTCGTATGTTTTGTATTCGGAAATGTTATCCTTGAAGCTGTCGTAAGCCTCGTTTGCCTCGAGCATTTCGAGTGCGGAAGAGTCAGCCTGTGTTCCGATCTTTACGTTTGCAAGATCCTCAGCACTTGTTACGTCAATGTCGGAATCTGCAGCTGCCATGATGACGATCTTGTTGTTGAGGTACTTGTTGGAAAGTGCCATGTTTTCTTGTCTCTCTGGAGTGATGGACATGCCGTTCCATACGCAGTCAATAGTTCCAGCCTTGAGTTCTGTTTCCTTTGCATCCCAGTCGATTGGCTTGAATTCAACAGTTACGCCCATTTCCTCTGCAACTGCTGTCGCAAGGTCGATATCGAATCCAACGAGGTTGCCGTCTTCATCGCGGAAGCCCATAGGTGCGAATGTGTCGTCAAGACCAACTACGAATGTTTCCTGCTCATCAGTTGTAGCAGTTGAGTCGTCGCCGCAACCTGTCAGGCAAACAGCTGTTACAGCAAGCATGAGAGCGAGTGCAAGTACAATAAATTTTCTGAGTTTCATTTTTCTTTCCTCCTAGAAATTTCAAATTTTTAATTTTTTGATTTTTAAATGCCGGCTATTGAAATAACCTTTTCATATTAGCTTTTGATTGTGCTTAACTATTTACCCGCCCGAATTCGCTATTTGCCTTATCGCACTTTCACGAGTTAACGAGTTAACGAGTTATCAAAGTGAAGCACAGGCAAAATAATACAACAAAAAAAGGACCCTGTCAAGCCCTTTTTTCGCTAATTTTTCATATATTTTTTTCAAACAACTTTTGTGTAGCTCCGCCTACGGCCTATAGCCTTTCGATTTCTTCTTTTGAAAGGCCCGTTGACGTAGCTATCTGCTCGGTTGGAAGGCCGAGCCCCTTCAGATTCGTTGCAATCTCTTGACTTTTTTGCACAGCTCCTGCCTGCTCGCCTTCCGCACGACCATTAGCGAAAGCTTCCTTCTCCCGCTTTTCTGCCATCGCGCGCTGGAATCTCATTTCTTCCTCAATCGTCATGATTCGGTCCACCTCCTCATCTTCACTTGCTTCCTCCAACCGTGAGCCGAGATATGTCACGAATTCGTCGCTCTCGTCAACCTCCCCCGTGTTCACAAAGTTAAAGAAAGCCTCAAGCTCCTCAGGCACTGCCACCTTCGGACACTTCGTATTTAAGATTATTGTACTCGAACCATCGCCTAATTGCAACTGTAATTTTTTATCATACATCTCGAAGCGGTACACGGGCTCACCTTTTTCAAATGGATCAAAGCAGCAAACAAATATTACATACCCTGTCTTCAGCTTGTCGTATGTCTCACCAATCTTAAGAGAATTTCGTGCGATTGCCATGTGGTAATATCGGCTGCGCTTCGGCACTTCATCTTCCTTTTGCAGCTGCATCTCGATGTCGTAAACTCTCTCGTCTCCCTCAAAGAGCACATCGAGTCGCACAGATTTTGAATTGATTCCGGTCAAAATCGTTTTCTCAACTTCTACAACATACTCGCGCATTGTACCTGCCTCGCCATCAGGCATCTCAGGGAATCTTATTTTTTCTACTTTCTTTTCCGGAAAAACCATTTCAATAAATTGCTTACACGCTTGTGCATCGTGCATTACAATTGCAAACATTAGCTTGCTAGCGAATTGATATTTAGCCATAATTTTTCTCCTCTCTTCAAATCCAGATTATGACAATATCATACAACATCTGCGTGGGAAAATCAAGCACTTTTTGCCAAATTGTGCCAAATTAAATATTTTGTGATTTTCGTACAGTTTCAAAACGCGACAATTTGTCACGCTTTCTCAGTTGGTTACAACATGTAACCAACTGACTCGCTGTTCATAACGCTGTACCTAATTTCAGTTGTGCGAATTTTTAGTACAACTGAAAAGCCCCGATGCCCGCCGTCGATAGCGGGTATCGGAGCCTGTGCGTATGCTTAGGTGTTAAATTGTGCTTTGCAAAGATGTTATTGCCATCGCGCGTACTTAGCGCCTACTCTAAATGATCAATAGCATACTGAGCCTGTTTCTTAGTGAACTGCTCGCCATAGTCTGAAATGAGTTGGTCGTAAATGGCTGCCTTTGACATATTCATAGTTTCGCTATATGTCTTTGCCTTCTCAAGAGCATTTTTCTTCCAGCTGATGCCTTCGAGATTATCAATCGCATATTGCGCGGCATCTTCCTCAAAGTTTTCTCCGTATTCAGATACAAGCTGCTCATATACTGCTTTCTTTGACATTGACATTGTTTCGGCATAAATCTGAGCCTTAGCGAGAGCATTTCTGTATTCAAGAGGCACATTTTCCTCTTCTTCTGAATCCTCATCGCCTACATTTTCATCGTCCGATGTGTCAACAACTTCGCTGCTTGTCACATCATTCGTAGCATCGCTGTCTGCAGGATCTGTGTCATCTCCTCCGCTCAGTCCAATGCCGCAAATCACGATAAGGACCAGAATCCAAACCCACACTCTTTTATAAATAGGTTTCTTGTTCACAGCGCCACATGCTGGGCATACGTT
>CAVGSW010000062.1:0-7409 GCA_963631945.1 Flexilinea sp. | reverse complement strand
CATCGCCTGCGCACTTAACGAATGCTACGTTTGACTTGAGTGCTGTCAGGTCGTGAAGTGTGTCTACGATGATTTTCTTTCTGCACTTAACCATACAAGCAACGCATCCTACGCACTTGTCATAGTCAATTACAGCGTGGTTGTCGATGATCTTAACTGCTCCTTCTGGGCAAGCACGCTCGCATTCGCCGCAAGCGATACAGCCGTAGCCGCAAGTCTGTCTAACAAGTTCATCGTCTTCTTCCGTGGAGGAACAAGGGATAAAGTTAGTTGCGTCCTTCGGGATCATGTGGATCAGATGCTGTGGGCAAACGCCCTCAGCTGCACAGTCGCCGCAGCCGTCGCATTTCTCGGCGTCGATTACGATCTTGCCATCAACGAGCTTCATAGCGTCTTGCTTACAAGCCTTGATACAATCGCCGATACCACAGCAGCCGCTCTTACATTCACCGCGCTTGAAACCTGCTGCGATTAAATCAGCACAGGATTCGAATTCTGCGGCTCTGGCCTTACCAGCAGATGCGCCGGCGCAAGCCACGTAAGCGACCAAGTTGTTTTCCCCTTTAGCAGGGGAGACATTGGTTTTCATAACTTTTTTGCCTCCTTTTTCAAGTTTACTATTACATCTTGAGTATTATAGGGCACAGCTTTGTTTTCGTTGGAAAATTAACAAAGCTATACGTATATTATGTTACTCTTTCTTGTATACAAAGTCAACAATTTTCGTAAATGTTCTAAAAAAAAAACTAACCTAGAACGTTGAAATCATGCGGTTTTCGGTTAGCCTAGGCTAACTCGAAACCACGGGTAAATTCATCGACAAAATCAGACAAAAATTATCAGAAAATCAAAACCCTCGGCAAGCGATTTACCGAGGGTCTGGTATTAAAATTTACTTTTAACTTAACTTGGCTCTACTTTACGTAAACCTTTGGAAGTCTCTGACCGAATGCGCAAGTGATCTCGTAGTTGATAGTGCCTGTTGCGTTGGCGATATCGTCTGCGAGGATTGTGTTCTTGCCGTCGGAACCCATGATGATAACTTCGTCGCCGACCTTAACATCTGGAACGTCTGTAACGTCGATCATGCACTGGTCCATGCAGATGTTGCCTGCGATAGGTGCGATTACGCCGTTTACGATGACTTTCGCCTTAGCGGAGTATGGACGAGGATAGCCGTCTGCATAGCCGAGAGCGATAGTTGCAATCTTGCTTGGGCGCTCTGCGATGAACTTGCGTCCGTAGCCGCAGGAGAAGCCAACTGGAACGTCCTTGAGGTGAACGATGTTTGCCTTGATGGACATAACTGGCTTGATGGAAAGCTGGTTTACATCAACTTCGTCCGATGGATAGCAACCGTAGAGGATGATTCCTGGGCGGCATGCGTCGAAGTGAACTGTAGGGAGTTCCATGATGGATGCGCTGTTTGCGAGCGTTCTGAACGGAATCTCGATTCCTGCTGCTGTGAGTGCATCGTAGAACTTGTTGTACTTTGCTTCCTGCTGGTGCGAGAATGTCTTGTCGAATGCGTCTGCTGTTGCCATGTGGGAGAACATTCCCTTGATGTGGAAATTCTCGAGTGCAGCGATTTTCTTGACATCTTCGATTGCGTATTCAAGGTCGTCTGCGAGGTAGCCGATTCTGCCCATGCCTGTATCTACAGCGATGAGAGCGTTGACAGTCTTGCCTGCCTTCTTTGCTTCTGCTGCGAATGCCGCTGCGTTCTCGCTGGAGCAAACAACTGGAGTGATGTCGTAGTTTACGATTGTGTCTGCATACATATCTGGAGTAAGGCCAAGCATGATGATTTCTTCCTTTGCGCCTGCCTCACGGAGCGTTACTGCTTCCTGAAGTGTAGCGATTGCGAATGTCTTGCAGCCGTTTTCTCTGAGAACTTCTGCTACCTTGACACTGCCGTGGCCGTAAGCATCTGCTTTGATAACGCCGATCATCTCGCGGTCGCCGATCTTCTGCTTGATCTGCTTGATGTTGTAATCCAGGTTCGACAGGTTGATTTCCGCCCAAACTGGTCTAATTGCTTCTTTGTACATGATAATTACATCTCCTCTTTTTAATATTTTCCTCTATTATGTTAAATGTTAAATTTAATCGATAAATGGCGGCTGGCGAATCATCAAATTGCTATTCGCGCGCCATCAACATGCTCATTATAGACCGCTCGCCTCGCAAATTCAAGTGGTTAAACGAATAATTTAGCAAATAAAATCTCGAATTAGTATCAGCAGCAGGTTGTTGTCGTAAATGTCCTTGGCGAAGTACGAGCTTTCGAACCACGTCGGGAGCTGTTCGCTGAGCCCAGGTGCCACGAATCCGCAGATCGGAAGTAGCAAAGCCAGGACGAGCAAAACATTGAAGAGCCCCACAATTATGCCGAGGACGAGGCCGAGCAGTTTATCCGAGAATCCGATAAATCCCTCGCTCTCCTTATGCGAAAAGTTCTTCTGAATTAGGTAGCCAACAAAGCGAATGCCGATGAAAATCAGCAGGAATCCTATGATTGTAAGGAAAAGCCATGCAAGCTTCGTGGCGCCTTCCGTTATGATTGTATCCGAGAAGTTGTTGCCAGCCTGCGTGAACAGGGTCGGCAGGTCGCTGTAAATTGCGGAGCTTTCCCATCTGACTGAGAGCTGCTCGGAGATTCTCCCGACGACAAAATCGTGAATCGGTGTAACTTTCAGCAGCGCATCTGCGAGGTTGTCGCAAAATACCCAAGCTACGACTGCGGAAACGATGCCTTTCATGAGCCCAGACACCATGAGCGCAAGTCCTCGCCTCATCGACAGAAATATTGAAATCACAAAGATCGCGAAGACCGCAATGTCCATCACCATGAGCGCACCCTCCTTTCGCATAATTCAATAAATATATTTTACCCGATAAATCCCAAACGGGCAACAAAATTATTGATGTTGCGGTGGCGCTGTGCTAAAATGTTTGAAATCGGAGGAAGGAAAATGAACGAATTTTTATTTAGAAAGTTAATCCGTAATTACGAGGATGTGAAGAACCCCGAGGTTCGGGATAGGTATGGCAAGGTTGCGGGCGTAGTCGGAATCCTGTCGAACACGCTGCTGTGCGCGATGAAAATCGCCGTAGGCTTGATCTCAGGCAGCATAGCCATCGTCGCCGACGCCATCAACAACTTGGCGGACGCGTCGTCGTCGCTTATTACGCTCATAGGATTCAAGCTCGCTGCAATGCCAGAGGACAAGGAGCATCCTTATGGACACGCGAGAATAGAATACTTGGCGGGGCTTCTCGTTTCCGTCATTATTATAGTAGTTGGCATTGAACTCGGCAAAAGCTCCATAGATAAGATTCTTGACCCTACGCCGACGGAATTCAGTATGACGACGGTCGTTGTGCTGCTACTTGCTATCGTAGTGAAAGTTTGGCAGGCTTCGTTCAACGTGAGCGCAGGCAAGAAAATTAATTCGCTTACGCTGATGGCAACGGGAGCAGACAGCCGCAACGATGTAATTTCAACGTCAGCGGTTCTCGTGAGCCTTTTAATCGGTCATTCTTGTGACCTGCAGATTGATGGATTCATGGGCGTGGCGGTTGCTCTGTTTATCGTTTGGTCTGGAATTGGCTTGGTTCGTGAGACGGTTAGTCCGTTGCTTGGCGAAGCGCCAGACCCAGAGCTTGTCAAGGCAATCGAAGAGATTGCGCTTGAGCACGATGGTGTCTTGGACGTTCACGACCTCGCGGTGCACAATTACGGCCCTGGCAAAATCTTTGCTTCACTGCATGCAGAGGTTGATGCTGCGGTCGACGTTATGGTCAGCCACGACATGATCGATAATATCGAGCACGAGGTCGCAAGGAAACTGCACATAAGCTGCACGGTTCACATGGACCCAATCAACGTCAGCGATCCGAACCGCGAGCCCCTGAAGCAGATTCTCAGGGATACCATTTCAAATATGGACGGAGTTTTGAATTTCCATGACTTACGCCTCGTACCAGGTCCGACTCACACGAACGTAATATTCGACGTTGCGCTCATCCCAGGCTGCAAGATCAGCGGCGAGGAAATCCGCAAAACCCTCAGCGACGCGGTCACCGCCTACAACCCCGACTTCCAAACCGTAATCGAATTCGACCGCTCCTACGTCGACGCATAGGGTGGTTTTTGTATAGATTTGTATGCAAAGTGCAAGTTTTTGGTTGAAACTTGGGCGGAAGTGTGCTATTATCTTTAGATGTATGGAAAAGTTTATGATGGAGGCCTTGGAAGAGGCTAAGAAGGCGCGGGATGCGGGAGAGATTCCGATTGGCGCCGTCATAGAAAAAGACGGACAGATTATCGCACGTGGATACAACAGGACGCTGACGGACATGGATCCGACCGCGCACGCTGAGATCATTGCAATCAGACAGGCTGGGCGGGTGCTCGGAGAGAGTCTTGGCTGGAAGCGGCTGACGGGTTGCAACATGTACGTGACGATGGAGCCATGTAGCATGTGCGCTGGCGCGCTCGTGTGGGCGCGAATCGAGAAGCTTTACATCGGTTCGATGGACCCTAAGGCGGGAGGCTGCGGTTCGGTGTTCAACATCGTGCAGGACGAGAGGCTCAACCACCAGCTCGAGGTTATTGAGCTGCCAGAGGGCGAGCTGAAGACCGAGTGCCAGGAGATAGTCAGAGACTTTTTCCGTGAGCTAAGAGAAAAGAAAAAAGCAGAGAAAGCAAAGGACTGAAACAGGTCCAGAAAATAAAAATCAGAAAAACAGAAATCGGAGGACACGAAACAATGAAAAAATTAGGCAAAATTTTGAGCCTTGTAGTAATTTTGGTGATGATGACGGCGACATTTGCGTTCGCTGAGGAAGCTGCTGGCGCGGGCAAGCTCGTGCTCGACAGCACATATCCGAAGGACGGCGCGACTGGAACCGCAGTTGAGAACATGGGCATCAAGCTGTACTTCAACGATGCGACATTCACTCAGTCGAAGCTTGGAGATGTTAACGACAACAACGTAACGCTCACAGATGAAGAAGGCAACAAACTTCCGATTATGGTTCTGTATTCAACACAGGAGTCCGGCGTAGTTCTCGTTTTGTTTGATTATAACGCAGATGAAGATGTAACCATTGAGCAGAACTCAAATTACACAATAACGGTTTCTGGCGATTTTGTTGATGATAATGGCAATACGCTCGGCACGGCACAGTCCGTAACGTTCAAGACAGTCAACCAGAACCTCAACATGCTGATAAATACAGGCATGATGTTCGGTATGTTCGGTATCATCATGGTAGTAAGTGCGAAGGGCGCGCAGAAGCAGGCAGGCCAGAACACGCAGCAAAAGGAAGAAAAGGTCAACCCTTACAAGGAAGCTAAGAAGACGGGCAAGTCCGTAGAAGAAATAGTAGAAAAAGACCAGAAGGAAAAGGCGAAGAGAGCTGAGAAGGCTGCGAAGAAAGCAGCTGCACAGGCAGAAGAAGACGATGAGGACGAATACTATGATGATGGCAATTACCACGTAAAGGGTCCGCGTCCAATCGCAGCAGCAGGTGGCAAGTACAAGTCTGGCAGAAAGGCTATTTACGAGGCAAAGCTGGCTGAAGAGGAACAAAAGAGAATTTGGGCTGAGAAGGCGAAAAAAGGCAAAAAGGGCAAGAAGAAATAAATGAAAATCAAGTCATATGCGAAGATTAACCTTGCGCTCGATGTGCTCGGGGTGAGAGAGGACGGATACCACCGCCTCGAAACCGTGATGCAGAAGACGGGACTGGCGGACGATATTACGATTCGCTGGCAGGGCGAGCTTGGTGCGGAAACCGAGCCTGAAGATGGGGCACAGACCGAGACAGGGACGCAGCCTGCGCTCGAGATTTGCCTTGATCCAGGCAAACCGTATCTGCCATCGGGAGACAAGAACCTCGCATATAGGGCCGCGATGCTGATGGCTGAGAAGGCTGGTGCAAATGGGCGGCTTACGATAGACATAGAGAAAAACGTTCCAGTTGCAGCTGGTCTCGGAGGCGGAAGCGCAAACGCCGCAGCTGTGATGGTTGCACTGAACAAACTTTGGAAGATGAGGCTGAACACGTGGCAGCTCTGCGAGCTCGGCGAAAAGCTCGGGGCGGATGTGCCTTTCCTCGTATTGGTGCACAACACGAGATACAGATGCGCATTTTGCGAGGAGACGGGCGAGAAGCTGACAGCACTCAGGCATGGGCTCAGGAAGCACATAGTCCTGGCCAAGCCTTCGTTCGGAGTTTCGACCAAAGAAGTATTCACGGGCTTAGACTCGTGTGAGATACATGCTAGACCAGATATGCAGGCTTTGATAGAAGGCCTCAAGACAGAAGAAGACGATAAAATTTTGCCGGCGATGGCCAATGTCCTCGAGGAGTACACGCTGGCGCATTATTCGAGAGTCCGCGAGCTCAAGGAGAAGATGCAGAGCACCGAAGGTGTTAGACAGGTTCTGATGAGCGGGAGCGGTCCGACCGTGTTTGCGATTTACGACACGTATGCAGAAGCGAAGAGCGCTTGCCTCTCTCTCAGGAAGCAGGGCTACGAAGCTTATTGGACGCAAACGATACGAGATACGGAATATCGGAGGAAGTAGAGATGTTAAATTTTGATTTGCAGAACCACAAGCCACTGCGAGAAATCGTGTACGAGGAGCTCAAGAGACAGATCATGATAGGCGAAATCCCGCCAGGAACGCGCATGATGGAGGTTGAGCTTGCTGATGACATGGGCGTGAGCAGAACGCCAATCAGAGAGGCAATTCGTAAGTTGGAGAAGGAAGGACTCGTGAGCATTGAGCCGAGACGCGGCGCTTATGCTTCCGAGATTTCCATCAAGGATATGGTAGACGTCCTCGAGGTTCGTGAATTCCTCGAAGGCATGGCGGCTGGCCTTGCTTCCAAGAGAATCACCGAGGAGGAAATCGAGGCGCTCAAGCACTCCATCGACGCATATAGAGATGCGGTCGAGTCTGGCGCAACTGAAGAAATCATCGAGGAAGACGAGATTTTCCACAAGCTCATCGTAGATTGCAGCGGCAACAAGACGCTCATCCAGATGATAAATCAGGTGCAGGAGCTCGCGCTGAGATTTAGATACATCTACTACGAGGATTTCTCTAGATATCAGAACATGCCTAACGAGCATCAGGAGATTCTGGATGCGGTTCTCAGCGGCGATCCAGAAGTCGCACGTAGTGTTGCGGACGCGCACGTACTTCGCCTGAAGGAGTTCGTGGTTGAGCAGGGCGATAAGATTGTTAAAGGCGAAAACGTATAAGAGTTAAGGGGTTCGAACCCCTTCTTGGGATACTTTAGATAAAAAAAGAAGATTTTCAATCGAAAATCTTCTTTTTACTTTGGTGGATCATCAGGGGTTCGAACCCTGGACACCCTGATTAAGA
>CAVGSW010000061.1:0-7495 GCA_963631945.1 Flexilinea sp. | reverse complement strand
TCGCCCGCGGATTCATCAAGGAGTTTTCGGATATTTTCCATGTGGACGATTACAAGGACGAGATTACTCAGATGGAGGGCTTCGGAGATAAATCGTTTAAGAATCTCAAAGCTTCAGTCGAGAAAGCTCGCAAGACCGACATGGCAAGGCTTCTCTATAGCCTCGGAATCCCGAACATCGGTGTTGCCAACGCCCGCGTGCTTGCAAACTATTGCGAGAACAAATGGGATAGACTTGAGAGCCTGACGCGAGATGAAATCCTCGGCATTGAAGGCTTTGGTGATATAATGGCGGATGCCTTCCTTGAGTTCTTTGCGAACCCTGAGAAGAGGCGAATTGTGGACGATTTACTTGCAGAGGTTGAGCTTGACCAGAGCTTCGAGGCGGCAGGGGATGCGCTCGCTGGCAAGACATTTGTCATAACAGGTTCGCTGAACAACTTCGAGAATAGAGACCAGCTCAAGGCGGAGATCGAGAAGGCGGGCGGCAAGGTCGCAGGCTCGGTCAGCGCGAAGACTTCTTACCTTATTAATAACGACATTACCTCGACTTCGGGCAAGAACAAAAAAGCCCGCGAACTTGGGATTGAAATAATCGACGAAAATACAATTATAGAGTGGCTAAATTAGAATCGGAGGTGCGAAATGGAAAGAGTGATTAGAAAGCTTACGACTCGCGAGATAACTGAGAACAAGGAAGTCATCCACTGTACAAGAAGCAGGGCGTTGCGCTTGCGATGATTCGCGAGTTCGAGAAAATCGCATACGACGACGGCGTTACGGTTACTATGCTCCGCTTGCGAATGCCTTGCCGCCTAGCCACAGACGATTTTTTCGGCGCATTTCTTATAACTGTGGAGCAGATATTGTTTAAAATCCTTTTGAAAGCGGGTGAGTGAATGGCGGATAGGTTTGATAGGACGCGGAAGCTCGTTGGGGCGGAGGCGCTGGAGCGGCTGAACGGGGCGCGGGTGCTGGTCATCGGCGTTGGTGGCGTTGGCGGCTATGTTTGCGAGGCGCTGTGCAGAGGCGGCGTCGGAAGAATCGACATCATCGACAAGGATACGGTCGACATTACGAATATAAACAGGCAGATTATTGCGACGACGGAGACGGTTGGGCGCCCGAAGGTCGAGGTTATGCGGGAGAGGATGCTCTCCATAAATCCTGACATTGAGGTGAACGCGTACCAGTGCTTTTATTTGCCTGAAAGTGCAGACGAATTCGACTTTGCGGAGTATGACTATATCGTGGACGCGGTGGACAATGTCACGGCGAAGCTCGAGATAATTTGCAGGGCGAAGGCGGCGGGCACCGCGGCCATCTCCTCGATGGGAACTGGGAACAAGCTCGATCCGTCCGCGTTCAAAATTGCGGACATCGAGAAGACGAAGGTGTGCCCGCTGGCTCGGGTAATCCGCCGCGAGCTGAAGAAGCGGGGCGTTCGCGGAGTTAAGGTTCTGTACTCTGAGGAGGGGCCTGTGAACACAGGGAGCAGAACGCCCGCGAGCATCAGTTTCGTGCCGGCGGCGGCGGGCCTGCTCATTGCCGCAGAAGTTATTAAGGACCTCATGTAGGACGCGCGTGCGGCAATCAAGGTCTTGACCGCGAGCTCGTTCTGTGCTACAATACTTGTTAGATTGAATTGCCTTTAGAGAGCTTCGCCTGGCTTGGTTTGGGTCCTGCGCAATGGGATGCCGTGAACCTTGTCAGGTCCGGAAGGAAGCAGCAATAAGCGGAAGTTCTTATGTGCCGCAGATAAGCCTTCTCCATCGCCTAGCGCGGCTCTCTAAGGGCAATTTTTTCATTAGAAGATAAGCAGATAAATGTTAGACAATTTATCATGTATTTGACATATCGAGATTTTGATAGAAAGGAAGCGCGATGTACACTGCACTTTACAGGGCTGAGAGGCCAGAGGTTTTCGACGAAATCCTGGGACAAGAACATATCGTGAAAATTCTGAAGCACCAGATTGCGACGAACACGGTCGGCCATGCTTACCTTTTCTGCGGGACGCGCGGAACGGGCAAGACGACGACGGCGAGAATTCTGGCAAAGGGCGTGAACTGCCTCGCTCCAGATGCTGAAGGGCGGCCGTGCGGCGAGTGCGCGAACTGCAAGGCTATCAGTCAGGGCAACTTCATGGACGTCGTCGAAATCGACGCAGCGTCCAACAACGGCGTTGACAACATCAGAGAGCTTCGCGAGAGCGTGAAATATCCACCAGCTATCGGACGAAAAAAAGTTTACATCATAGACGAGGTGCACATGCTTTCGGCGGGAGCGTTCAACGCACTGCTGAAGACGCTCGAGGAGCCGCCAGAGGATGTAATGTTCATTCTGGCGACGACGGAACCGCAGAAACTCCCGCAGACGATACTTTCGCGCTGTCTCAAGTTCGACTTCAAGCGCGTGCCGCTGAACCTGATTCTGGGCGGCATGAGGCGAATCTGCGATGAGAAGGGCGTGCACATCGAGGACAGCGCGCTCAGGCTCGTGGCGAACTGCGCAGATGGTTCGGTCAGAGACGGACTGAGCATTCTCGACCAGGTGCTTGCATCAGGAAGCAAGGAAATCTCCCGCGAGGAGGTTTTGGAATACATAGGAACGGCAGGTGAGGATTTCTTCATCGAGCTGACGGAAGCAGCGTCAGTGCACGATGTTTCGAGCGGACTGCGGCTGCTGGATGAGGCTCTGGCGGACGGCAAGGATGTTCGGACGCTGATGAAGGACTGGATGACGTTCTATCGCAACCTCATGATTGCGAAGTTCGTGAGGGATCCCGAGGAGATGCTGAACATGTCCGCGGAGAACATACAGAAAATCAAGGCGCAGAGCGACCATATTTCTATGGACGAGATAAACGATGCGATTCTCGTGCTGTCGAAGGCAATCGGCGAGGCGCGGTGGTCTACGCAGCCGAGGGTTCTGCTGGAGCTGGCGCTGGTTAACATCGCGGCGTCTGAGCCAGTGCGAGAGACCAAGGTGGTAGAGCGTGTAGAGAAGGTTGCGCCGAAGCCTGTGGTGAATCCGAAGCCAGCGCAAATAGAGAAGCCAAGGGCGCAGAATACACAGCCGAAGCCACAGGCCAAGAAGCCTGCAGCAACGCCAGGCGGCCCAGACGACCGCAGGGCGAACGATATGCTCTGGCAACAGGTATTCGAGACAGGAGAGAACGAGGTGGGTAGCTTCAACATTCTAAGGTCCAGCACCGAGCTGATTCACATTGGCGAGAAGAGCTTCACACTGCTCGCAAAGACACCTTTTGCGAAAAGCTTTGCTGAGAAGCAGCGCGATTTGATCGAGAAAATCATGAAAGACAAAATCGGCCACCATCTGCAGATGGTATGTTGCGTCGAGTCCGAACTCGAGAAAGAGCGCATGATGGCAGAGCCAACGACACAACAAGACACGGCTGACGAGGACGCGAAACTCGCACAGCAAGCGAGCGAAATCCTCGGTATAGACATAGAAATCGATTAACAAGAGAACAATAGGAGGAAATATAAAATGGGAAAAGGAATGAGAGCTGGCAAGAAGCCATCAAAGCAAGGCATGGGCGGCATGGGCGGAGGCAACATGCAGAAGCAACTCGCTCAGATGCAGCAAATGCAAAGACAGATGGAACAGATGCAAGCAGAGATTGAAGAGAAAGAAATCGAGACAACAGCTGGCGGCGGCGCGGTAAAGGCAGTCGTAAACGGCAAAAAGGAAATCGTAAAGTTAGAGATCAAGCCAGAAGTCGTTGATCCAGACGATGTTGAAATGCTCCAGGACCTCGTAATGGTTTGCATCAACGAAGGCCTCAGACAGATTGACGAAATCTCCAACAACGAGATGAGCAAGCTCACGGGCGGCCTCAACATCCCAGGACTCGGAATGTAAGGACATATTAGCACAAGAAGAAGGATAGAAAACATGAGAGGATATCCCAAACCTTTAGCAAGACTAATAAACGAGATGAGCAAGCTCCCGGGAATCGGTAGCAAGACAGCGCAGAGACTCGCATTTTACATCCTTTCGCTCGATGACAAAGAGGCAAATCAGCTTGCAGACGCAATCACCACAGCTAAAAAAGAGATGAAATATTGCTCAGTCTGCGGCAATCTCACGGACGAAGATCCGTGCGCGATCTGCTCAGACCCGAGCAGAGATCCAAATCAAATCTGCGTAGTCGAGAGCCCGAAGGATGTCATGGCGATGGAGCGAATCAAGGAGTACAATGGGCTTTATCACGTGCTTCACGGCGTAATCTCGCCGATGGAGGGCATCGGCCCAGAGGACATCAACCTGATGCCGCTTCTCAAGCGCCTACAGGCAAACGACGTGAAGGAACTCATCATCGCAACGAACCCGAATATCGAGGGCGAAGCGACGGCGATGTACCTCGCAAGGCTCATTAAGCCGAGCGGAATCAAGGTCAGCAGAATCGCACACGGCATTCCAGTAGGCGGCGACCTCGAATACGCAGACGAAGTGACATTGCTGAAGGCGATGGAAGGCAGGCGCGAGCTCTAGCAATAAAAAATGGAAGAGGGGCGAATGAGTTGAAAACAGAGAAGCAATCAAAGTTAAAAGGCGAACTGAAAATGTTCATTGCGTTGACATTTGCGTCAGCGGTCGTTGCGTTCAACCTGAAGAGCTTCGTCAACACAGGCGGGCTGTTTCCAGGCGGATTCAGCGGACTTTCGCTGCTCATTCAGCAGATTTTCCACACATACCTGCACATAAGCGTGCCATTTTCCGCACTCTATATCCCGTTTAACTTGATTCCAGCGTATATCGGATTCAAGTACATCGGCAAGAAATTTACGATTTATTCGTTTTATTTGGTGTTTCTGTCCAGCTTCCTGACGGATATTTTCCCAGCAGTGACGATCACATACGACATCCTGCTCATCGCGATTTTTGGTGGAATCATCAACGGCGTTGCAATCAGCATTGCACTCATCAGCGGAGCAAGCGGCGGCGGCACAGACTTTATCGCAATATATTTTTCCGAGAAAAAGGGCATAGATGTCTGGAATTATATTCTTGCCGCGAATGCTGTAATCCTCGTGACTGCAGGCATTTTGTTCGGATTCGACAAGGCACTCTACTCGATAATCTTCCAGTTCACGAGCACGCAAATTCTGTCGACGATGTTCAAACGCTATCAGAAGGATACGCTGTTCATCATCACGGACCAACCGACGGCGGTCTACGGCAAAATCAGAGAACTCACGAACCATGATGCGACTTTGATTGAAGGCAAGGGCTGCTACGAGGGCACCGACAGGCACATCCTTTACTCGGTAGTTGGCAGAGAGCAAGTTGACAAAGTCATCGCAGCCATCAAAGAAATCGACGAGCACGCATTTATCAACGTTATAAACACAGAGCAAATCAACGGCAGATTCTACAACACGCCGACGAGATAAAATGGACTTCAAGATACATTCGGAATACAAGATGATGGGCGACCAGCCCGAGGCAGTGGACAAACTCGTCCGTGGCATCGAGGCGGGGAAAAAGTACCAGACGCTCATGGGCGTAACGGGCTCGGGCAAGACATTCACGATGGCCAACCTCATAGAGCGCGTGCAGAAGCCAACGCTTGTAATCTCCCACAACAAAACATTAGCAGCACAGCTTCACGGCGAGTTCAAGGAGTTTTTCCCAGAGAACGCGGTGGAGTATTTTGTTAGTTATTACGACTACTACCAGCCAGAGGCATACGTGCCTTCGACGGATACATATATAGAAAAAGACTCAGACATCAACGACGAAATCGAGAAGCTCCGCCACTCGGCCACAGCAGCACTTGCAGAGAGACGAGACGTTATAATAGTAGCTTCCGTCTCGTGCATATACGGACTCGGCAGTCCGTTCGACTACGAAAATCAGATGCTTTCGCTCAGACCAGGCATGGAGAAGCCGCGCAAGGACATCCTCCGCAGGCTCGTGGACATTCAATACGTTCGCAACGATATGGCATTTGAGCGAGGCAGCTTCCGCGTGCGCGGCGATGTAATCGACATCTACCCAGCGGGCGCAGAGTCGGCGGTCAGAGTCGAGCTCTTCGGCGACGAAGTTGACACGATCAAGGAAATCAACCCGATTACGGGAGAAATAATCGGCATCAGAAACCACATCGCGATTTATCCAGCGTCGCATTACGTAACGTCGCCCGAGAAAATGGAAAAGGCGCTCGTCACAATCGACGAGGAGCTGGAGGAGAGAATTCAGTGGTTCAAGGACAGAGGCAAGCTCCTCGAGGCGCAGAGAATAGAGCAGCGGACGCGCTACGACCTCGAAATGCTCAGAGAAGTCGGCAGCTGCAAGGGAATCGAGAACTACTCGAGGCACCTGAACGGTCTGCCTGCGGGCAGCCGCCCATATACCTTGATAGACTACTTCCCAGAAGATTTTCTACTGATAATAGACGAGTCGCACGTAATGCTCCCGCAGCTGAGGGCGATGTACGCAGGCGACCGCTCGAGAAAGTCTTCGCTGGTGGAATACGGATTCCGCCTGCCATCGGCGCTTGACAACAGGCCGCTGACGTTCGACGAGTTCAGCGGACTTGTGAACCAGGCAGTGTTCTTCAGCGCAACGCCAGCGGCCTACGAGAAAGAGGTTTCTGGCGGAGTTAATGCGGAGCAGATCATCAGACCGACTGGTCTTCTCGACCCGCCGATTGAAGTCGTTCCAACGGAAGGACAGATTGACCATCTCATAGGCGAAATCAACAGAACGACGGCTCGCGGCGAGCGAGTTCTCGTGACGACTTTGACGAAGAAGATGGCGGAGAGCCTCACGGATTACCTCAAGGGCGTAGACATCAAGGTCAGATACCTTCATTCGGAAGTCGACACGCTGGAGAGAATGGAGATAATTCGAGACCTGAGACTCGGGGAATTCGACGTTTTGGTCGGAATCAATTTGCTGAGAGAAGGTCTGGACATACCAGAGGTTTCGCTCGTGGCGATACTCGATGCGGATAAGGAAGGCTTCCTGAGGACGGAGACGTCGCTCATCCAGACGATAGGCAGAGCGGCGCGTAACGTGAACGGACGCGTTATCATGTACGCTGACGGAATCAGCAAGGCCATGGACGTTGCCATCAAGGAGACCGAGAGAAGGCGCCAGATTCAGGACGCGTACAACCAGGCGCACGGAATCACGCCAGCGACAGTCAAGAAGTCGGTGCGAGCGGTCATCGAGGCGACGAAGGTTGCAGAGCCGACGATGGAGTCGTACGAAGGCAAGAGCCCGCTCGAGCTCACGAAGAAAGAACTTCACGACTACATTGGCAAGTTAGAAAAGGAAATGAAAATCGCAGCGGCGGACCTTCAGTTCGAGAGAGCGGCAGAGCTGCGTGATCAGATTTTTGAATATAAGGTAAGGTTGTAGAATGTCAAAAGACATAATTATAAAAGGTGCAAACGAGAATAACCTAAAGCATATCGACGTGAGGATACCCCGCGACAAGCTCGTCGTTTTGACGGGAC
>CAVGSW010000060.1:0-7589 GCA_963631945.1 Flexilinea sp. | reverse complement strand
GTCACCTGCCTGCGGCAGGTGCCAGCTCCCCTTTAGGGGAGCCGAGAAAAACATCTTGAAAACGCATAGCAGATTAGGTATAATATAGTTTGACATTTACTTTGGAAAAGCAAAAAATTGATATAAAAAAAGGAGATTAATATGGGATTTGCGTCAGAGGTTGGTATTGACCTGGGCACGGCGAATGTGCTCGTATACATAAAGAACAAAGGAATCGTGCTCAACGAGCCTTCTGTTGTTGCAATTAACAATGACACAGATGAGATTCTGGCAGTTGGCGAGGAGGCTCGTCAGATGCTCGGCAGAACTCCAGCGAACATCGTGGCAGTTCGTCCACTCAAGGACGGCGTTATTTCCGACTACGACATCACTGAGAGAATGCTCAAGTATTTCATCAGAAAGACATGCGGAAGCGGCAGATTTTTCCGCCCAAAGATCATGGTTTGCGTACCTAGCGGTGTTACAGAAGTAGAAAAGAGAGCTGTTCGCGAGGCGGCAACTCAGGCAGGCGGCAAAGATGTATTCCTCATGGAAGAGCCAGTCGCAGCAGCAATCGGCGCTGGACTTGACATTTCCAAGCCAGACGGCATCATGGTTATCGACATCGGCGGTGGCACGACAGATATCGCAGTTATTTCGCTCGGTGGAATCGTTGCTTCGACATCGGTCAAGATGGCAGGCGACAAGTTTGACGAGGCGATTATCAAATACATGAGAAAAGAGCATAAGCTCTACATTGGTGAGAGAACCGCAGAAGAGCTCAAGATGAGCATCGGCACAGCATTCCCTAGAGAAGAATCTGTTTCCATGGAATGCAAGGGTCGTGACCTTGTTACAGGACTTCCAAAGACTGTAACGGTTTCCTCAGAGGAAATGATGGATGCACTCGAAGAATCGCTCAATGTGATTTGCGATGCAGTTCATAATGTCCTTGAGATTACGCCACCAGAACTTGCTGCTGACATCAGCAACAGCGGCATCACGATTACAGGCGGCGGTGCACTTCTGTACGGAATCGATAAGAGAATTCAGGAAAGAACAGACATCAAGGTTAACATCGCTGAGGATCCAAAGTCCTGCGTTGCAATCGGTACAGGCAAGTCGCTGGATATCTTGGAAAAGCTCGAAAACAATTCGCTCAACAAGAGAGCACCTTATCTATAGAAAGGGTTGCGTCCCGAAAGGGACGCATTTTTTAGCTATGAAGTTAGAATTGATAGCGACGGCGACCTTCGGACTGGAGGCTGTTGTCAGAAGAGAGATAGAGGCTCTCGGATACAAGATTATAAAAACAGAGGACGGCAAGGTCACGTTCATGGGCGACGAGAGAGCCATCGTGCGTGCGAACCTGTGGCTGAGGACAGCTGACCGAGTGCAGATAAGGCTTGCGGAGTTTACGGCTGTGACATTTGAGGAGCTTTTCCAGCAGATAAAGGGCATAGCCTGGGAGGAGTGGATACCGACAGACGGCAAGTTTATCATGAACGGAAGCTCAGTCAAGTCACAGCTTTCTAGTGTGCCCGCCTGCCAGTCCGTGGCTGAAAAAGCTGTAGTTGAGCGGCTTTCGGAAGCTTACGGGCTATCACACTTTGAGAAGAGCGGGGCTTTGTACGACATCAAGATCACGATACTCAAGGACAGGGTGACTGTCACGCTCGACACGACAGGCCCAGGCCTGCATAAGAGAGGCTATAGACAGGCGAGCGTGGAAGCCCCGATCAAGGAGACTCTTGCGGCGGCCATGCTCATGCTATCGTTCTGGAAAAAAGACAGAATCCTAACTGACCCGTGCTGCGGTTCGGGAACGATACCGATAGAGGCCGCCCTGATAGCCCGTAACATCGCACCGGGAATATCCAGGAGCTTTGTCAGCCAGGACTGGCCCGCTATTCCAGACAGGCTCTGGAAGGAAGAGCGAGCCTCGGCGTTTGCGGCCATAGATAACGAGGCAGCCCCGAAGATATTCGGACTGGACATAAACCCGGCTGCCATCAAGGCTTGCAAGGCAAACGCCGAGGCGGCGGGCGTTGACGATATCATCAAGTTCGGTGTAAGTGACATCGCAAACATGAGGACAAAGAGCGCAGGTGGTGTAATCGTTACGAATCCTCCTTATGGCAAGCGAATCGGCGACGAGGAAGCAATAGATAAGATTTACAAGGCGTACAAGAGCTTTTTGACTGAGAACCCAACGTGGTCGCTATTTGCAATCACGGCAGATAAGACAATCGAGGGCAAACTCGGGCGCAAGGCAGACCGCAGACGTAAGCTTTACAACGGCCGCATGGAGGTTTGCTACTACCAGTTCCACGGACAGAAACCGCCGAGAGAGGAACAACATGAAGATTAATATTAACCACGACTCAAAAATTCCAACATACATGCAGATTGCTGGACAGATCAAGCAAGAAATCCTCACGGGCGAGCTTGCACTTGCGAGCGTGCTGCCATCGGAGCGAGCCCTGGCACAGATTCTCGGCGTGCACAGAAACACCGTCTCCAAGGCCTATGCCGAGCTCAAGTCAGAAGGCGTGATTGGCTCTAGGCAAGGCGTTGGCTACATAGTTGCGGGAAGGCGCGAGGCTAGCCAGGACGACCGCCCAAAGAAAGTCAACTGGAAGGCAGAAATTGCCGCAAGATACCTTGACATGGAGGTCACGTTTGACGATATTTTCCAGAGATTCGCAAACAAGGACAAGATTTCCATGGGCAGCGGACTTCCGAGCCCAGGCATGTACGACGAGCAGGATGTGGCAGCTAGGCTTGCCCGCATAATTTGCGACGAGGGCAAGACGCAATACTTTTACAGTCCCTACAAGGGTGACAAGGCACTTCGCCAAAAGCTAATTCCTTTCCTCGGAACGAAGGGAGTCAAGGCGACGACTGGGCAGATTCAAATTCTAACCGAGACAAACCAAGCCATTGACTTCATCGTTACTTTGCTCGTCAAACCGGGAGATGTCGTTGTGATGGAGGAGCCAGTGTCGCCAGATGCTTATAGGACGATGGAACTTGCGGGTGCAAAGGTCATGACTGTGCCAGTTGACGAAGACGGAATGGACACGGATGCGCTCGCGGAGCTGCTTTGCAGGATGCACCCAAGGCTCATATATGTCAATTCCAGCTTTCACGACCCGACGAGCACGGTGCTGAGCCTGGCGAGAAGAGAAAAGATTATTGAGCTCTCCAATAGATATAGAATTCCGATTGTTGAAGAGGATGCAGCCTCGGAGCTCGTGTACGATGGACCAAAGCTTCCGCCAATCAAGTCGCTTGACACGATGGGAAATGTGATTTATATCTATTCGTTTTCTCTGACATTTGTGCCGGGCCTGACGCTGGCATTCGTAGTGGCAAACCGGGACTTCATTGAGAGTTTGAGCTATCTGGTGTCCGTGCGGATGATGTCCGTCGACTGGATTTCGCAAAAGCTCATTGCGGAGTATTTGGAGGACGGCACGTATTATACGGTTTTGGAAAAGATTTGCGAGTCAAATAGCAGGAAGCAAAGGTTAGTCTGCGATGCACTCGACGGAATGAAAGAGTACGGAATTTCGTATTTTCGCCCGCGCGGTGGTGAGTATATCTGGTGCAAATTGCCAGATGGCGTGGACAGCAAGGAATTCGTGGAGAGGGCATACAAGGCTGGCATTTCACTGATTCCAGGCTATGTGTTTTACCCACTCAAAAACGGCGGTCGCGACCACATCCGCATCAACTTCACATACGAGAGCGAAGAGCGCCTCGCGGAGGGAGTGCGAATCCTAGAGCAGGTACTGGCACACGAAATATAATCGTGGCTGGTACTTTTTTTTTGCTCAAAATATAGTACAATTTATTTAGGTAAAGGACACACGAAATGTTAATAATTAGTAACAAATAAATTTTATATGCGAAAAGGAGACATAATTATGGCAGTTAATTTGAAGGGAAGAAGCTTTTTGACACTCATGGACTTTACACCGGAGGAAATTCGTTACATGCTCGACCTGGCACACGACCTCAAGGCAAAGAAGCGTGCAGGCATCCACAACGAAGTCCTCAAGGGCAAGAACATCGTTCTTTTGTTCGAAAAGACTTCAACTAGAACAAGATGCTCATTCGAAGTTGCTGCACTTGACGAGGGAGCACACGTTGTTTACCTCGACAGCAAGAGCTCACAGATGGGCAAGAAGGAATCAATCGCAGACACAGCAAAGGTTCTGGGCAGATTCTTTGATGGTATCGAATACAGAGGTTTCGAGCAGTCCGTAGTTGAGGAGCTCGCAGCAAACGCTGGCGTACCTGTTTGGAACGGCCTGACTGACATCGACCACCCAACTCAGATCCTCGCAGACATGCTCACAATCGAAGAGCACGTAGCAAAGCCGCTCAGCAAGGTTAAGGTTGTATTCTGCGGAGACGTTAGAAACAACATGTCCTACGCTTGGATGTACGGCTGCGCGAAGATGGGAATGCACTTCGTAGCATACGGTCCACAGGAGCTCGTTGACCAGATCGATCTTGACGCACTCAAGAGAGCAAACGAGGTTGCAGCTGAGACTGGTGCAGTTATCGAAGTTAGCAGCGACGAATCCTGCCTCAAGGGCGCAGACGTTCTCTACACAGACATCTGGGCTTCCATGGGCGAAGAGGATCAGATTCCAGAGAGAGTTAGACTCCTCACACCATATAAGGTAACAAAGGAAATGCTTGACAAGACAGAGAACGAAGACGTAATCTTCTTGCACTGCCTGCCTTCATTCCACAACTTCGAGACAAAGATGGCTGCTGAGCAGAAGGAACTCGGCTACGACATCCGCGAGGTTACGGACGAAGTATTCATGTCCAGACATTCCAAGGTATTCGATGAGGCAGAAAACAGAATGCACTCAATCAAGGCTGTAGTCGTAGCAACTATCGGATAAAAAATTCGATATAGAAAAAAGGAGAAAAAGAAATGTATCCTGGTATCCATAATTTTTCCGAAATCGGAAAGCTAAACAAGGTATTGCTGCATAGGCCAGGGCTTGAGCTCGAGGCATTGACACCGTCGACGATTGAGAGGCTTCTCTTCGACGACATCCCATATCTGAAGGTTGCCCAGGAAGAACACGACAAATTCGCTGAGGTTCTCCGCCAAAACGGAGTAGAAGTTGTCTACTATGTTGACGAGGCAGCCAAGGCGATGGCAAACCCAGAGATTCAGATTCAGTTCGTAAATGAATTCCTGAACCTCAGCAAAATCAACTCCAAGGGCCTGAGGAGCGCGATGACCGCATATCTTCTCGAAATGTCCCCAAAGGAAATGGTCGAGAAGGTCATCGCTGGTATCAAGCGCTGCGAGGTTGCGACGAAGGACGCGACTTCGCTCATGGATATCGTAAACGACGATTATCCATTCGTTTCCGACCCGATGCCGAACTTGTATTTCACGCGTGACCCAGGTGCTTGCGTCGGTGACGGAATCAACATCCACCACATGCACACGGACGCTCGTCGCCGCGAGTCGCTCATCCTCAGATACATCTACAAATACAACAGAGATTTCGCGACTGAGGACAACAAGCAGTGGTATGACCTGAGAGACAACTACTCAATCGAGGGCGGCGACGTGCTCGTACTCTCCAAGGATATCGTAGCCTGCGGACTTTCCCAGAGAACTACGACATCGGGACTTGAGATGTTCGCTCGCAACATCCTTCGCGATGGCACGTTCAAGAAAGTTCTTGCATTCGACATTCCGAAGAGCAGGGCGTTCATGCACCTCGACACTGTATTCACTATGGTCGACTACGATAAGTTCACGATTCATCCGGAGATCGAGGGGCCGCTCGGCGTTTACGAAATCACGATGGATTCCAAGGAAGAGCTGAAGTTCAACGCTGTCAAGGATGAACTCGAGAAAATCCTCGCGCTGGAGCTGAAGGTTCCAGCTGTAGAGCTCATTCGCTGCGGCGGCGGAGATCTGCTGGCTGCTCAGAGGGAGCAGTGGAACGACGGATCGAACACGCTTTGCATCGCACCTGGCACGGTCGTTACATACGAAAGAAACTACGTAACGAACGATCTGCTCGACAAGAAAGGAATTAAGGTGCTCACAGTGCCGTCGGCCGAGCTGTCGAGAGGCAGGGGAGGCCCTCGCTGCATGTCATGCCCAGTCAATAGAGAGGATTTGTAGCAATTTTAGCTGAGCAGTCCTCGTCACTGAGAACTTCTAGCCACTCAAGGTTCTAATCAAATTTATAGAAAGAGGAAAAAGTATGTGTGACAGATTAGTAATCGCGCTCGGCGGCAATGCGCTCCAGTCTGGCAAGGCTGAGCCGACCGCTGAGGCTCAGCTCGCAGTTGTAAAGAAGACGTGCGAGCACATCGCTGAGATCAGCCAGATGGGCTACGAAATCGCAGTTGTGCATGGAAACGGTCCGCAGGTCGGCAGAATCCTGCTCGCCTCCGAGACCGCCAAGGACGTAACACCGTCCATGCCGTTCGATGTTTGCGGCGCAATGTCGCAAGGCTACATTGGCTACCACCTGCAGCAGTCGCTCAAGTACGCGCTCAACAGCTGCAATAAGAACATTCCAGTCGTAACGCTCGCAACCCAGATGATCGTCGAGAAAGCCGACCCAGCCTTCAAGAATCCGAGCAAACCAATCGGCCCGTTCTACACGAAGGAGCAGGCAGAAGAGCTCGAGAGAACGAAGGGATACACCATGAAGGAAGACGCAGGCAGAGGCTACCGCAGAGTAGTCGCCTCCCCAATCCCGCGTAAGATTGTCGAGATAGACGCAATCAAGCAGCTCTGGGATTCGACGATAGTAATCGCATGCGGTGGCGGCGGAGTGCCAGTAATCGAGAACCTAGACGGAACGCTCGAAGGCGTCGCAGCAGTAATCGACAAGGATTTCGCTGCAGAGCTCCTCGCAGAGCAGGTCGAGGCAGATACGCTCATGATCCTCACAGAAGTAGAAAACGTAGCAATCCACTTCGGCAAGCCGGATCAGGTGAACCTCACATCGCTCACTCTGGCAGAAGCAGCGAAATACTGCGAGGAAGGCGAGTTCGCTCCCGGCTCCATGCTCCCGAAGGTGCAAGCAGCCATGAAGTTCGTCAGAGCCTACCCCGAGAAGAAGGCCATCATAACCTCCCTCGACAAGGCCATCGACGCCTTAGAGGGCAAAACCGGCACCGTAATCACCTTCGCATAATAGCAATTATAAAAAACTCGCAGCAATGCGAGTTTTTTTATTTCTAGGTTTGCGGTGCTCGGCGTCTCAAGGGTACCCACGACGATTGCTCCAGCACGCTTCCACTGATGCCAAGCGGATGTTGGCTGCTCTCGGTGGGTGCTTTCCCGCAAGAGCGCGAAGAACTTCCCACGATGGGTGCGGCTGAACAGCTAGGCGCGGAGACACCGGTCAATGGATCACGCGCGCCCACAAGGAAAGCCCCCGGCAATCGCCGAGGGCTTTGTTCTTTCTTTATTATTTGAATAAATGAATGTTTGATTGATAATCTTTTTCGTGCAATTCTTCAATCTATAAGTTTTGCTTTCCTTATGCTTCGAGAGACTTAAGAGCGATTCTCTTCTCTTCTTCTCTCTCATCCAA
>CAVGSW010000059.1:0-7732 GCA_963631945.1 Flexilinea sp. | reverse complement strand
GCTGCGTTCTGAAGTGCGCTTCTTGTAACCTTTGCTGGGTCAACGATACCAGCCTGAATCATGTCAACGTACTCTTCTGTTGCTGCGTTGAGGCCAACACCTACGTTGGACTTCTTAACCTCTGCAACTACTACGCTGCCTTCGAGACCTGCGTTCTCTGCAATCTGTCTAACTGGCTCTTCGAGAGCACGCTTGATGATTGCTGCACCTGTCTTTACGTCGCCAGCAAGTGTATCTACGTAAGCTGTTACTGCTGGAATTGTATTTACGAGTGCAACGCCGCCGCCTGCTACGATACCTTCTTCAACTGCAGCCTTTGTTGCGTTGAGTGCGTCTTCGATTCTGAGCTTTCTTTCCTTGAGCTCTGTCTCTGTTGCTGCGCCGACTTTGATAACTGCTACGCCGCCTGCGAGCTTAGCAAGTCTTTCTTGGAGTTTTTCTTTGTCGAACTCGGATGATGTTTCTTCAATCTGCATCTTGATGCTTGCGATTCTTGCCTTAACGTCTTCGGAGGAACCGCCGCCGCTAACGATGACTGTGCTTTCCTTGTCAACCTTAACTGTTGCTGCTGTGCCGAGCATGTCGAGCGTAACTTCCTTGAGCTCGTAGCCGAGGTCGCTTGCGATAACTGTGCCGCCTGTAAGGATTGCGATATCCTCGAGCATTGCTTTTCTTCTCTCGCCGTAACCTGGAGCCTTAACTGCTACTACGTCGATTACGCCACGGAGCTTGTTAACTACGAGTGTTGCGAGTGCTTCGCCTTCAACATCCTCTGCGATTACGAGGAGCTTGCGGCCCTGCTTCATGATTTGCTCAAGCAGCGGAACTAATTCCTGGATGCTTGTAATCTTCTTGTCTGTGATGAGGATGTATGGGTTTTCCATAACGGCTTCCATCTTTTCTGTGTCGGAAACCATGTATGCTGAAAGGTATCCTCTGTCGAACTGCATACCTTCAACTACGTCGAGGGTTGTGCCGAGGCTCTTGGATTCTTCAACTGTGATAACGCCGTCTTTGCCGACCTTTTCCATTGCTTCTGCGATGAGCTCGCCGATCTTAGGGTCTGCTGCGGAAACTGCTGCAACCTGTGCGATGGATTCCTTAGTCTCAACTGGCTTTGCGATTTTGCTGATTTCGTCTACGGCTACGTCTACTGCGCCCTGGATGCCCTTCTTCAGCTCCATTGGGTTAGCGCCTGCTGCTACGTTCTTGAAACCTTCCTTGACGATGATCTGTGCAAGGAGTGTAGCTGTAGTTGTGCCGTCGCCTGCTACGTCGTTTGTCTTGGAAGCGACTTCCTTAACAACCTGTGCGCCCATGTTCTCTGTTGCGTCCTCGAGCTCGATTTCTCTTGCGATTGTAACACCGTCGTTAGTGATGAGCGGTGAACCGTATTGCTTGCTAATCAAAACGTTGCGGCCCTTAGGTCCAAGTGTAATCTTTACTGTATTTGCTAATTTATCGACGCCTGCCTGAAGTTTGCGTCTTGCATCTTCTCCATAAAAAATATCTTTTGCCATGATTTATACTTCCTTTCTATTATTCTACAACTGCCAAAATGTCGTCCTGGCGCATGATTGTGTATTCTTCGCCTTCGTACTTGATCTCTGTTCCGCCGTACTTAGCGAATACAACTTTGTCGCCAACCTTAACTTCCATTTTAACATCGCTTGTGCCAGGGCCAACTGCAACAACTTCTGCCACCTGTGGTCTTTCCTTGGCTGCGCTAGTGAGGATGAGTCCTCCCTGTGTCTTCTCTTCTGCTTCTAATTTCTTGATGACTACTCTGTCACCTAAAGGTTTAATTCCAAACATTTATTTTTACCTCCTATTAATATACCAAGTTATTAGCTGGATTTTTTAGCACTCTTTATCTCTGAGTGCTAACATAATTTTATTATAGTCATATTCGGGGGAATGTCAATAGCAGAAAAGCAAAAACTTCACACGATTGTGTGAAGTTTTTGTGAATAGGTCTAAGCCGCCTGCAGCAGCACGCTCGCCTTGAACAGGTCGCCGTCAATCGTAATATTGAATTTCCCGTCCATGAGGCGAACGAGGTCCTTGGCGATTGCAAGTCCGAGCCCGCTGCCTTCAGTATTCCTCGACTCGTCGCCGCGCGTGAACCTCTCCATAAGCTCAGCTTCAGAGATGTTCAGCTTGTCTTTAGAGATATTCTTCACCTCGAGCAGAACGCCGTTTCCGCTCTGCTCGCTGATGTCGATGTACACGCGGCTGTTTTCCAACGCATACTTCGAAACATTTCCGAGCAGGTTCTCGAGCACTCTCCACAGCAGCTGGCCGTCAGCCATAACTTTCGCATTTTCTACTTGCTTGCCAACGATCACCTCAAGTCCTCTCGCACTGAGCTTTCCTTCCATCTCAGCAAGGCTCTGGCTCACAAGCGATTCGAGATCGATAGCCTCCATATTTACTGGGATTGCCCCGCTCGAAGCCTTCGCCGCGTCGAACAACTCCTCCGTCAGAGTCTTCAGTCTCTCCGTCTTTTCGTCGAGTATTCTCAGATACTCTGGCGCATTTTCGCTATCAAGCCCCTCCTTCTTCAGCAAGTCGATATATGAAACCATCGATGTGAGCGGAGTTTTGAGATCGTGCGAAACGTTCGAAATCAGCTCCGTCTTCATCCTCTGCGTCTTCAGCTCATTTTGGATTGCAATCTCCGACGCCCCCGAAATGCTGTTTATATCCTCTGCAAGTGCATCGAAATTCGAATCAAGCTCGCCATGTTTATCTCTCGTAACAGGAATTTTGTAGGCGAGGTCTCCGTCTTTGACCTTGCTCACACCCGACCTGATTTCTTGGAATTTCCGAATTTCCTTTGGAACTAGCGCGATAATGATCGCGAGATCAACTACAGCGCCAATCCACGTCATTGCAAGCAGCACCATGCCGACCAGCGCTCCCACGTACTTCAGCATGAACTTGTCCGACGTCTTAATCGCGCGTATCACGGTTCTCGCGCCGCTTCCCAGTCCAGCAAACACCTTGCCAAGCAGGGAAAGTTTGAGAAGATTATGTACTTTGATTTTCTTTACCAGCGAAACGAAGCAAAGAAGTGCGAGTGCGATGCAAGCTGCTATGCCAGCAACACAGAGTATTATAACTACTGAGTTTTTCGGTCCAAACACGTATTCATCCATGTCGCTCGGCGTAAATACGTTTTCAAGCCAGTTCACATGCGGCCAGATGTAGTATATCGGAAATGCTATGCCAACTGCTCCACACGCAGCCAAGAAGCCAAATACAATCAAAAACTCCGACCAAATTCCATCTAACCAGTTGAGGCGAATGCCTCCGTCCTCATTCTTGGCAAACCTTCCTGTGAGCACGCACAGCACGATTAAGCATGCGATGAATACCGCCACAAGGCCTAACACAACCAGAATCATGTTGCTGATTGCGTCGCTCTGCATGTTCTCACTTACAAAATTCACCGTCCACGAGCTTCCAAGCTGCCAGTAATCCTCACTTGAATCTGAATCCACGCTTTGGTAATATTCAAGCAAAGTGTCGTAATCAGCCATCGATGTAAGCGCGCTAAGTAAGCTCCCTGCGACGCCAATCAATGTCCCCACGATTACTGCAAGCACCCACATGAAGGCGTAGAGCACCTTCAGTCCCGAGCTGCCTGTTCTTATAGTCCTCGAATCGAGCCTCTCTTCCATTGTTCTCCCTCCTAGCATAACTAGATTTTCTTGACTTTTCTAGTCTCCTAAATTTTCTCGATTTTGTAGCCGATTCCCCAAACGACCTTCAGATAACGCGGATTTTTCGGGTCAATCTCGATTTTCTCACGGATTCTGCGGATGTGCACAGCAACCGTGTTCTCGGGGCTGTACGCTGGCTCGTTCCAGACTGCCTCGTAGATTTGCTCGATGCTGAAAACTTTGCCCGCGTTCTCCGTGAGAAACCTCAGGATTCCGTACTCCGTTGGCGTTACTGCAATCGGCTCTCCATCCAAGGTTACGGATTTTTCGTTATCGTCGATGACAAGTCCGCCAGTCGTAAACACGCCGGTCTTTGCCTCCTCATGCCCTGAGATGCTCCCGAGCCTTACGTAGCGTCTGAGCTGCGATTTGACCCTCGCGATGAGCTCAAGCGGATTGAACGGCTTTGTGACATAGTCATCCGCGCCGACGTTCAGTCCTGTGATTTTGTCGTAATCCTCGGACTTGGCAGAAAGCATTATAATAGGTATGTTTCTCTCTTCGCGGATTTTCATCGTCGCCTGCACGCCGTCCATCTTCGGCATCATTATGTCCATGATGATGAGGTGCAGCTGCTGCGTCCTTGCGATTTCAAGTGCTTCCAGCCCATCGTAGGCTTTGAAGACATTGTAGCCTTCGTTTCTGAGATAAATTTCGATTGCGCCTGCGATTTCTTTGTCGTCATCGCAAACGAGAATGTTGATTTCGTTCAAATTCATTTCTCCGTCCCCTTCTAGTTATACTATAAAGGGCATTTATTACAAATGCCCCAATGTGTTTCTTACGAAAATATTAAGATTCCTGCCTCCAGCGGGCGGGCTTGCCTGCAGGCGGGCTCGGTTTCTATGCCACGATTTTTCTTAGCGTTGGCAGGATGAGACCGCCGACTGCGTTTCCGGCTGTCATTACGAGCACGTAGAGTAGAGTTCTCGCGCTCCACGCACCTGCGACCGAGAAGTAAAACATGTTCGCGATGCAGTGTTCGAACCCGCAGAGGATGAATACCACGACGCCGAAGAAAAGCGCGAGGTACTTTCCGAGTTCGTGTGGGTTGTTATTGAAGCCGTCGACCGCGATGTATATCATGATGTTGCAGAAAATCGCAAGGATGAATATGCTCAGGAGCCCGTCCGAGAGCTTCGTCTCTGCGAGCGCGGTCGCCTTCTCCGAAATCGTTGGTGCGACTCTGGTTAGGCTGAGCACCCATGCGGTCAGGAATGTGCCTGCAAAGTTTCCTAGCCAAATTATTATGAGGTTTGCTGCATACGCCTTGTCGTTGTCGAGCGCGTAGCAAACCTTGCCTGTGAAGAGCGAAAAGCCCATCGTGCAGACGCAAAACAGTCCCACAGTGAAGGCTACCGCTCCGATTATCTTGTTATCGACTGAGAGGAATACCGTTCCGCCCAGAGCGATTGCTATTCCTGCCATTATGCCGCTTATGAATGTGTTTAGGTTCTTTCTCAAGTTCTTTACCCCTTCTTCTTATTCTGTCGCGTGAGCGCACATGTTAAGAATGTAACACACGCTCAGGGCGGTGTCAAGGGGTAAAATTGTGCATTTTTTGCGCGGGCGGCGGAGGTTGCCTGGCTTGGGTTGCTGTGGGGCAACCTCTGCGCAGGGTCCATGCAGGGTCTCAGCGGGGCCCTGCGCCGCGAGCGACGCGGGCGCCAAGTCCGCACAAGCCCGCGGCGCTCGCGCGCCGCCCGCCCACCTGCAACCTGGCGCGGGTCTTGCTGCTGGGCACTCAGGTGCTGGGGCTTGTCGCAAGAGCCGTGCCAGGTTGCCCGCACGGCATCACTTGCCGCTGGTTTCTCGGATGCAGTAGAACAGGTACTGCTGGGCGATGCCGCCGTACTCGCCGAAGTTCTCGCGTGCGAAGGCCTGCATGCCAGCGGCGTCGCGCTCATCGAATCCGTAGACCTGATGCATGACGCGGCGCACCCAGACATCGATTGGGAAGGCGTCGAGCTGGCCGAGGCCGAACAACGCGGTGCAGGCCGCGACCTTCGGGCCGACGCCCTGGAAGGTGCGCAGGCGGGCGATTACGTCGGCCGCTTGCGCGGCGCCTGGCGCGGGTCTTGCTGCTGGGTGCCCAGGTGCTTGGATGCTGTCGCAAGAGCCGTGCCAGGCATCTAATCGCCCAGTCGGCTCTGCCAGGCTGCCGCACAAGTCATCAGCGGGGCAGCCTGGCTCCGCTTCCCCGCCGCCGAGCACGTACTCGCGAGCGGCGGCCGCTCCGCCAAGCTCGCATACCCTGCGAGCCGTCTCCACTAGATACGGCGCCCTGTAACCGAGCCTGACGGCTCCCAAATTCTCAGGATCAAGCGATGCGAGCACCTCCGGCTCTGGCAGCGCATAGAACTCCCGTCCTCGATAACTTCCAATCTTTTCACCGAATCCCGCTGCCAGAGCCTCTATGCAGCCCTTGATCCGCGGGATATTGTTATTCTGCGATATGATAAAAGAGACGAGCGCCTCCCAAAAATCCTGCCTCAAGATGCGGATGCCAGAGCCAACCTCGATGGCGCGTGCGATCTCTTCGCCTTTGAGCGCACGCTTCACGCGGCCGTAATCGCGGTCCAAATCCAAGTACGGCCGCCAAATCTGTTCGAATTCCTCTGGCGTGCAGTTGTCGACTACGAGCACGCCAGAGGAATTCATCCGCATATTCACAATCTTCCCGAATGCAGCCCCAGTATAGCTCCCGTCATCCTCCCGATTCCACCGAAAGCACTGGCCGCACTCAAAAATCTGCCCCAAATCAAAATCACGCGCATTCACGCCAACTCTAACTTCACCCATACATTCACCAACCAATAATATCAATCGATTCCTCGCACTTCGACATCGACTCGCGAAACATTAAACGCCGTCATCTGCTCCACCATCTCCGCAACCTGCGCCTGCAGCTCACTCGCCGCCTGCCAAATCGAATACCCGTGCCTCAGCTTCAGCACCACGAACAGCTCATACGACTCAGGGCTCGTGCTGTGCCCCACGTAAATTATGCGCCCAGCCGCAGGATGCCTCTGCGCCACGCACGCGATGATGTCATCGATAACCCTCTCCGCGAGCAAATACTCCCCGAGATAGCTGTACGTCGGCCGCACAACCGTCCTCTCATTCGCATCATCATCGCCCTTGCCCCTCAGAAACCTAAGCGGATCCAAAAAATACCCCGCGAAATTCCTCTTCAGCTGCAGCGACGGTGCCGGAATTACATGCTTGCCGAGCTCATTCCTCTGCTGATGCGCACGCTCCCGCTCCTCAGGCGTCGTAATGTCCTCAATCCTAATCCGGTTCGGGCTGTCCTCCGCCAGAGCCGGCAGCCCCAGCCTCTCGATAATCCTGTCGACCATACCATCGCTCGTCCCCAGGACCAAAATCGCATCTGGCGAGCACTTCTCAATTTCCGCACGAACATCCTTGCACTGCTCCTCATCCAGGAACAAAGCCACCTTCACCGCGCCAATCTTCGTAGCCGCCTTCTTCGCCGACTGCCCCGCAATCACGCTGTTCTTATATATGAAAAGCCCGTCATCGATAATCGCATCGATCTTCTTCTCCTGGCAAATATCCATCGCGTTGTAGCTCTTGCCCGTTCCGCTCTTCCCGACCAAAGTGTAAATTTCCATATTATCCTCCAACAGCGACCAGCAAAACCCCAGCTGCCACATTTTCACCTAACATTTCGTGTATTCGAAAAAAAACAAATTATTTCTTCTTTACTATTATAACAGAATGCGGTATAATTGTCTCCGTAAAGATATATCTTTTTTATAGGAGGAACAACAAATGGCTTATAAAATTACAGATGCTTGCATCGCTTGTGGTGCTTGCGCAGCAGAATGCCCAGTAGAGGCAATCTCCGAAGGCGACATCTATGTAATCGATGCTGACAAGTGCATCGACTGTGGTTCATGTGCAGATGCATGCCCAGTAGACGCTCCAGTTGAAGGCTAATAGAGTCTAAACAAAGTCTAATTCCCCGAAGGAATTAGCAA
>CAVGSW010000058.1:0-7937 GCA_963631945.1 Flexilinea sp. | reverse complement strand
TCCTGCACAGCATGGGCGACCTTGAGAGAATCACAGACCACGCTCGTAACATCGCTGAGACGGCAGAGGAGTTGCATAACAAGAATCTCAGCTTCTCGCAGGCGGCTTCGGCCGAGGTTGCAGTATTCATGAATGCTGTTCACGAAGTTGTTGACCTCGCAATAGATGCGTTCGAGAACGATGACCATCAGAAGGCTTCTGAGGTTGAGCCTCTCGAGGATGTAATCGACGCAATCCACTCTGAGGTTAAGGCTAGACACGTTAAGCGTCTGAAGGACGGCGTCTGCACAATCGAGCTCGGATTTATCCTGTCCGACCTCGGTACGAACCTCGAGAGAGTTGCCGACCACTGCTCGAACCTCGCAGTCAGCGTAATTGAGGGCGACAAGGGTAACTTCGACATGCACCACTACCTTGACGACCTCAAACTGTACGGCCACGACAACTTCGACGAGAAGATGCACAAGTACGAGCTCAAATACGCACTGCCGAAGTAATTGCTATGAAGAAACACAGTCTTACGGTTATATATTCGGAATTATTTGTGGCGTATTGGTGCGTGTACTGCGTCATCTCAGGATTTTCGTCGGTGTTTTTGCTCGATATAGGGTATTCGAACACGGAAATCGGGACGATGCTTGCTATTGGCAACATTGTGTCTGTAATAATTCAGCCGATTTCCGCCAATATTGCTGACCGGTCGCAGAAACTTAATACTCTGGATATCTCGATGATCATGGCGCTTGTCATTGGCGTTTTCGAGGCGCTCGTCTTGATAGTCGGGAAGCGTAGCATCGTGCTCTTCGTCGCGTACCTTGCGGTTATCGCGGTGCATGCGGCTATGCAACCGCTGCTTAATTCGGTCGAGGGCATGTTTCTACATATTGGAAAGCGTGCAGATTATGGAATCAGCAGGAGCTTTGGGTCGCTGGGGTATTCGATTACGTCGATGATCCTGGGGCTTGCGATTGCTTCGGCGGGGTCTGGGTTCTTGCCGTTCGTGGCGCTGGGATTCTTGGCGCTACTCGTTATCGGGCTTGTCGTGATGCAGCGGAAGTATAAGGAGCTAGCGGCTCTGGCGGCCGAGGCGGGCGAAATGTCTGGGCAGTCTGCGGTGGCCGAGGCGGCTGAACTGTCTGAACCGAGAAAAGATATCACGATGAAGGAATTCATGCTCAGGCATAAATTGTTCCTCGTGATTATGTTTGGGATTTTCCTGATGTTCTATCATCATCAGGTTATAAATTATTATATGCTGCAGGTTTTCCAGAACGTCGGTGGGGACAGTACGGACATGGGTCTGTACGGCTCGCTCATGACGATTACGGAGGTGCCTGCGCTGATGTTCTTCACGCCGCTGAACAAGAAGTTTAAGACGAATACTCTGCTGAAGGTTGGAATCGTGGGACTCATGCTGAGGGGAATATTCATGTATACGGCGACTTCGCCGCTCGGAATTCAGCTTTCGCTCATCGTAAATCCGTTCGGATTCTCGCTTTTCCTGGCGGCTATCGTGAAGTATATCAGTGAGATTATGGACGAGAGAGAGGCTGTTCGCGGGCAGTCGCTCTATGTGGTTGTTATTACAGCTAGCGCGGTTGTGGCTAGCTTCACCGGGGGCATTATCCTCGATGTTTGGGGTGCTAGCAAGATGTTGTTCCTGTGCATGATCCTTTGCATCGTGGGGGCGAGCATCTCGTTTAGGCTTGTGGACGACGCTGCGCAGGAGTGCTAGATGCGGAGGGCCGCCAGCGCCGGCCGTGCGCACCGAGGCTCTGAGGCGCACGGCCGAGGGGCCGCGCCAAGGCTCGGAAGCGGCCCCTGGCGCCGTGCCTGAGCGGACTTGGGGCACGGCGCGCGCTGGCGGCCTCCGCCGCGCGGGCGCACCAAGCCTCAGAAGCGCCCGCCCTAGCACCCGCGCCTGAGCACATCAGGCAGCGACAGCACGAGGGCGCTCACATACCCGGAGATCTCTTCAACGTTGATATCCTGCCGCGTCTTGAAACTGTTCACGAGCATCCCAGCGATGGCCTCCGTGAAAAAGCAAGTGAGAAACTCCCTGAACCCATCGGAAATCTGAATGCCATTCTGAAGTTCGCAGCGCACAATCGTCTGCTTAACAATCGCAAGGAAATCGTTACACAAGAATCGTTTTAATTCGTCGCGCCCAATGCTATCATAGGCACAGTTCAATATATGCGAATTTTTCTTGACATAGCTGATGACGAACTCAAGCAATTTATCATAATCGCTGAGGACGTCGAATTCCCTTGCTACATCGATTGCTTCCTGCTCGAGCGTCCACTTGAGTAGCGCATAGATATCTTCAAAATGATAATAAAACGTTTTTCTATTCACGTTGCAGTCTGCGATGATCTCGCTGACTGTGATTTTTTTTAGCGGCTTTTTCTCCATGAACTTCTTCAGCGAAGCGGAGAGAGCCATCTTCGTCTGCAAACTTGCCTCAGTATGAGTCATTTCGCACCTCCTAGAAAAATTTATATTTATTATACAAATGCCCATCAAAAAGCGCAAGCAAAATTACACCACATTTGACCATCAGATTACACACATTTGTCCGTATTTACACAAATAGGTGCTATTTGTCCGTACAAACAGACGTGTGAACGTTGTAAAATTTTCCGAAGTTAAAAATAACAAAAAGAAGGCAGGGTAAATGAGAAACTTCTACACGTGTGTGGTGAATCACAAGAAAAGCATAATTTGCATCTTCGCGATTTTGTTCATTATATGTCTGATTGCGAGGAATTTTATCGCGGTCAATTACGACATGAACGACTATTTGCCAGCGGAGAGCAAGTCCACGATTGCACTCGACAAAATGGATGAAGAGTACGACGGCGGGATCCCGAACGCGAGAGTCATGGTCAAAGATGTGACGATTCAGGAAGCGCTCAGCTACAAGGCAAAAATTGAGGCGGTGGACGGAGTTTCCAGCGTGACATGGCTCGACGACAGCGAGGATATAACGACGCCGACGGAATTCATGGACGAGGACACGCTCGAAACGTATTACAAAGACGGGGCGGCGCTCTTCACGGTGACGATTGACGAAGATAAGAGAATAGAGGCGGTCGATGCAATCCGCGACATAATCGGCGATGAGAATTCGATGTCAGGAAGTGCAGTTTCCACTGCAGTTGCAACGACATCCACGGTTGCGGAAATTCCGATTATCGCTTCCATAGGTATTGCTTTCACTCTCGTTGTTCTAGCGCTGACGACGACATCCTGGGCTGAGCCTGTGATCGTTCTCCTGGGAATCGGCGTTGCGGTCATCATAAACTCAGGCAGCAACCTGATGTTCGGAGAGATTTCCTTCGTAACGAACGCAGCGGGCAATATCCTGCAACTTGCAGTTTCGCTCGACTATTCGGTTTTCCTACTGCATAGATTCGCAGAATGCAAGCAGACGCAGCCTGACGAGAAAACAGCGATGGTCGATGCGCTATGCAGCTCGACTACCTCGATACTCTCAAGCGGTCTGACGACCGTAATCGGCTTCCTGGCACTGTGCATGATGCGCTTCGGAATCGGACCTGACCTGGGACTTGCACTGGCGAAAGGCATTGCAATCAGCTTGATTACGGTTTTCATATTCATGCCGGTGTTCATTTTGACAACATATAAATTCGTAGAGAAAACGCAGCATCGCTCATTCTTGCCAGCATTCACCAAGTTCGGCAAGTTAGCGTGCAGGACGATGGTTCCGTGCGTGCTGATTTTCGTGATTGCAATCGTTCCAAGCTATCTAGCATCGAACCGCAACAGCTTCTATTACGGAGCTTCGCACATATTCGGACAGGAGACACAGCTCGGCAGCGACGTTGCAGCGATAGAGGAAGTCTTCAGCAAAAACGACACGTATGTGCTTATGGTGCCAAAGGATGATAGAGAGAAGCAATCCGAGCTCTCGGATGCACTCCACGACATCCCGCAAGTTTCCGACATCATCTCGTATGTAGATGCGGTCGGCAGCTCGATTCCAACCTCATACCTTGACGAAGACACGCTGGAGAAGCTCGATAGCGACAATCTCACGAGAATGGTCATCAGCGTGAAGGCCGACTATGAGGGTGATGTGACATTCAACCTCGTCGAAGAAATCCGTGAAATTGCGGAGGAATATTATCCAGGCGAGTGGTATCTGGCAGGCGAGGGCGTCTCGACGCTCGACCTTCGCGACACGGTTACATCCGACATGGCAAAGGTAAATCTGATAGCAATCGGCGCGGTATTCGTGGTGCTTCTATTCGCTATGAAGTCCATCTCGATTCCAGTTATTCTCGTGCTTGCAATAGAAACGGCGATTTGGATAAATCTCGCGGTGCCGTATTTTGCAGGAAAATCAATATTCTACATTGCGTACCTGATAATCAGCTCCATTCAGCTCGGCGCGACGGTGGACTACGCGATACTCTTCACGGATCGATACAAGGAATTCCGCGAGACGATGGGTCGGAAGGCCGCAATTATCAGAGTGTTCGAGAGCTGCACGGTCTCAGTAATGACGAGCGCGAGCGTGCTGACAGTTGTAGGATTCCTGCTCGGCGCAGTTTCCTCGCACGGCGTTCTGTCGCAGCTGGGGACGTTGCTCGGACGAGGGACGCTCTGCTCGCTGGCAATCGTATTGTTCGTCCTGCCAGGACTGCTGTACCTGTTTGATGGGCTCATTCAGCACACGACGAAGGGCATCAAGTTCGCAAGCGAGAAAAGCAATGTATTAGATAAAATAGATCAAAACGAGGGATTGGAGGTTACTAGATAAAATGAAGAAAACAGATAAAATGCCGAAACACGCCAAGTCCGACAAAGTGGAGAGGCGGCAGAAAAATGTGAAGGAGCCGAAGCATGCGCTCCCAGAACAGAAAGCAAAGATTAAGAAAAAGGGAAGGTCTGCGCTTGCGATAGCGCTTGTGCTCTCGCTTCTCGTTGGCACGGCTGGCATCTCGGCTTTCGCAACGTCGAGCTCGCAGAAGGAAGAAGTCATCTATGTTTCGACGGATGCGAGCGGTGCGGTGAGGGAACTCACGGCTGTTAATATCTTTGATGAGAGCGACTTCGATGACGCTAGCAAAATCATCGACTACGGCGACTACTCCGCAGTGAAAATCCTGACGGGCGATGCGACTATCAATCAGTCGGGCAAGAAAATCATCATCAAATTTACGGCAGCAGGCGATTCTGAGGATGCCAAGATTTACTATCAAGGCACGATGAAAAAGACCGAAATCCCTTGGAATATCTTGATTCGCTATTACCTCGACGGCAAGGAGATTTCGGCTAAGGACCTCGCTGGCAAGAGCGGCAAGCTGAAAATCCACTTCTGCGTGACGGAAAACAGCGACTATAGTAAGTCTGGTGCGAACGGATATTTTGATAATTATGCGCTCCAGACATCTTTCACGCTTGACACGGAGAAATGCTCTAACATAAAGGCGGCGGATGCGACTATAGCAAACGTCGGACAGGACAAGCAGCTCAGCTATATCATTCTCCCAGACAAAGGCATAGACACGTACATCACGGCGAACGTCACAGACTTCGAGATGGACGCGGTTTCCATCAATGGCGTAAAGCTGAACATGAATATAGATGTCGACTATTCCGAACTCGATGAGAAGATTGACGATGCCGAGGAAGCGATTGAGAAATTGGATGATGGTACAGGTGATGCGCTCGATGCGAGCGAGGAAATCTATGATGCGGCATCCGAGCTCGCGGACAAATCCATCGAGCTCTACGATGGCGTTACGAAGCTTGACGAAGGCTCGGGAGACCTTGATGATGGTCTCGGTGAAATCACAGCCAAGAGCGCTGAGCTGACTGATGGCGCGTACAAGGCCTTCGAGGGAATCTGTTCATCGGCGGAGACGATGGTGAACGAAAAGCTTGAGGATTACGGCATGAGCAGCATCAAATTGACGCCGACTAATTATGCGTCGGTGTTCGACGATCTGCTGGATGATCTTGATTCGGATGCTATATATAGAAGAGCATATAACACGGCTTATGCGCAGGTGACGCAGCAGGTGGAAGCTAACTCAGCGACGCTGTATGCGGCGGCCGTCAAGCAGCAGATGGAGGCCGCCGCCGGGGCTGGGGCGGCAGCCGGCTCTGGCTCTAGCGGCTCGGCTGCTACGGGCGGCGGCGACAATACAGGCACAGACTCAGGAGCCGCCGCCCAGCAGCAGCTGACCGAGGAGCAAATGATAGCTGCCGGCGTAGCCCAGCTCACGGACGAGCAGAAAGCCCAGATCAAGTCCGCAGCAATCCAGAAGGCAATGTCCTCCTCCGAGGTAACCTCGCAGATCAACGCCGCATTAGTCAGCGCTAGAGAAGCTTGCACGCAAATCGAAGAACTCAAGGATCAGCTCGACGACTACCAGGAGCTCTACAACGGCATAGTCGACTACACGTCGGCCGTGCAGGAAGCCAAGGACGGTTCAGCCGAGCTCGACGAGAACATGGGCATCCTGCTTGAGAACGTCGAGAAGCTCAAGGACAGCACGGCCGAGTTCCGCGACAAAATCCTGGAATTCGTAGACGGCATGAAGGAGCTGAAGGATGGCACGGAGAAATTTTTCGATAAAATTTCCGAGATGAAGGACAAGCTCCACGATAAGATCGACGAGATGATTGACAAGATCAAGGGCAAGGATTACCTCGAGTCGTTCGTCTCCTCGAAGAACGGCAGCGTCAAGTCAGTGCAGTTCGTAATCAAGACAGATCCGATCAGTGTGGACGAGCCAGAAGAGACAACGACCACGGAGACCGAGGAACTGAGCTTCTGGCAGAAACTCCTTGACTTATTCGGGTTATAAATAATCGAAAGAACCTTTCAATCTATGCGTACATGAGGGGATTGGTACGTATGGCGTTGAGAGGTTTTTCTTTTTTGATGAAAAATAATGACTATAGACAGGAAATGTTGTATAATGTAATTGGAAGAGTAGCCTGCGGACATTAGCCACCTGCGGCTGCTCAGAAAAAGATGTATGAAAACCGAAAAACGGAGGTAAACAATGAACATAGAAAAATTTTATCAGGACTTAGATGCTTTATTCGCTGAGAAGAGAGTCGACAAAGTTGAGGCATTTCTGCTCGACGCAATTGCGAAAGCTGAGGCAGCAGAGGAACACGCTATGATAGTCGCAGCTTGCAACGAGCTCGGCGGACTTTACCGCATGCTCTCCCGCTACGAAGAGGGGCTTCCGCTCTATGAGAAGGCACTGTACAGCCTCAAGAGAATCGGCGAGTCGGACAGCGAGAATTATGCGACGACGCTCATTAACTATGCGACGATTCTCAGCATGAGCGGCAAGCACGAGGAAGCACTCGAGAAATACAAGGAAGCGGTTCTGCTTCTGCAACTGCACGGCGCAGAGGACGATTACCGCATGGCGGCGCTGTACAACAACATGAGCGGAATTTATAGGGCAAAGGGCGATTTCGAGACAGCGGCAACGTACATTCACAAGGCTGTATTGATTCTGCAGAAGCTCTCCGAAAGCGAAGCCGAAATCGCAATCAGCTACAGCAACCTCGCTGGCCTCTACATCATGCTGAAGGATATGGAAAACGCCGAGAGATACGCCAAGGAAGCCGTAGGAATTTTCAGAAGCAAAGTCGGCACGCAGGATGTTCACTACTCTGCATCGCTCTGCACGCTCGGCGAAGTTCAATTCGCAAAGGGTGAATACGCAGAAGCTGAGGAACTGTTCAGCGAAGCCCTGCAGCTCATCGCTCGCGACTACGGCACGGAAACAGACAGCTATAAGATAGTAGAGAAAAACCTCAAGCTTTGCCAGGAGAAAAAATAAACATGCGCGGAATCGATATCGCAGAGAAATATTATGAGGAATGCGGACTTCCGATGATCCGTTCGCAGTTTCCTGAGCTTGAAGCCAGAGCTG
>CAVGSW010000057.1:0-7947 GCA_963631945.1 Flexilinea sp. | reverse complement strand
GCACCGATTGAGGGCGTGCAGGTTCCAGGCTGGCAGCAGCTGAAGAAGGATATGATCGACCTTGCGAACAAATTGCCTTATATGCACTTTATCGCGTGGGATATTTTAATCACTGAAGAGGGACATTGCATCATCGAGGCGAACACTTCGTCCGGCGTTAACATCATCCAGCTTTGGGGCGGACAGCGCCACGGCGAGCTCGGAGATTTCTACAGGGCACACGGTGTTATCAAATAAAGGAAAAGCTTATGAAATATGTAATTATGGCGGACGGCAAGGGCACGCGCTGGGCAAACTACAGCGGCATCCCCAAGCATCTCATCGAAATAGACGGCGAGACATTGCTGGCTAGGACGGTTCGCTTGCTGAAGAAATTCGATGCGGGCTGCGAGGTCATCATCACTTCGCACGACGAGCGTTACGAGGTTGCAGGTGCCACACGCTACGAGCCAAAAAACAACATATATGAGGTTGACCGCTTCACGGAGGAGCTCATCGAGGATAACGTTTGCTTTCTGTATGGAGACACGTTTTACTCGGAGGAGGCAGTGCGGGAGATTACGGGAACGCCAGCGGATGGCGGAATCCTGTTCTTCGGCAACGCGAAGAGCATCGTTGCGGTCAAGGCAGCTGACGGCGCGCTTCTAAAGCAGCACGTCGATAGGGTGCGGCAATTATTTATAGAAGGAAAGATTGAAAAATGCATCGGCTGGCAGGTTTACCAGTCGTACATGAACCTTCCATTTGGTGAGAAGAAAATCGCGGGTAAGTTTGTGATTCTTTCAGACGGCACGCAGGATTTCAACACGCCAGAGGATTATAATAATAGGAGATAGACACAAGATGGGATTCAAGAGACTTGTAGTAAACGCCCTCGCACTGGGCTCTGTTTCTAGAGGCTTCACCGGCGGCGAGGCAAGACGCTGGGTGCGCGAGGTTTACAGACATAAGACGAGAAATTACGGCTACAGCCTGCACCAGACGAACTGGGCAATCAGACATGGCTTCATGCCTGAGCAGGTTGAGCGCCTTGGGATAAACGCAGACAACGTAAACGATTACATTTCTGCAAGGGAATACTCTTTCCTCAGACCGCTGAACGGCGGCTACAGCAAGTGGATTACGGATAAAATCACGATTCACACCATATTTAAGCCTTTCCGCGGCGATATGCCAGAGCTCTATTACGAGATCAGCAAGCGCTACGACGAGTCGGTGGTTACGCCGCTTAAGGATGGTGTTTACGGAGGAAGTTTTGCGGATATATTCGCTTTGGCAAAGGAAAAGGGTGAGGTTAACATCATGCCGGCAAACGGTACGGCTTGCTCTTCGCTCGAATATAGGAACGGGGAATTTTACTTCGAGGGGAAGAAGACCACAGAGGAAAAGTTCACCAAATATATCTCCAAGTTCGAGCAGACCCTCGTAGTCAGAGAAAAAATCAATACATCGGACATCGTTGACAATGGCGTGCTGAATCTGATTGTATTCAACGAGTTTGGCGACAATCCTGTCATCGGCGATGCGTATTTTGTCTTTGATGAATACGAGAAAAAGCCAGTTAGAGCCATCGAGCAGAGGAAGAATGACAGCCTCGAAGAAGAGGACGTGCTCGACGAAAAGTTCCGCGAAATCCGCGCAGAGGCTTGCGACGAGGTTGCTGGAACGTGGAGAGACCAGAAGATTCCTTGCTGGGATGAAATCAAGGCTACTATTGAGAAGCTCTGCGTTTTCGTGCCGCAGCTCGAGTTCTTCGGTTGCGAAATCGTTATAAACGAGGATGGTTTCAAGATCGTCAGCATGATGAATCAGCCGGACTACCCGACATGCAAGCCTTTCAGCAAGCAGACGAGTGCGTACCTTACTCGCAAGGTTGCCCAGAAGAAGGAAGCTTATGCGAAGGAAGGCACGAGAATCGCCCGCGGATTCAAGAAAGTCAAGCTGAAGGTTCGCGCGAGATTCGCCAAGATGTTCTACCCGAAGGGCCTCGTTCCGTATCTTTCAATCAGGTGGATTCAGGACGTTTGGAAGGACTTCACGACGAACAAGGATGCTACGCTCGGCCAGAAGCTCTGGGCATACAAGAGAGGCTTCCTTTCCTATCGTATCGACCAGTACGGCATCACGGATGAAAATATCGGTGAGTACATCTCCGACTTTGAATACAAGTGGCTGCGTCACATCAACCCGAAGTACAGGAAGTGGATGGAAGACAAAATCACGGTCAAGTATGTTTGCTCGGCGTATAACGAGTGCTTCCCGGAGTATTACTACCACATCATTTGCAAGAACGGAAACAACAAGGTTATTTCCATGATGGACTTGCCAGAGGGCTATGTGAACAGCTTCGAGGATATCTTCAAGCTCGTTCAGGAAAAGGGCGTGCTTGCGCTCAAGCCTGACGAGGGTTCTCACGGCGACGGCTTCTACAAGTTCACGTATGAGGACGGGCAATATCAGCTGAATTACAAGGATGTAACCAAGCAGGAAGTCTTGGACATCCTGGAAGATATAGAGAACCAGTATTTGGTTACGGAGTACATCAACATGTGCGACGAGCTGAAGGCGGTTTACGACGGTGCGGTTAACACGGTTAGAATGCTCGTGTTCAAGCGTGACGGAATCGAGCCGCAGGTTTGCAATGCTTACGTAAGATTCGGTAGCAAGGCGACAGGCGCTGTTGACAACGTAGGCGCTGGCGGAATGACGGCGACCATCGATGTTGCAACTGGTCACTTCCACGACGCGAAAATCGTTATAAACAACTCGATAGAGGATTGCCCAGTTCACCCTGATACTGGCGTTCCAATCGATGGATACCTTCCACATTGGGATCAGGTTAAGAAGCAGGTTATGGACGTTACGCGTTCCATCAAGCAGCTTGAGTTCTTCGGCGTTGACCTTGCGGTTACGAACGAGGGCATCAAGTTCCCAGAAATCAACCGTTTCCCTGACTATCCAGCAGTTGAGAAGTATGCGGCACCGACGAGAGAATATCTGCTGTACAAGCTCGCTGGCAAGAAGCGTTACTATGGCTACGATGTCAAGAAAAACAGGACACTCGTACATCTGCCAAACCGCAAATAAGGAGTAAATCTTGAATACATTAAAAGAAATTTTACACGATCACATTACATATAGGAATCAGCTGTTCAAGCTCGCCAAGGCCGACCTGAAGAAGACCTACAGTGGCGCGGTGCTCGGCGGCGCATGGGCGGTTATCAGACCAGCGATACTGATTTTCGTATTCTGGTTTGCATTCACGCTCGGTCTCAGAAAGGGCGGAGATGTAGATGGCTATCCGTTCTTCCTCTGGATGATTTCCGGCATGATTCCTTGGTTTTACATGAGAGACATGATAACGGGTGGAGCGAATTCAATCAGGCGTTACAAATACCTGGTAACGAAAATCAAATTCCCGATTTCCACGATTCCGACGTTCATAAGCATGGCGACCATGATTACACACATCGGTCTGATGGTGCTTTTGGTTATCATTTTCATGTTGTTTGGATATAAGCCGACAATTTACATCCTCCAGCTTCCGATTTACATGCTGATGATGTTCATGTTCTTCACGGTGTGGGGGCTGTTCGCAGGCGTGCTTTCGTGCATCAGCAAAGACTTCCTCAATCTTGTAAAGTCGCTGACGCAGGCGCTGTTCTGGCTGTCGGGCATTCTGTATGATGCATCGAAAATCAGCCAGGATTGGATTAGAGAAGTTTTGATGTTCAATCCGGTCACCATCGTAGTAAACGGCTACAGAAACGTGTTCATCAAGCACGTGTGGTTCTGGGAGAATCCGTCCCAGTTTATCAACTTCGGTATCGTTTTCTTAGTGATGGTTGTTTTGGCAGTTTGGGTATACGATAAGCTGAAGCGCGACATTCCGGATGTATTATAAATTAGGAGAATATTATGGGCAAAACGGTCATAGAGCTTAAGAACGTCACGAAGGTTTACAAGCTCTTCAAAAGTGACAGACAGCGTTTCAAAGCTGTTTTCAACAAAAACGCAAAATACAAGAAAAAAATCGCGACGAATAACGTCTCGTTTAAGATAGAAAAGGGCGAGGCTGTGGCTTTGTTCGGAAAAAACGGTGCAGGTAAGTCGACCATCCTGAAGATGATCACAGGGGTTACGTATCCGACATCCGGCGAAATCATAGTCGACGGCAGAGTCAGCGCTCTTCTGGAGCTGACTGCAGGATTTGACCCAGAGTTCACTGGCAGGGAGAACATCTACTTCCGCGGGCAGCTCATGGGCATGGAAACATCAGAGATTAAGGAACTCGAGGAGAGCATCATCGAATTTGCTGACCTTGGGGACTACATCGACCAGCCGACTCGTACATATTCGAGCGGCATGAAGGCGAGACTTGGATTTGCTATTAACTCCAGCATCAAGCCGGAGATTTTGATAGTTGACGAGGCACTCAGCGTAGGAGACAGCGAGTTTAAGAAAAAGTGTCTTGACAGAATTACGAAAATCGTAGATGAAGAAGACGTTACGTTTTTGTTCGTCACTCACTCGACAGGTGCGGCGAAGCAGTTCTGCAAGCGCGGGCTCGTGCTCAGGCATGGCAAGCTTTTGCTGGACGCTGGCATAGACGAGGCTATTGAATTCTACAGGCAGACCTTGGAGGAGGACGAAGCAAAGGCCAAAAAGAAAGGCAAGGGTATATTTGAAAATGAGTAGAAGGGAACATTTCGGAAAAAAGAGCCTGAAGCAGCGAATCAAGGAGATGAAGACTTGGAAGAAAATTCTCATCTTGGTTCTGATTGTGCTGCTGCTGGCGGCGATTATCGTGGGCGCTTGCGTTTACAGCTACATGCACAGCCTCGTGGACGAGATGCACGAGCCGACTGCGGAGGATTACGACCTTTCGCTGACGGAAGTCGACGGCTACATCAACATCTTGTTGCTGGGCGTTGACAGCCGAGATATGGATAATATCAAGGGCACGCGAAGCGACATGATTATGATCGCGTCCATCAACACGGAGACTTACGATGTCAAGCTGACGTCGGTATTCCGCGACACGTATCTCAAGCTCGGCGACACGTCGACATACGACAAAATCACTCACGCGTGCGTCTATGGCGGACCTGAGATGACGATGAAGTCGCTGAACCAGGCGATGGACATGAACATCAGCAATTACATAGTTGTTAATTTCAAGACTGTAGCGGATGTTGTTGACGCAGTTGGCGGCATCACGGTCGATGTGCAGGATTACGAAATTCAGCAGCTGAACAAATACACGAAGCAGACCGCGAACAACATCGGCCGCAAGAACTACAGCTTGGTAAAATCGGCTGGTGAGCAGACGCTCGAAGGCGTTCAGGCTGTATCCTACGGCAGGATCCGTAAGGGCGTTGGCGATGACTTCAAGCGTACTGAGAGAATGAGAACAGTAGTAATGAAGGTTCTCGATAAGGTTAAGACGATGAGCTTCTCCGAAATAAAGGAGATCATCGATATGGCTGTACCGCAGGTTCAGACGAACCTCGAGATGAGCGACATTCTGGCGCTCGGCTTCAGACTTCCGAAGTACTCGATCAGTTCGGGCGCTGGCTGGCCTTATGAATATTCGACAGGAACTATCAACGGTGTTTCCTATGTATTCACGGGCGGTAGCCTCGCGCAGAACACTACGGAGTTCCACCAGGAGGTCTTCGGGCAGACGGATTACACGCCTTCTGCTACGGTTACTACAATCAGTAACGAGATAAACGCTAGGATTTCGAGCGCTCGTGCCGCAAACGAGATCAAGGGCGAGAAGACAGGCAAGGCTACGAAGGATGTAATCGATAACGGAGATACTGGGTCGGACGATAACACCGGCGGCGACTCTGGTAGCAGCTCTGGCGATGCTACGAATCCTGATAACACGGGCGGAAACACGGGCGGCAACACCAGCGGTGAGGTTATAGATGATCCTGAAGATCCGAACTACGATTCAGGTGGCAACAGTGGCAACCAGGGAACGACCGATAACACTGGCGGCGACTCGGGCTCGGATAGCGGCTCGGGTTCTGGTGACTCGGCTTCGAGCGGGTCCGGCGAGACTGCTGGCGGAGGCACTGGTCAACAAGGCACATGATACGGGGCCGGACCCGGCAGAACAATTCCGGACGCTTAATTAAACTGCGGATGATAGAAATCTGCGGGAGAAAAATTTTTATCGGATGAAATGATTTTGTTAGAAAATTGAAAATATTGAAACTATAGAAAAGGTAGGAAACTAAAAATGGCTAAGGAAAAATTAAATTGGGAAGACGAGCAGGTTAGACGTACCTACAGACACACTGCTTCACATATCATGGCGCAGGCGATTCAGCATCTGTGGCCAGACACAAAGTTCGCAATCGGTCCTGCGATTGACAACGGATTTTACTACGACATGGAGAGCGAGCACAAGTTCACTGAAGAGGATTTCCTGAAGATTCAGAAGGAAATGAAGAAGATCGTTCAGCAGAACTTGCCGCTTGAGAGAAGTGAGGTTAGCCGCGAGGAGGCGCTCAAGTTCTTCAAGGAACGCAATCAGGACTACAAGGTTGAGCTCATCAACGACCTGCCAGAGGATGCTGTAATCACGCTTTATACGCAGGGCGACTTTACTGACCTCTGTGCTGGTCCGCACATGGAGTCGACTGGCAAGATCAAGGCTTTCAAGCTCATGAGCGTTGCTGGTGCTTACTGGAGAGGCGATTCTGACAGGGCTATGCTTCAGAGAATTTATGCGACTGCTTTCCCTACGCAGGAAGAGCTTGACGAATACATCAACATGATTGAAGAGGCGAAGAAGAGAGACCATCGTAAGCTCGGTCGTGAGCTCGGCCTGTTCGCATTCCGCGATGAGGCTCCTGGATTCCCGTTCTATCTGCCAAAGGGCATGATCCTCAGAAACGCTCTCATCGACTATTGGAGAGATGTTCATAAGAAGTGGGATTACGTTGAAATTTCAACTCCGCAGATCATGAAGAGAACTCTTTGGGAGACTTCTGGTCACTGGGATCACTACAAGGAAAACATGTACACGACGGTTATCGACGACGAAGATTTCGCAATCAAGCCGATGAACTGCCCAGGCAGCATCCTCGTTTACGACCTTGAACCGCATTCATATCGTGACCTGCCGCTCAGATACGGCGAGCTCGGTATCGTTCACCGCCACGAGCTTTCGGGCGCTCTGCACGGCATGTTCCGTGTAAGATGCTTCACTCAGGACGATGCGCATATCCTCCTTGCGAAGGATCAGATCCAGAGCGAGGTTGCTCGTATCGCTCAGCTGCTTGACGAAGTTTACTCCGTATTCGGATTGTCATATAAGATCGTACTTTCAACTATGCCTGAGGATCACATCGGTACTCGTGAGGATTGGGAAAAGGCTGAGAATGCGCTTGCTGATGCTATCACTTCCATCGGCAAGGAATACGACCTTAACCCTGGCGACGGCGCTTTCTATGGTCCAAAGCTTGACTTCCATGTAAAGGATTCGCTCGGCAGAACTTGGCAGTGCGGCACGATTCAGCTTGACTACCAGCTTCCTGGAAGATTCAATCTTGAATACACTGGTTCCGATGGACAGAAGCATACGCCTGTTATGATTCACCGCGTAGTATTCGGCTCAATCGAGAGATTCATCGGCGTTATCACGGAGCACTTTGCTGGCAAGTTCCCGCTTTGGCTCGCTCCTGTACAGGTTAAGCTGCTGACTGTAACTGAGAAGTTCGTTCCTTATGCAAAGGAAATCGCTGAGAAGCTTGACGCTGCTGGTATCAGAGTTGAGGTTGACGACAGAAACGAAAAGATTGGCTACAAGCTCAGAGAGGCTAGAAACCAGAGAGTTAACTACATCTGCGTAATCGGCGAGCGCGAGGCTGAGGCTGGTACGCTGACAGTTCGCTCCAGCAAGGAAGGCGAGCTCGGCGAAATGAGCGC
>CAVGSW010000056.1:0-8032 GCA_963631945.1 Flexilinea sp. | reverse complement strand
GGAATCGTCACGTCGTATTGCGTCATGCAGACGTAAACTAAATCATCCAATTTCTCGCGCGTAAATCCGTCGAAATCGGGATCCACGAAAGCTCTCGTGATTTCGCGCGCGCGGTCTGGGCGGAAGTTACAGAAGATGACCGAGTCGCCGCTTGCAACTGGTTTGAATCCCTTGCAGGTTACTGGCTCGATGAACTCGTCCGTCTGTCCAGCTGCGTATGCTCGCCCAATCGCCTCGGAAGGCTTGAAATCACTCGGCTTGCCGAGAGTCAGCGTCGAATAAGCTCTTTCAACTCTCTCCCAACGCTTGTCTCTATCCATCGCATAGAATCTGCCGCTAATCATTCCAATCTCAAGTTGCGGAATCTCAGCTGCGAGCTCTTCCATTTCCTTGATGTAGTTGATGCCAGAAGTCGGCGGAACGTCGCGGCCATCCATGAACGCATGGAGCACGATTGACTTGGCACCTGAGTCCGCCGCATGCTTGATAGTGGCTTTGATATGCTCGATATGGCTATGCACGCCACCGTCCGAGAGAAGCCCGAAAATGTGAAGCGTGGAATTTTTTGCGTGTGAAATCGCTTTGTTGATTGCCTCGTTCTGCGCGAAGTCGCCGTCTTCAATCGCCTTCGTGATTCGCGTGAGCTCCTGGTAGACGATTCTGCCAGCACCGATGTTCAGGTGGCCGACCTCGGAATTTCCCATCTGTCCGTCTGGAAGCCCGACCGCAAGGCCGCTCGCCTGGAGCTGGATGTGCGGATACTTCGCAAATATTTTATCTAAATTCGGCGTGTTTGCCGCCTTTATTGCATTGCCATATTCCGACGGATTCAGCCCGAAACCGTCGAGTATCATTAACATTGTAAGTTTTCTATCCATAAAATTTCCTCCATTTATATATTACCAAATTCGCGGGAGAAAAAACAGTATCGAGGCTGAAATTTTTATGGTAAAATATAGGGAGAAAAAAACGGGGGTCGAAGAATGAACTGGAGTAGCGAACAGAAAAGGGCGATTGAACTCAGGGATAAGAATATTTTGGTGGCGGCGGCGGCTGGATCGGGCAAGACGGCTGTGCTCGTCGAGCGCATCAAGCGGCTGATACTCGAGGGCGAGTGCGACATCGACCAGATGCTTGTCGTTACGTTCACGAATGCGGCGGCATCCGAGATGAAGGCGAAAATCGAGGATGCGATTCAGAAGGCGATTGCCGAGAACAAGTCGGAGTTTCTCACGCGCCAAATCGACAAGCTTCCGCTTGCGAATATTTCAACGTTTCATGCGTTTTGCCTCGAGGTGATTCGCAGGTATTTCTATGTCATCGATATCGACCCGAGCTTCAAGATTTGCGACAATGTGCAGCAGGAGCTTCTGAAGGAGCAGGCGCTCGACGAGCTTCTGCGCCAGTATTTCGAGGAGTCGAGACCTGAGTTCCTGGAGTTTCTGAGCAAATACAGCGGCGAGCGCAACGAGAGCAGGTTCCGCGGGACGGTTCGCAGGACGTATGAGACCATACTCAGCCTGCCGGAGCCGTTCGAGTGGCTGGAATCTGCAGCTTCCGAGCTTAACGTGAGCTATAGTGAATTCGCTGATGGCAAGATTTGCGATATTATATTCGAGGATGCGTGCGGGCAGCTTGCAGCGGCAAGCGTTCCGATTGCTGAGCTTGTGGCGGAGGCTAAGGCTTATAAGCACGACGGCATCAGCAAGATCGTCGGCACATACTCTCAACTTGCGTCGGATTTGCTCACGTTAGCTAAGAATCGGGATTTTGATGGTCTATATGGTAAGCTTGATGGCCTTAGAATGCCGACGCTCGGGAAGAGCTATTTCAAGGAGGATGAGGCGCACACTGCCGCTGAGCTTGACGATTGGAAGGACAAGATTGAAGACGCAAGGGAACCGCTCAGGACAGCCGTGGCCTATCTCAAGAAAAACTACTTTTACGACACGCTGGGGAATCTGTATGACGGCATGATTTCGTGCGCGGGCGATGCAGATTTTTTCCTCGAAGTGATGCGTGACTACGACGAGATTTTTTCTGGGCTGAAGAAAAAGAAGGGCGTTGTCGACTTTGATGATATCCAGCACTTTGCGTTTGAAATCTTGAAGGATGAAGAAGTAAGCGCGTTTTATCGGGAGAAGTTCAAGTATATTTTCATCGACGAGTATCAGGACAGCAATGTTTTGCAGGAGGCGCTGATTGATCGAATTAAGCGCGAGAACAACGTGTTCATGGTCGGCGACGTGAAGCAGAGCATATACAAGTTCCGCTTGGCCGAGCCGGCGATTTTCCAAGCAAAATACAGGGCTTACCGCGATGGCAGAGATGTGAATTCCGAGAAAATCGACCTGAACCGCAATTTCCGTAGCAAGAAGTCGGTCATTGATTTTATTAACAGGATATTTTATCGAATTATGCCTGGTTATGACGGCGACGCGGCGCTTTACATGGGCGATGTGAACGGCGAGAGGTGCAATTTCGCGCCGAAGATTTTCCTCGCGGAGACGCCTTGGGACGAGAATAGCCAGCTCGACGATGAGCTGAAGAATATGCTGAAGGCCGAGAAGGAGGCTTTGGCGGCTGTGAAGCTGATCAAGGAGTCGCTCGGGCAGACGATTTTTGATAGCAAATTGCAGAAGGAGCGGCCGCTGGGGAAGGGCGATATCGTGATTTTGATGCGTGCGGTCAGGAATTACGGTGATATTTTCTATAAAATTTTGTCGGATAACGATTTGCCTGCATATATCGACGATAATGACGGGTATTTCGACACGATGGAGATAAATATTTTCATGTCGCTGCTGGCGGTCATCGATAACGAGAAGCAGGATTTGCCGCTGATTACGGTCATGCGGTCGGAGATATTCGGGTTTACGATTGCTGAGCTTGCGGAGATTAGAATTGCAGCGGGGAGCGAGTGCTCGTACCATGATGCGGTTGTCACCTATGCGGAGAATGGGGTTGACCAAGCCCTGAAGGACAAGTGTTTGCAGGCGCTTAGCTCGATTGTACAGTGGCGCGACATGGCGCGGATGCTTCCGCTGGAGGAGCTCGTTTGGCAGCTTATGCTGGACACGGGATTTTACATTGCGATGGGGGCGATGCCTGCTGGTTCGAGGCGGCAGGCGAATTTGCGTGCGCTCTGCGACAAGGCGCGGGCGTATGAGGGCGATTCGCTCTACGCTTTCCTACAATATATAGAGGCGGTCAAGCAGCGCAAGGTCAGCATGGGCCAGGTGAAGATGGCGGCCGAGGGCGACGATACGATTAGAATCATGACGATTCACAAGTCGAAGGGGCTTGAGTTCCCGATGGTCATCTTGTCGGGGATTTGCCGCCACTTGAATTACACGAAGAAAAGTCGCGAAATTGCGATTCACAAGGACGTCGGAATTGGACTTCCGATTGTCGATAGCAAGAACTGCGTGATGAAGTATGGAATCATTCAGAATGTGATTCACGCGAAGGTGCGCGCGGAGGAGGCCGAGGAAGAAAAGCGTATTCTATACGTTGCGATGACTCGTGCGAAGGATATTTTGTATCTGCTTGGGATTACGGATGACTATGCGCAGGCGATTAATGCGGGGTATAGCGACACATCGTACCTTGGCATGTGCCTTGGTGCGGGCATATTGCCGATTCGCATTGATAACAGTGAGCTCGTGGCGCTGTCGCAGGGGCGCAAGCGGAATATTGCGCAGGGGCTTGCGCTGCTGGATGAGGCGGCCGCGCCGTCTGTGGACCTGGGAGGCGCGGCCAGGGCGGCCGCGCCTGGCCCTCAGTGGACTCAGGCGGGCCAGGGCTCCGCTGGCCCGGCGGACCTGGAGGCCAGCGGAGCGGCTGCGTCCCCAGAAGCTGAGCAGGACGCAGCCGCGGCCGCCGCTCAGGAGGTCGCCCGCCGCATGGAATTCAAGTATCCGCATGCGGCCGACCTCCAGACGAAGTCGAAATACGCGGTCAGCGAGCTCGCATCCGGATACGAAGAAGGCGAGCGTGCCGAGATCACGCTGAGCGAGCCCGCAAGCTTTAAGGTCGGCCGAAAGCTGACCGCCGCACAGATTGGCTCCGTAACGCACAAGCTACTCGAGAAGATTGATTTCGCAGCGGCGGGCGCACCGAACTACGTGTCCGAGCTGATTGATAGCATGGTAACCGACGAATTCCTGACGAAGGACGAAGCGGCGGTCATAGATATCCCGAAAATTGAGCAGTTCATAGCATCACCGCTCGGCCAGCGCATGGCTAATGCAACGGAACTGAGGCGCGAGCAGCCGTTCAACCTGGTGCTCGATGCTGGGACGCTGGCGGCCGCCCAAGCGGGCACAGTAGCTCAGAAGCCCGCTCGGGCTCCACTGCCAGCAGGTACAGCACCTGAGCAACCTGCTGACAGCGGGCAGGCTGCCGTAGCATTGTACCCAGCCAAGCAACCAGAGACCGAGAACCAGGCAGCTGGGCACCTTGGCACGCCGCCTGCGGCCGCCCCGCAGTCGATAATCGTCCAAGGCATAATCGACTGCTACTTCGAAGAGCCCAGCGGCCTCGTCCTGGTCGATTACAAAACGAGCCAGACGCGCGACAAGTCCAAACTCGCCGCCCGCTACCAGCTCCAAATTGACCTCTACCGCCAAGCCCTAGAGGCGGCCACCGGCAAACCCGTCAAAGAAGCCTACCTCTACCTAACCAACACCGGCGCCCTAATCACAATGTAATCAAAAAACTCGCAGCAATGCGAGTTTTTCTTTAAATTTTAATATTAACCATGAGCAAATTCTTGACCTCCTCGTTGAATTCGGCCTCTCTGACCTTTTCCAGCGGACACTTTGTGTTCCACGAGGATTGCACGATACCCGCCGCTAACGTGAGTGCGGATAGTCAATGTTATACTGCTTGATCTTCCGCGAAACCGTCGAAGCATTGATTCCGAGCTTCTCACCAGCATCGCGCAGCGAGCGAGAGTTCGCAAGCACGGATTCTATGAACTGCTGCTCATACTTGGCAACCGCAGCATCCAGCGTAAGCGACGTATCAATATCGATGGACATGCTGTCGTCCTGCTTGATATCCATGATACCATAGATGAGCGAGTCATCGATTGTTCCGGAAGGCGAAGAGCAAATCGTCAGATACTCGATGACGTTCTCAAGCTCACGGATATTGCCCGGCCAATCATAAGACTCGAGAATCTTGTAATTGCTAGGAGTGAGCATTAGGTTATGCCCCTTCTCCTTGCCATATTTCTCTATGAAATACTCGCACAAAGGCTGAATATCTTCCTTCCTCTCGCGGAGCGGCGGGATGGAAATCGGAATTACGTTCAATCTATAGTAGAGATCCTGTCTAAACGTACCCTCGCGAATCTTCTCTTTCAGATTGCAGTTTGTTGCAGCAATGAAACGAATGTCGAGGTTTATCTTCTTCGTGCCACCGACACGCGTGATTTCCTTGTTCTGAATTGCACGCAAAAGCTTGGCTTGAAGGTCTATAGGCATGTCACCGATTTCGTCGAGCATCAACGTGCCGCCGTTTGCAACTTCGAACCAACCGCGCTTTCCGTTGGAATTCGCACCAGAGAAAGCACCTTTCTCGTAGCCGAAGAGCTCAGATTCAAGCAGAGTGAGCGGAATCGAAGCGCAGTTAACCTTGATAAACGGCTTGTCGCTGCGTGAGCTCATTCTGTATATCTCATCTGAAACTATTTCCTTGCCGACACCAGACTCTCCAGTAATCAGTACGGTTCCGTTGGAAGAAGCGACTTTCTCAATCGTTTCCATTATAGACTTGAGCGCTTTGGAGTTGCCTATCAACCGGCTCGAATTCATGAGCTTCGAGTCTGCATTCGAAAAAATTCTCGTGCTGGTAGTCTTTGACTTGAGGGCGTTTGCCTTCTGCAGGAACTCTTCAAAGTCGTCCTGAAGCGCCTGTAACGAGAAAATTGGTCTGCTCGTTGCGACAACCTGCTTAACATTGCCCTTAGAATCCAGCAGAGGAACTCCAGTAACGTAGCCTGTCTCAGGCGTTTCACCGACGTTAACCGTGGACAATCTAAACTCCTTCTTTTTGCTCTTCAGAACGTCGAGAACGGCACCACCCGTGAAAAGTTTCCCTTCTGCAACGATATCTCTTACCTTGCGCCCGATGATTTGCTCAGGCAAGATTCCAGTGTTGATTTTGTAATTTGGATTTACGTATATTACGCGGCTGTCGTCATCCGCAATCAAAAGGCTCTCATCCAAGGCATCTACTACGGCCTTGAAATCGATGTTATCATCCAGAATCGTTGACAAATCGTCATAGAGCGACTTGCAGAGCTTTTTCATCGCCTCTGGATCATTGTATTTTTTTTGAATTTCCGCCTCTTTGAGCTGCGTCAGCGCACCGCTTATCGTAGCTGAGTGTTGCATATTTGCCTCCATTTATATATAATGTTCTTTGTGAGCCTTCAAATAACTGTTGCATCTTGTATACAAATTCTGAAGACCCAAGACGATTGTACCACCAAAAGTGCAAAATGTAAAGAAAAATATTGCAGAAACGCAACAAAATTTCCGAAATGCAACACATTTGTGGCGACCGTGTGAAATGCGAAAACACAAAGAACGTTGAAAAAATCACAATCCTGACATGTTTTTAACTTTTGGCACGCTTCTTGCTCTATATAGACGCGAAACATGAAAAGACATACAACAATATCAAACGAGGTGAAAATATGTTAGAGACACGGAGATTAAATAGCAAAGACAAGGTTATCATTACCGCGGCCTTAACTGGTGCAGTAACGACCAAGAACGATAACCCGAATCTTCCAACACAGCCTAAGGAGATTTGCGAATCAGCCCTTAGATGCTACGAAGCTGGTGCAGCAGTTGTTCACATCCACGTTAGAGATGAGCAGGACAACGCAAGCATGAGATTCGATATGTTTGAGAAGACAGTAGGTTTGATCAGAGACACTGGATGCCCAGTTCTCCTTAACCTCACATCATCTGGCGGACAGGGATTCAGCTGGGAAGAGAGAATCAAGCCTTTCCAAGAACTGAAGCCTGAGCTTGCATCATTCGATGCTGGCACAATGAACTGGCTCAACAAGGTAGTATTCATGAACGAGCCTGAGTTCCTTGAACAGTGCGGATATGCGATGATCGCAGCAGGCGTTAAGCCAGAAGTTGAACTCTTCGACGTAGGAATGCTCACAACGGCTCAGTACTATATTAAGAAGGGAATCCTTGAATCCCCAACACACTTCCAGCTCTGCATGGGTGCTGCTGGTGGCATGGGCGCAACAACGGACAACCTGCTTCACTTAGTAAACAAGCTTCCAGAAGAATGCACATGGAGCGCATTCGGTATCGGCAGAGGCGCAAATGAAATTCTGCTTGCTTCATTAGCACTCGGCGGAAACGTAAGAGTTGGTCTTGAAGATAACGTTTACTTCAACGCTGGCGAACGCGCTAAGTCCAACGAGCAGTTCGTAGCTAGAGTAAAGAGAGTAGCAGAAGACTTCGGAAGAAAGGCTGCAACTCCAGAAGAAGCAAAACAAATTCTCGGCATTGCGTAGTTGCAACGGGAAAACGTTTGTTGCGGAGGTGCAACAGCCAAGAGCAACGGCCAAACACAACAGACAAGCGCCAAGCAAAACAACTTAATCATCGGTAGAAAAAGAGCAAACTCTTTTGCTATATACAACTAACACACTATTATTAAATAGGAGGATCAAAATGAAAAAGTTATTAGCACTCATCATGTCAGGCATCATGATCTTTTCCATGGCATCTTGTGGCGGTTCTGACGACTCAGAAACAACTACAACAGGCGAGTATCCAACAATGGAACTCACACTCGCAGCATTGGACAAGGAAGACACAGCAAAGGCTCACGACCTCAAGATTTTCATGGATCTTGTAACGGAGAAATCCGGTGGAGCTATCACATTCAAGGATTACTGGAGTGCATCACTCGGTGTTGCAACATCCAACCTTGACACAATTGGACAGGGCATCGCAGACGTAGGTACTGTTTGCACACTCTACAC
>CAVGSW010000055.1:0-8144 GCA_963631945.1 Flexilinea sp. | reverse complement strand
GGCGTATCGGTTAACATCGTTCCGCAGAAGATCGCTTACAGAGAGACAATCAAGGGTACATCCGATGTTCAAGGTAAGCACAAGAAGCAGTCCGGTGGTTCCGGCCAGTATGGCGACGTTCATATCAAGTTCTCACCTTCTCAGGAAGAGTTCGAGTTCAGTGAGGAACTGTTCGGCGGCTCCGTTCCTAAGCAGTACGTTCCTGCAGTTGAAAAAGGCTTGCTGGAATGCATGGAAAAGGGCCCTCTTGCTGGATGCAAGGTTCAGAACGTTAAGGCTGTTTTATACGATGGTTCATATCACCCAGTTGACTCCAACGAAGCAGCATTCAAGATCGCAGCTTCCCTGGCATTCAAGAAGGGTATCGTAGAGGCTAAGCCATGTCTGCTCGAGCCAATCATGAAGCTCGACATCACGGTTCCTGACGATTTCGTAGGTGCTGTAATGGGCGACCTTCCTACTAGAAGAGGCGCTGTAATGGGTATGGATCCGCAAATCGGCGGTGGCCAGATTCTTCACGCTGAGGCTCCACAGGCTGAGCTGTTCGATTACGCTATCGAGCTCCGCTCCATGACTCAGGCTAGAGGTTCGTTCACTATGGAATTCGCTAGATACGAGGAAGTTCCTGCAATGAACGCTCAGAAGATCATCGATGCGCATAAGGCTGAGGAAGAAAGCAAGTAGTTAAGGTCGAAAAATTAGGCCAAAAATTATATATGAAATTTGCGAAACCCCTATGGACAACCGTAGGGGTTTTGTTGTATAATCGAGTCAGAACGGATGTTCGTGGTGCGGAGGGGCTGCGGCTGGCACGCTCCTTGCAATTTCGGTACAAGTCGCAAGGAGCGTGCCAGCCGCAGCCCCAGGAACCAGACAACTAGGGACACCAGGCACAGTTTGCAGGCAGCAGATAGGCAAGTGTGTAGTGCGCACAGGCCTGCCTGCCGTAGGCAGGAAAGGCGGTACAACCATGGCGAAAAAGGCAAAAACAGTATTTGTTTGTCAGGAATGCGGATACGAGAGCACGCAGTGGATGGGGAAGTGCATCTGCGGAGCTTGGAATTCGTTCATAGAAGAGAAGATTCTGCCGATAGACGAGAGCGACTCGAGGCAGCGGAGCAGCAACCCAGCGGGGAACGCTCGGGCAGCCCGCCTCTCAGAAGTCGGATCGTTAGAATACGATAGAATAGATACGAGAAGCGGAGAACTGAACCGCGTGCTCGGGGGCGGGCTGGTGAAGGGCTCGCTTGTGCTGATTTCGGGCGAGCCCGGCATCGGCAAATCTACTATTATAATACAGACGGCAGCCAGAATCGCAGCGCAGGGGAAGACGGTTCTGTACGTGTCGGGCGAGGAATCCGAAGAGCAGATTAAGATGAGAGCAGACCGCGTGTGCGAGAGCCTGCCAGAGGGTCTGTTCGTCATGTCCGAGACGAATATGGAGAACACGGAGAAAGTGTTTGACGAGATCAAACCAGACTTCTTAATCATAGACTCGATTCAGACGCTGTACAGCAACCAGCTCGACTCAGCTCCTGGTAGCGTGTCGCAGGTCAGAATGTGCGGCAATCAGCTCATGAAGCTCGGCAAGAGCCGCGGATGTGCGATATTCATAGTTGCGCACGTGACGAAGAGCGGCGACCTCGCAGGCCCGAAGACCGTGGAGCACCTTGTGGACTGTGTGTTGAACTTCAGCGGGGAACGCGACGGTGAGCTGAGAATCCTCAGAGCATATAAGAACAGATTCGGAACGACGAGCGAAATCGGCGCGTTCCGCATGGAATCAGGCGGGCTGACCGAGGTGAGCGACGTATCGGCGACCTTCCTCGAGAACAAGGAAGAACTGCTGGAGGGTTCGGTCGCCTCGGCGATATACGAGGGCAGCCGCCCACTGATGTTCGAAGTTCAGAGCCTCGTAACTCCAGCGAATGTCGGCTTTGCGAGGAGAACATCCGTGGGAATCGACAATACGAGACTTAACATGATACTCGCAGTCCTGGAGAAGAAGGCGGGGATTTCGCTGACGGATAGAGACGTGTACGTGAACGTTGTGGGCGGCATGAGACCGGAGGGCACGGGTGCTGACCTTGCGGCGGCACTTGCGATTTTCTCGTCCCACAAGCGCATCACGTGCAAGAGGCGGACGCTCGCAGTTGGCGAAATCGGGCTCACAGGTGACCTACGCTCCGTCCGCAACATCGAGAAAACCGCGAAGGAAGCCGCAAGGCTCGGCTACGAGCAGATCATCATGCCGCTCGGCAACGCGAAGAAAATCGGCACCCAGGTAGACGGATGCCGAATCGTAGGTGTTCGCAATATCCAAGAGGCAATCAAGGCATTTTCTGTGTAATATGAGCATTTTGCTTGAATTGCGTGGCTTTAAGGAGTATAATGTTTCTATTGCATTATACGATTGGCGGCAAGGCCTGAGAGCCTGTTGCCACCTGAAACTAGGAGGAAAAATGAAGCATCTCAGCTTATTCAAGAAAGAAGTCGACGCATGGCTCGGTAAAAATAACAAGTCAAAGCATGTCCAGAAGGTAATGAACGACACTGGCTGGTCAGAGAAAAAAGTAAAAGAAGAAATGAAGAAGGCGGAGGACTTGGGATTTACCAACTCCTATTACGCAAACCACAAGCTTTGGGCGAAGACACCAGAACAGCTCGAGAAGCATGCGGTATATTGGAAGGAAAAGCAGGAGTACCAAGCTAAGGAGAGAGAAAAGTTCATCGCTCATATCATGGAAGAGACCGGCTGGTCGAAGACAGAGACAGTTGAGAAAATCCGTGAAGCATATTATCTTTGCGGTGCGAGCATATACGATTACACGGTTTTCAGAATGTGGGAGCTGACAGACGAAGAGAAGAAAACCATGTACACCAAGGGTGTGTTTGATAAGCTCTACGAGAAATACAATACGGATCCAGTTGCAATGCAGACGCTGGTATTTAAGGGGCGCTTCGCCAAGGAATTCAGCGATCTGATGAACCGCAGATGGTTTACGAACGGCACTAGCATGGTATGGGGCGAAAAATTCAGCCGCAAGATAGATGGTCTGACAGAAGTCTTCGCCAAGCCAACAGCTTCCTCCAAGGGAAGAGGCGCAGAGAAGATCGTGTTCAGCGATTTCAAGGATGAGAGAGAAATTTATGACTATATGAAGTCGAAGAGTTACACGCTCTTTGAGGAACTGATCAAGCAGCATTCGGCAATCAACGCCATCAACGATAGCTCTGTCAATACCATTCGCGTGATTACGCTCGTTGACAACGGCGTTTGCCATCACCTTTTCACTTCGTTCCGTGTCGGAGCAGGTAAGCTGGTCGATAATTTCTCCGCAGGAGGAATCGTTGCGGATATTGATCCAGAGACGGGCATCGTGCGTACAGACGCATTCAATAGAAGCGGTGAGAGATTCGTAGAGCATCCAATCTCTGGCGTTACAATCAAGGGGTTCCAGATTCCGCTTTGGGATCAGGTTCTAGAGCTGACAGAGACGGCAGCACTCCGCATGGCGCCACAGGGAGTAGGCATAGTAGGCTGGGACGTTGCGGTTGGCGAGGACAAGGTCTACCTCGTTGAGGGTAACTCCAGACCAGGCCACGAGCTTCCACAGCTTCCATATGTTTGCGAGAAAAAAGGCGTGAAATACGTCTTAGATTCTTACCTTCCAAAGGAAGAAGGCGCAAGCGCTGCAGACGAGTGCGAGCAAGACGAAGATTTAGACGACACAGACGAAAACTAAGATTAAAAAATCGAGATTGAGCAGAATCAATCTCGATTTTATTTTTACTTTTTGTCTTTGCTGGCGATGTCGAGCTCGAACCAGAAGGTTGTGCCCTTGCCGACCTTGCTCTCTACGCCGTACTCAGCGCTGTGGAGAGTGAGGATTTCCTTGACGATCGAGAGGCCCAGGCCTGTGCCCGTCGTCTCTCTAACATAATTCGTACTCGTCTTGTAGTAGCGGTCCCAAACGTGAGGGAGTTCCTCAGGCTTGATTCCAGGGCCGTGGTCGGAAACCTCGAGACGGTACTTCTTGCCGACCTTGCGAATGGTCAGGGCGATGTACTTATCCTCGCCGCAGTACTTGACTGCATTGCTCGTGAGGTTCGAAATTACTTGTGATATGCGTTTCCTATCAGCGCATACTATGCAGTCGCGCGGAGCATTGAACACGAAATCGTAGCCCTGCTTTTCCTGATAAATATCGTATGTAGCCAGTATCGAAGCCGAAAGCTCCGCTAGGTCGAATTCGCTCTTTTCCAGCACGATTTTCTTCTGTTGCATCGCGGTAATCGTCGACATGTCGCTGACGAGGTTGCTCATGCGGTCGCTTTCGTCGATGATGACCTGCAGGTGAGCGTTTCGCTTCTCTGGGTTATCGCCCGAGAGGTCGCGAATCATCTCTGCGTAGGACTTGATCATCGTTAGCGGCGTCTTCAGGTCGTGCGAAACGTTCGCAACAAGGTCTTTCTGTCTGATGTCAGCGTTTCCGAGCTCGTATGCCGCGGTGTTCAGCGTCGCTGCCAGGTTATTGATTTCGGAATATGAATTTCCGACGAACTTGACATTGTAGTTTCCGCTACCCATGTCCTTGGCCGTGTGCGTAATCCGCTTAATCGGCTTGGATATCCTGTTCGCGAAGTAAAGCGCCAGCAGGAACGCGCCGATGATAGCTATTATCGTAACGTAGAACAGCTGATCCTTCAGTATGTCGATCGTCGAACTTACTGGATACAGTGGCGAGAAAATATATAAAATAGTCTCGTTGCCTGCGGTTTTGTCTATGTAGCAGGCATAGGCAAGCGTGCTGTAGCCTTCGAAGCCAGCATTTAGCTTGAAGGAAACGGAGCCGTTCTTGTTCTTCTTGCTAGTCGTCTGCCCATTCTTGCTTTCTTTTGCGAGCATGGACTTCAGCTGCGGAACTTCGTTTTTGTACTTGTAAACGGGCAAAAGGCTATCCGATTCAGGCATGAACAGCAGAAGCTGGCCACCGGATTCCATCATTACGTAGAAGTCGTTGCTGACGGAAAGCTCCTGAATTTTCTCGGTAAAATCCTCGTCGTTATCCGTATAGGCACGACAAATAGAAGTCGCAATGTGGTTTACCTCGGAGATTTTCATGTGCTCATAGTAATTGTTGAGGAAGAAAATCTGCAGGAACCAGATGAGAAGCACGAGCCCGATTGCAAACGCCGCGAAGTAAATCCAGAGCCTGAATTTGATGCTCTTTGCGTCGAATTTAATCTTCGTATTCAAATTTATAGCCTACCCCTCTGAGTGTTACGATGAAATCTCTGTACGGTCCGAGGTTGTTACGCAGGTTCTTGATGTGCGTGTCGATAGTTCTGTCGTCGCCGAAGAAGTCGTAGCCCCAGATGTCTGACAGGAGTTTGTCTCTGGAAAGTGCGATATTTTTGTTCTTTACTAAATAGAACAGAAGCTCGTATTCCTTCGGGGTGAGTTCAACTTTCTCGCCATCGACTGTGACAGTTCTCGCTGGGATGTTGATCTCCAGACCGTCGAACTTCATTGTCTCTTGGATTGCTGGCGAAGATGCTTTCTTTCTGTTGAGAACTGCGTTTACTCTTGCCATGAGCTCCTTCGGGCTGAACGGCTTAACAACGTAGTCGTCGATTCCAAGCTCGAACCCGAACAACTTATCGTATTCCTCGCCTCTAGCTGAGAGCATGATGATAGGAATGTCCTTGCTCTTCTTGATTTCTTTGCATGCGGAGAAGCCATCTAACTTCGGCATCATGATGTCCATGATAATCAGGTCGTAGTCGTTCAGTTTGCAAAGGCCAACTGCGCTCATGCCGTCTTCCGCTTCAGTTACTTCGTAGCCGCTGAATTCAGCGTATTCTTTAATGACCTCGCGAATTTTCGCCTCGTCGTCAACTACCAAAATCTTGTACATGCGTATCCTCCTTTGGGGTTTCATTTGTGAAATCTTTTAGTTTATTTTACCATAAAAATATTTTCAGTCAACATTTTAGGAGAAATATATATTGACATCGTAAAAACTCTGTGATAAGATAATAAAATTTTTGTATACTTGACAGAATGCCCCCAAATCTTTTATACTATATATGTATAGATATGAAATGGAGGGAAAAGTCATGTTTTCGGTGGGAGATAAAATTGTTTATCCGATGCAGGGCGCTGGCGTAATACAGGGAATCGAAGAGAAAAAAATTCTCGGCCAGACAAGGCAGTACTATACGCTCAAGCTTCCGGGCAACGACATAAACATCATGATCCCTGTGGATTCCAGCGAAAGTATCGGAATCAGAGAGGTTTTGCCAGAGGAGGAAATGCGGAAGATTCTCGATGTTCTGTCAGCAGATAGCACGCCGATGGATCCGAATTGGAACCGTCGCTATCGTGAGAATATGGAGAAGCTGAAGAGCGGCGACATCAACCAGGTGGCGGGTGTTGTGCGCAATCTTGTCAGAAACGACAGGGTCAAGAGCCTTTCCACGGGCGAGAGAAAGCTCCTCAACGGCGCGAAGAAAATACTTCTCAGCGAGTTCGTGCTGTCACTGGGAATTACTTGGGAAGAAGCCGAATCCATGGTTGAGGAGGCTATCTAAGTATCTTTAGGCGTTTTAGTATTAAGCTCGCGGAATATTGGGTTTAATACTAGCCGCTTAGACTTCATTTCTCCTATTACAAATCTAGAGGAAAGGAGGAAACGCATATATGTTAGAAAAAATATTCAGAATCTTATTTACTTTCTTAGGCGCACTGATTGGATACGAACTTTTCGAGCTTTGCGAGTACATACTTGTGGACAGTAGCTTTGGCAGTGGAACGACGATGTTCACGGCTACTGAGGAAATGTGTTTCGCGGCATTTTTCGTAATTATCTTTGGAATAATATTTTATCGTATCGCACCAGCGCTTACTAGGAAAAGCAAGAAGGTTGCTGACAATATCGGAAACGACCTGCAGGAAGTTTCGCCGAATGAGCTCATGGGCGGAGCAATCGGTCTCGTGCTCGGGCTCGTAATCGCATTCCTGCTGACGAGAATCTACGAAGACATCATCAGCGAGAAGACGCTTTACTTCACGATTACAGTCTGCATGTACCTGCTGCTCGGATTCTTCGGGGCGGTCATCGGCAACAAGAAGCTGTCGGAGATGCTCCTGGGAACAAACAAAAACACTGCACCGCAGCAGAAGCAGGCGCCAGCGAAGGAGAATCCTTACGAGTATTCGCCGAAGGACAAGAAGAGCGCCAGAGTGCCGAAGATTCTCGACACGAGCGTTATCATCGATGGCAGAATCATCGAGATTATGAAGACCGGGTTTCTTGAGGGACCAGTCGTAATCCCAGAGTTCGTGCTCATCGAGCTTCAGCACATCGCGGATTCGTCCGACGGGCTGAAGAGGAACAGAGGCAGACGCGGTCTGGACATTCTCAAGAAAATCCAGACGGAGTACGGCATCGAGATTTACAACACGGATTCCGAGAAGGCAATCAAGGAAATCCCAGAAGTCGATGTTAAGCTTCTTAAACTTGCGCAGATTATTAAGGGCAAAGTTGTCACGAACGACTTTAACTTGAACAAGGTTGCTGGCATCAAGGGCGTTCCAGTGCTGAATATCAACGAGCTGGCGAACGCGCTCAAGCCTATGGTTATCCCGGGCGAGGCTATGACGGTTACGCTCATCAAGCAGGGCAAGGATAGGGCGCAGGCGGTTGCGTATCTGGATGACGGCACTATGATCGTCGTTGAGGATGGCCGCAGCAAGATTGGCAAGACCGTAGATATTACCGTTACGAGTGTATTGCAAACGGCTGCAGGGCGCATGATCTTTGGCAGAATCAAGAATTAGAAATGTATAAGAACAGGAAAGTAATTGCGGTTATAGTGGCTGCTGGGTCGGGGACTCGGCTCGGCGGCCCTTTGCCGAAACAATTTCTGAAGGTCGGGAGCAGAACCATCCTCGAGATGTCTGTGGCCGCCTTCGAGCAAAACGAAAGCGTTGACGAGATAATCATCGCGGCTAATCCAGAATATATGGAGCTGACGGAGAAGACTTGCGCGAGCTTCCGCAAGGTTACGAATATCGTGCCTGGTGGAGCGGAGCGGCAGGATTCGGTTCGCGCGGCTCTTTCGTGTGTTCTGGGGGC
>CAVGSW010000054.1:0-8275 GCA_963631945.1 Flexilinea sp. | reverse complement strand
GTCTGTATAGATTATATAGCAACGAGACTGGCAAGGCTCAGGGCGACGTTATCACCGTTGCTGATGAGGAAATTCCAATTCAGGACGAGTACGAGATTTTCGACCCGAACGCTGTTTGGAAGAAAACAATCGTTAAGAATTACAATGTTAGAAACCTGCATGAGCAAATTTTCGAAAAGGGCAAGTGCGTTTATGAGAGCCCAGATATCGAGACAATCAAGGCTTATTGCAAGGAGCAGGTTGCAACGCTTTGGGACGAGACGCTCAGACTGGAGAACCCGCAGACGTATTATGTTGATTTATCGCCGAAGCTGTGGAACATGAAGAATGCGCTGTTGCAAGAACATTCAGCAAAATAAAAGAGGTCTTATGGAAAGAAGATTTACTAGAAAATTGATAGCGCTTGCATTGGCGCTTGCGGTGGCGGTGATGCCGATGGCTGCGGGGGCTGCGGAGACGAAGCACAAGGTTTCTGAGCTCACGGTCAGCTTGGACCAGTACTATGTGTATGCCGACGGTAGCAAAATCACGTCGAAGCTTACGGTCGCTGGCTACGTCACAGAGAAGCTGTCAAACGGCTCGACGAGCACGTACAAGAAGACGTTCAGCAAGGATGATTACACGGTTTCCTATTACAGAATCGTAAGTGAAGAATACGATAAGGTCGACGAGATCAAGGAGATGGGCGAGTACGCAATCCGCGTGAAGCTCAAAGGGAGCTACAGCGGCAAGGCGGAGGTGCTTTTCTCGGTGATCGGAAAGCCGCAGACGCTGAAGGTCAGCGGCACGAAGTTCACGCTGAAAGTCGGCGAAACCGTTGAAATTTCGCCAAGTGCGAGCGGCGATGGAACGGGGTTTTCCTATAGCACGAGCAGGAAGGGAATCGTACGCGTCAAGGACAACATAATCAGCGCCAAGAAGCCTGGCTGGACGAGGATAACGGTCAAGACGACGGGCGATGTTAAATATCAGCGCGCAAAGCTTACAATCGACGTAACGGTTGTGCCTGACCAGGTGAACATCACCAGCGTCGAGACGGGCAAGAAGAGTTCAACAGGTTAAAAGAAAAACGCAGGGAATGCCTAATCTAACAGGTAACTCTGCGTTTTGTATTTTTATTTGAGCTTGCCGACAATTTTGCGGATGTGCTTGTAGTTCGAAGCGAGCTTCTTCGATAGGCTGCTGTCTTTCTTGGCTACGCTCTCTGGCATGAGCACGTAGCTGTCGCCGTCGTATTCGTCGAGCATGTAGCACGGATAGTATTTCTGGCTTGCGAGCTTAACTCCGCTGCTGGTCTTTTTCAGAGTGATGGACAGGATAATCGTTTCCTTTTTGATGTCGTCCCTCATCGCTGAGGTGAAGTTGCCCATGGAGTAGATATACGGGACAGTTTTGCCGTTATACTTAATCTTGCCGTATGGCTGCAGCACGTGCGGGTGGGAGCCTACGATGTAGTCTACGCCTGCCGCTGCGAGGATCTGACCCAGGCGCTTCTGTCTAGCGTTCGGCTTCTGCGAGTATTCCGTGCCTGCGTGCGAGTAGGCGATGATGTAGTCTGCGCCTGCTGCCTTGAGCGCCCTGACATCGGACCTAGCTTGGTCATGCATGCTCAGCATCCAAGTATCGCCGTCGAGGAACTGCTCTTTCTTGTTGAAATATCCTGCGTATGCGAGCACGCCGACCTTAATTCCGTTGCTCTCTATAATAAAGTAGTGTTTGTCATTTTTCGAATCGTACAGGCCCGTGTGCGGGATGTCGCGGGAGTCTAGCTCTGCGAGAGTCTCCTTGATGCCCTTCTTGCCGCCGTCGCATGCGTGGTTATTCGCCAGGATAAAAGCATCAAACCCTGCATATTGCAACGCATCCAGCCATTCCGATGGTGAGTTGAGATACGGTCTGCCCTGCAGACTGCTCATGTCCTTGGAGAGCGGGAGCGACTTGGAAACGAGCGTCTCAAGGTTGCCGATTACAACATCTGCTTTGTTGAAAATCGGCTTGACATACTTAAATGTCGCGGTGAAGTCGTAGTTTTCTCCGTCGTAGGCTGCGTATTGCTGGTTCGGGTGGCACATGAGGTCACCAGTGAGCATGATGGTCGTGGTGTTTGTGCTCGCGGATGCGAATGTCGTGCACATGCCGACAGCGAGAACTACGACGAGCAATATCGGTAAAAGTCGTTTTAACTTACATTTCATTTTCTTCGTCTCCTTCGAAAATAGTATAGCAGAAAAATTTGTCGGTTACAAGGCTTGCGGGGCTGAATGTGTTTGAAAATATAGGCTTTACGCGGGAATTGTTTTGTGATACAATATAAGTTACTTTTTACAGAAGCACGTACTTATTTTAGGAAAGGAGCTGCCACGTGCGGCAGCAGAACGGAAAAGAATTATGGATAACAAAATCTCAGGAAAACAGCACATTCTCGTAGCGTCCATGCTATTCGGAATGTTCTTCGGTGCGGGAAACTTGATTTTCCCGATTATACTCGGTGCTAAGGCTGGCGCAAGCCTCGTGCCTGCACTCATCGGTCTCATCATCACAGCGGTCGGCATGCCGCTGCTCGGCGTCGTGGCACTCGGTGTCTCCAGAAGCTCTGGCCTCATGGAAATGTCTTCGCAGGTATCTCGCGGATACGGATATTTCTTCACATGCGCACTGAGCCTCACAATCGGGCCGTTCTTTGCAATTCCAAGATGTGCGGCTACGTCGTTTACTATGGGTATTGAGCCGCTCCTCAGTGATGGCGCAACGGTCATGGTTCCGCAGCTCATTTTCACGACGCTTTACTTTGCGGCTGTGCTTTTCTTCTCGCTTAGACCGACGAAGATCCTCGACACAATCGGAAAGTTCCTCAACCCGATTTTCCTCGTATGCCTCGGCGTGCTCCTCATTGCAGCACTTATCAACCCAGTGCAGAGCGTAAGCAGCGTACCTGTTGACGCAAGCTACTCTGGCAGCTCTTTTGCTACGGGCTTCCTGCAAGGCTATGACACGTTGGATGCACTCGCATCACTGCTGTTCGGTATCGTCGTAATCGACGTTATCACTGGCATGGGCGTCAAGGAGCCGGGAAACGTTGCGAAGAGTACAATCAAGTCTGGTGCAATCGCTATGACTATCATGGCTGTTATATATATCCTGATCGCTATCGTTGGCGCACAGAGCTATGGCCTATATGCTGACAGACTCGGTGATGCTGATTTTAATGGTGGTACAGCATTCTCGATTATCGCTGAACATTACCTCGGCAAGCCTGGCATGATCCTGCTCGCTGTAATCGTAACGTTCTGCACGATGAAGACGGCTATCGGCCTCATCACATCTTGCTCGGATACGTTCGCAAAGCTCTTCCCGAACTTTGTGGGATACAAGGCATGGGCGATTTTCTTCACGCTGTTCTCGCTCGTTGTTGCAAACTTCGGACTTTCGAAGATCATCTCGCTTGCGGCTCCAGTGCTTTACTTCCTGTATCCGCTTGCAATCGTGCTGATTCTGCTCTGCATTTTTGGCAAGTTCTTCGACAACGCTCGTCCAGTTTACGTTTGGGGTATCGGCCTGACTATGATTGCTGCAATCCTCGACCTGTTCCGTGTTAGCGGAATGGCTGCTGTTCAGGGCATCGTTGACTTCGCTGGTCAGTACCTGCCGTTCTACACATTAGGTCTCGGCTGGATTGTTCCGGGCGTGCTTGGAACGATCATTGGGCTTGTTATTGCGAAGGCTGGGAAGAAGGCTGCATAGGCGGCAGAAAAATGCTATAGACGAAAAGAAACCCCAGGGCAGGTGCTCTGGGGTTTTGTGATGCGGTGAGGGGGCTGGCACGATGCTTGCGGCGGAGGGCTCGGAGTCCATGTCCGCCCTCGCAAGCATCGTGCCAGCCCCCTCTTCAGTTTCCTACCTACAGTGTATTCGAAGCATTCAGCACGTTCTTGATCTTGTGCTGTACCATTCTCTGGATAGCGTCGCGGCCTGGGCCGAGGTACTTACGCGGATCGAAGTCTGCTGGGTTTTCCTTGATGTACTTGCGGACTTCTGCAGTCATTGCGAGTCTGAGGTCTGTGTCGATGTTGACCTTGCAGATGCCATACTTCGTTGCTTCCTTGATCATGTCCTCTGGAACGCCCTGCGCGCCAGGGATGTTGCCGCCGTACTCGTTGCACTTGTCTACGAACTCCTTGAGAACGCTCGATGCTCCGTGCAGTACGAGCGGAGTCTGCGGAATGAGCGAGTGGATTTCCTTGAGCCTTTCAAAATCGAGATAAGGCTCGCCTTTGAACTTGTATGCGCCGTGGCTCGTACCGATTGCAATTGCAAGCGAGTCAACGCCAGTCTGCTCCACGAAATACTTTGCTTCCTGCGGGTCGGTGAATGTTGCCGAGCGAGCGTCTACATTTACATTGTCTTCTACGCCAGCGAGCTTGCCGAGCTCAGCTTCTACAACTACGCCGTGAGCGTGTGCATATTCTACAACTTCCTTTGTCAGGCGGATGTTTTCCTCGAGCGGGTGCTTGGAGCCGTCGATCATGACTGAAGTGAATCCGTCGTCAACGCACTTCTTGCAAATCTCGAAGTCTTCACCATGATCAAGGTGAAGTGCGATATCAAGTCCAGTGTCGATGATTGCAGCCTCTACTAACTTCAGCAGATAAGCTGGACGAGCGTACTTGCGCGCACCTGCGGAAACCTGCAGGATGAGCGGCGACTGCTCAATCTTCGCTGCGTCTACTATGCCTTGGATAATCTCCATATTGTTAACGTTGAACGCGCCGATTGCATAATCCGATTTTAATGCTTTGGCGAACATTTCCTTTGTTGTAACTAATGCCATTTCTTTCCTCCTGGTATATAGAAATTTCTTTGATTGTCTAATTCAGTTTTAGCCCCAGTTAACCTGGCGAGCAATCTGCGCCTTTGTTGAACCCTTGGCGAATGTGAACGTGCCAGCGCTTACCTTTTCGTCGTCGAGACTTTGCGAATCGCATGCCGACTGGTATTCCGCATAGTCATCGAAAAGTCCTGCATCGACCAGGCACTGGATTGCTGCAGAAGCCGTCTCACCATCGACTGTGACTTCTACGTCCCTGGTTAATGCGCCGTCTGCCCAAAGCTCTGTCGTTGTTGCATCGCCTGTCGCATCCGAATTGCCATCCGTCGTGCCGTCGCCCGTGTCCGTGGTATCAACCGAGCTTGCGTCCGTCGTGTCGCCGCCGTCCGTAATCTCCGTCACGTTCGTGTCGGTGCTATCGCTAATCAGCTGCTGCGGATAGTCGAGTATCACGTTCAGCCGCCACCAAATAAGCAATGCCGCTGCAACCAAAATCGCCGCTGCAATGATGATATCGTTTTTATCGTAAATAAAATCCTTAAGTTTGTTCATTTTTACCTCCAAATTAGGTGCTTGATTCCGTCAAGAGTGCGTCGCAAGCGCCTAGACGAAAACTCTACGCATATTTTAGCACATTTTCGCTTTTATCTCAAGTGAATTTGTTGTATAATAGTCGTATGTTTAAGATTATGATTACGGAAAACGAGGCGGGGCAGAGGCTCGACCGTTTCTTGAAAAAATATTTCAACAACGCGACGCTCGGCACGATATACAAACTCATCCGCAAAGACGTGAAAGTCAACGGCAAGCGGGCGGGCGAGCAGACGATGCTGGCATGCGGTGATGAGCTGACGATCTACGTTAGCGACGAGACGGCGGCTGGGCTCAGGAAAGAGAAGACTCACGTCAAGGTGAAGAAGCAATTCCGAGTTGCCTACGAGGATGCGGACATTCTCGTCGTCGAGAAACCGTTCGGCTTGCTTACACATGGCGACAAAACCGAGAAGAAGAACCACCTCGCGAACCAGGTCATAGATTATTTGATAGAAAAAGGCGACTACAATCCGCGGACGGAGACGACGTTCGTGCCAGCGCCTGCGAACAGGCTCGACCGCAACACGACTGGGCTCGTGGTTTTCGGGAAGAACGCTGCGGCTCTGCAGAACCTCAATCGTCTGATACGAGAAAAAGATAAGGTGCATAAGCTTTATTTGACGATCGTGTCGGGGCGGCTTGAGAAGGCTGTTCGGCTCAGGGCGAGGATGACGAAGGATGCGGACAAGAACGTGGTTAGCGTGCACTCAGAGGGTGACGATGGCAAGTTCATGGAGACCATCGCACGGCCGATTGCGAGCGCCCAATATAATGGCAGGGATTACACGCTCGTCGAGGTTGAGATTCTGACGGGCAGGACGCACCAGATCCGCGCGCACCTTGCGAAGGCTGGGTATCCGATTATCGGCGATGTGAAGTACGGCGATAGGCGGGTCAACGCGGAGGCTATGCGGCAGTTCGGGCTCTCGACGCAGCTTTTGCATGCGTATAAGCTGGTGTTCGAGGACTACGAAGGGGCGCCGCTGGTAGTTGAGTCTCGGCTGCCGAGCGATTTTGATAGAATACAAGAGCAAATTTTTGGTGATATTTTGGAGAATAAGAGGTAAGAAAACATGCTAAAAAATATACTCGATTGGGTTAAAGATATTGTGATTGCGGTAATTATCGCGGGGATTATTTTGATTTTCCTCAAACCGATTGTCATTCAGCAACATTCGATGGAGCCGAATTTTCAGCCGGGCGATTACGTAATCACGAGCAGGCAGGCGTACACGCTGTTCGGTACGGAGAAGCGTGGCGACATTATCGTGTTCAAGTCTTCGCTTACGGACGAGGAGGGCAACGAGAAAAATCTCATCAAGCGCATCATCGGGCTGCCGGGCGACACGATTGCCATCAAGGAAGGCTATGTGTACATAAATGGCGAGAAAATCGATGAGCCTTATGTCGCGGAGCAGGGAGTTTCTGGCGAGATGGATGAGATTACTGTGCCGGAGGGCGAGCTTTTCGTCATGGGCGATAACAGGGCGGTGAGCCAGGACAGCCGTTCGGAGGAAGTCGGAACGATCAGCGAGGACTCCATCATCGGCAAGGTTATCATCAGGCTTTATCCGTTCAATAATATCAAGACGTTCTAGGCGAACGTGCTGGAATTTAGGGAGATTTGGAAATGGGTAAGAAGGAAAGAAAGTTAGTTGCGAATAACAAGAAAGCGTATCATGATTTTTTCATAGAGGAGACGTATGAGGCGGGCATTGTGCTGACTGGGACGGAGATTAAGTCCGTGCGACAGGGCAAGGTCAGCATCAAGGAAAGCTATGCGAGAATCAAGGACGGAGAAATGATGATCTACGGCATGAACATCAGCCCGTATGAGCAGGGAAACCGGTTCAACGTTGACCCGCTGAGGGAGAGGAAATTGCTCTTGCACAAGCAGGAGATACGCAAGCTTTTCCAGCAGCAGACGATGAAGGGCTTGACAATCGTGCCGCTGAAGATGTACATAAATGAAGATGGCCTCGCCAAGGTCGAGATCGGCCTCGCGCGCGGCAAGAAGAATTACGACAAACGCGAGGATATCGCCAAGCGCGATGCGAAGCGCGACATGGACCGCAGGATGAAAACTCGGTAGCGTAACCTTTCGCCGCTGTAATCTGAGTTATTAGTGAGAGGCTCGCTCGACAGGTGGCCGCTCCGAAATACAATTTAATATTTTATTCGTGGGGATGTAAAGGTTTCGACAGGGGTGTAGAAGCCGGATAAGCGAGCGGTAGTTGGCTCAGACTACCTAAAAAAGGGCCCGTTAAATATAAACGCTAAAAATAACAACAATTTCGCATTAGCAGCCTAGTTCTGCACCGCGCGTTGGCCACAGCTCACCCGTAGGCTGTGATACCAGCGTCGACTATACGGGAAAACTCGTGAGGAGTTCTCGGTACTCACGGGGAACAACGAGATAGCCAATCTGGTAGCCTGTTGATGGGCGACCAGAGAAGCGAAACACCAAATCATCGACTGCGCTCGGAGAAAGTCCCGTGGAAATGCTTTTGGACGCGAGTTCGACTCTCGCCATCTCCACCACATCGTCGCGGCAAATGTCGCTGTATTCAAAAATCGGTCGTAAAGACCGATTTTTTCATGCGCTCCATTGCCGCTCCTCTTCCCCAAAAGGCTTACGCCTTTCGGGGGCCCCATTTTATTACGCTCCGTTGCTGCTCCTTTTCCCCAGAAAGCTAACGCTTCCCGGGGACCCCCGAAAAGAACTTCGACCGATTTTTTCATGTACTCCGTATTTGAAGAAAGTTTTATGGGGGTATAATAAGATAGAAGAATCTAAAAAGGAGAACATCGTAAATTGAAAGCAGTACTAGTTTTTATCGCATATTTTTTTGGAGG
>CAVGSW010000053.1:0-8339 GCA_963631945.1 Flexilinea sp. | reverse complement strand
GCTTGTTACCGCTTGCTGTATGGGTGCTGGACGTATTCGGAGTTTGTGTACAGGTCGCGGTGGGCGGCGAGGTTGTAGAGGTCTGCAGCCTTGATGTCGAAATCTAGGGTCTTAGCGATTTCGGGGTAAAGGCTTGCCTCGCGGTTTATGTTGGTTATAATCGGAAGCGTTGAAACTTCCGCCTTCTTGATCTCTTTTAGGTATTCGCTGCCTTTTTCGTCAAAGGCTAGGATGCGGATGTAGTTCGCAGCTGACTTGACATCGGCTCTGGTTATTCCAAGCAAAGTCATTATGAGCATCCTTGCGATTCGTGTTCTGGTGTAGCGCTTTGACTTGAGGTCTTCGATTATGTCCTCATAGGATTTGTAGTAGCGAACGCCTGCTTTGAGCTTGTTTCCCAAGCCTTCTTCTGCGCCGAAGATTGCGTTTAGCTCGTCTGCTGTGCTCATCAAAATTCTCTGGATCAGCAGTGGGAAAAGTGCTTCGGTTTGCATTATGTTATTCTGGTTTGCCTGCAGAATCCTGTATGTGGATTCTGGTACATAATTTGCGATACCAGAATCAGATAAATTGTAGCCCGTTGAGTAAATGCTGTTCCTGATCCCCGCGGCAGAAGCAAACTTGCCAGGCTCGCCTGCGGCAGGCTCCTTGCATCCTGAGCACGAGCCAGCCGCCTCACCCCAAGGTGCTTCAGCCGCTCCCGGCTCAACAACCTTGGTCTTCAGTTCACTGTCGTTGTACCCTGCGCCCAGCCTTTTGACCGTCAGGGGCTGGGCTCTGCGCATGCACCGCAGATACTCCAGCGCAAGCACATTGTTCGGCTGGCTCAGTATCTCAGTAACCTCACCCGCAAGAATCGGCTCGCTCAGCACATCGGCAACATTGCTTCCGAAATTTGTCTGCCTCAGTATATTGCCACTTTCACCCCCGAGCATCTCTGACAGCACCTCTGCCCTCGCCCTCGGATATGAACAACCATCCTTGCAGGCGGCTCGCACTGCCTCCTCGATTTCTGCCTGGCGGGCGTCCATAACTGCCGCGAGTGCTCTCAGTTTCTCGATATCCCCGCACTCGCTCCCAAACGAAATACAAGAAACGCCGAGACTTTCCAAAATCTCGACGCCCGCCCTTGCAAAATATCCAGCATTGTTGCACGCAAAAATCGCTGGCATTTCAACCACCAGGTTCACTCCACCCTCGCAAGCCATGCGTGCCCTGCTCCACTTATCGAGGATTGCAGGCTCGCCCCGCTGCGTAAAGTTGCCGCTTATAACCGCAACACTTACATCAGCCCCGCTCGCCGCAAGCGACTCCGCTAGGTGATATGCATGCCCGTTATGAAACGGATTGTATTCAGCTATTATTCCTACCGCTTTTTTCGCCATGATTTTCGTACTTTCCAATACATTCTCTACCAATAACCGTCGCTTCGGCTCGCCCTGCACTGACAAACACAAACCTGTTGTCACTCAGGCTCGCTTACTCTTCTCCGCCTGCCATCGCGATGTCGCCCATCGACATGATATACTCGTCAATCGGATACTCATCGCAATCCGAAAAATCATACTCGTAGCTCGTCGTCTTGTCGAGCTTCTCAATCCTTGCGGCGAGCAGCGCATCACGCACGCTCATCAGCTTTTCGACTCCGCTCTCAATGTCCGTGCATACAACCTTCTCGTCCTGGCTGTACCAACGGCGGAAACGCTCGATTTCCTCGCAAAGCTTGGCGATGAGATTTTCGTTTTCCTTGTAATTTGTGCACATTCCGCTGATCGCCCTACCGACATTCTCAAACACCATGAAAATCTCCGTCTCGTTATCCGGAATCAGCCCTGAAATCTCGTTGAAATACTCGCCCGCAAGCTCCACAAGCATTTCCTTGTCAACCTCGCTGAAAAGCTCCGCCACGTCCTCAAAATCAAGCTCCTCCTCACATTCTAGGAAGCTCGCCAAGTTCTCAAAATATTGAAAATCGCTCGGACTTTCTATGTCCAAAAGCTCATATAGTTCCTCTTTGTTCATCTCTCACCCATCTCCTTATACTATAATTCCCTCTATTTACAAATTTTGCCGACTGCTTCACCGACCATTTGACCCTGGCAACTGCTTCACCGACCACTTGACCCCGCCGACCGCTTCACCAGCCGCCTCGGACCAACCAGTCTCCAGCCTCTACAGGTCTAAATTCTTAAACTTGAGTATCAAATCCGACTTCTCAACCTCAAGCACCTTCTGAATCATATTCTCAAAATTCTCCGAAAGGTCGCTCGCATAGAACACGTTCTCCCTGTCGTTATCCTTCGCAAACATGTCCCGCTCCCTCAGCTCATCCTCAATCGGCTGCATAATCTCATACGACGGATTGACAATCGCAAGCTCAGGATACAGCCTCTCGATATTGTGACGAATGATCGGATAGTGCGTGCACCCGAGAACGAGCGTGTCGAGCGAATTTTCCGCAATAAAATCGTCCAAGTAATACTTTATCGTCAAATCCATAATCTGGTTGTCGATTATGCCCTCCTCGATGAGCGGAACGAGCGCCGGCGCAGCCTTGCTGTACACGTGCAGCGCAGGATTTTTCTCGAGAATCTTCTTCCGATAATCATCGCTGGCAATCGTCGCCTTTGTCGCAATTACGCCGATGTGATTCGACTCATCGCAAGTCTTTGCAATGGTTCTAGCCGCTGGTCCAATGATGCCGACAATCGGAATGTCCGGGAATCGCTCCCGCAGCTCATCCCTGCACGTCGCCGTAATCGTATTGCACGCAATAACCATCATCTTGACGTCCTTTGACGCGAGGAAATCCGCAATCTGGTTCGCATGGTGCCTAATCGTCGACGGAGCCTTGGAACCATAAGGCGTGCGCGCCGTGTCGCCAAAATATATTATCCTCTCCTCGGGAAGTTTCTTGAACAAATTCGGGATGCAGGTCAGCCCGCCCAGCCCTGAATCAAAAAAACCAATAGGTCTGTTATCCATTAGGGGTTATATTCCTTTCGTTTTCGTGCTATAATAAGATATTATACACCAAAATAAAGCGACATTCAATGTCAAAGGGAGAATCAATGTCAGATAAATCATTAAAACAAAGAGATCAAATCGAGAAAAAATACAAATGGGACATCGAGGCAATGTACCCAGACGAGTCAAAGTGGCAAAACGACCTTGACGACTCAGTCAAAGCCGCGCAGGACTTCGCAAAATTCAGTGGGCATCTCACGGAATCTGCAGACACGCTTTACGACGCACTCACCGCACGCGATGCAATTTGGCAAAAGCTCGAGCACGCCTACGTTTACGCCACGATGAGAAAGGACGAGGACAACAGAGTCGCCAAGTATCAGTCAATGGACGACAAATGCGGCATGATTATAGCAAAAGTCTCCGCCCTCATGTCGTTCTTTTCGCCAGAACTTCTCTCCGCGCCACAGGAGAAAATTCTCGGCTACATAGACGAAAAGCCAGAGCTCGAGCAATACCGCTACCTCCTCACCGACGCCCTCAGAGAAAAGGCACACGTCCTTTCCACAGCTGAGGAAAACATTCTCGCACAGCTTTCAGAGGTGACAGGAGCAACGAGCGACATATTCAAGATGCTGAACAACGCAGATTTGTCGTTTGGAACATTGGTTGACGAGGACGGTGATACTGTAAACCTTACTCACGGAAACTACATCACGTTCATGGAAAGTCACAACCGTGACCTCCGCAAAGCCGCATTTTCCAACATGTACGAGGCTTACAAGTCCCACATCAACACAATCGCTACTACTTATAATTACAATACCAAGAACGACGTCGTTTCCGCACGCATCCGCAAGTATAGCTCGGCTCGCGCAGCTGCCCTTTCCTCGGGCAATATCCCAGAGGAAGTCTATGACAACCTGATTGCAGTCGTTCACGAGTACTTGCCAGTGCTCCACCGCTACATCGAACTCCGCAAGAAAGTTCTCGGCGTTGACGAACTCAAGATGTACGACGTTTACGTGCCGCTTGTCGAGCTCCCGAAGGACGACCTTGACATCCCATATGAAGAGGCACTCGAGATCATGAAGAAAGGTCTTGCCCCGCTCGGAGGCGAATACATCGAGCAGCTCATGCGTGGCACCCAGGAAGGCTGGATCGACGTCTACGAAAACCAAGGCAAAACCAGCGGTGCATACAGCTTCGGCTCATACGACAGCAAGCCGTATGTCCTGATGAACTACACGAACTCGCTCAAGGACGTTTTCACAATTGTTCACGAGATGGGTCACTCCATGCACTCGTACTACACGCGCAAGACGCAGCCATTCACATATGGCGACCATTCGATTTTCACGGCAGAAGTTGCCTCGACGGTCAATGAGTCCCTGCTCATGCGCTATTTGCTCGACAAAGAAACCGACCCAGAGATGAGAAAATACCTCATCAATTACTATATTGAAGAGTTCCGCACAACGCTCTTCCGCCAGACGATGTTTGCGGAGTTCGAAATGCTGACGCACAAGGAAATCGAAAACGGCGGAGTGCTCACAGCTGAGTGGATGTGCAAAATCTACGACGACCTCAACAATCAATACTTCGGACCTGCCCTCTCGCACGACGATTACATTCAGTACGAATGGGCGCGCATCCCGCATTTTTATCGGGCATTCTACGTATATCAGTACGCAACTGGCTATTCCGCAGCAACGGCGATTTCCAGTCGCATCCTGACTGAGGGCGAGCCAGCACGCAAGGACTACATCGAGTTCCTGAAGAGCGGCTCATCGGCTGATCCAGTCGACCTTCTGAAGATTGCAGGCGTAGATATGTCAAAGCCGGAGCCAATCAGGATGGCGATGGAGACATTCAAATCACTCGTCGAAGAGCTCGAGCGCATCTGTAAATAGAGGAACGAAAAATGGAAGAGAAAAAGATTTTTATCTATGCGAACGACACGCATATGTCAAAGAAAATAGAAAAGCTGCTCCGCGAAAAGCTTGTAAAATCAGGGCTCAGAGTCTACGAGCAGCTCGAAGATGACACGGAGCTCATCGTCTGCATCGGCGGCGACGGCACCCTGCTCCGCTGCCTGAGAACCTATAGTTTTCCGAGCATCCCAGTTGTCGGAATCAACACAGGTCACCTTGGATTTTTCCAAGAGGTTCTCCCAGAAAAAATCGATGATTTTATTTTCCGCTACAACCAGGGCGACTTCACCGTGCACTCGTACAACACTGTAAACTGCCGCGTGGAAACGCCAGAAGGCACGTTCAAGGACATCGCGCTCAACGAGTTCGCCATCAAAGGCGTTCCGAACTACCCTGTCCAGCTGAACATTTCCATCAATGATTCATTCGTCGAAAGATTCAGCGGTGACGGAATCTGCGTGTCGACTCCAGCAGGCAGCACCGCATACAACTACTCGCTCGGTGGTGCTATCGTCGATCCAAGGCTCAACCTGCTTCAGGTCGCCCCGATTGCGCCGATTAACACGGTCGCTTACAGGTCATTTACTTCGAGCTTCCTGCTCCCAGCAAACGACAAGCTTGCAATCATCCCATGCGATGACGATCACAGGAATCTCAGCGTAATCGCAGACGGATTTGCCACAGAATACAGCAACATCCAGCGCATAGTCCTCTCGATTTCCAAGAAAAAGGTCAACCTCGTTCGCGCAGAGTACAGCACATTCTGGGAAAAAGCAAAGAGCAAGTTCCTGTTATAACTAAAACATAAGAAAGTAACTGAAATATACAATGTCTGATTTTAACTATACAGTAACCGCAGACGACGTTGCCGCAGGTCTCACGATCAAACAACTCGTCCGCACCAACTTCACATTTTCGTCCCGCATGATGACCAAACTCAAGCAGCAGCACCTCGTCAAGCTGAACGGTCAGGACATCCCATGGTGGATAAGCCCCGCAGAAGGCGAAGTAATCAGCGTCCTTCTTCCAGAGGAGAAAAGCGATTTCCCGCCAGAGGATATCCCGATTTCCGTGGTCTACGAGGATGACGACCTGCTAGTCATCAACAAGCAGCCAGGCGTGGTCGTGCACCCAACCAAGGGCAAACCTTGCCACACCATCGCAAACGGCTTGCAGAAGAAAATGCTCGACGAAGGAGCATCCTACAAAATCAGATTCGTAAACAGGCTTGATATGAACACATCAGGTCTTCTTATCATAGCAAAAAACAGCCACGCACAGCACTCGCTCGTCAAGCAGATGAACGATGATGCTCTCGGGCTGCACAAGAAATACAAGGCGATTGTTGTTGGCGAGCTTCCAGAAGATGAAGGTACAATCGACCTTCCAATCGGTCGACCTGACCCTGACGAGGTCGAGCGCTGGGTTCTGCCAGTAGAAGCTGGCGGCTACCCTTCCGTAACCCATTACAAGGTGCTCGACCGCGTGAACGGGCACAGCCTCGTAGAGCTCGAGCTCGAAACAGGTCGCACCCACCAGATCCGCGTGCACCTGTCGTACATCGGCTACCCAATCCTCGGCGACCACCTCTACTGCAACGGCGACCCATTCGAATACCGCCGCATCCACGGCGACCCCCGCCCACCGAGAGGTTTGGGCCGCGAGACCTTCCCCGAGATCGTCTCCGACCTAATCGACCGCCAGGCCCTCCACGCCTACTCCCTAACCCTCAGGCACCCCGTAACCGGCGTAGAGTTCCACCTCGAAGCCCCCCTGCCCATCGACATGCAAACCGCCCTCACCAAGCTAAAGAATATCAATCTTTGATTTATTTTATTTAAAAGAGCTCAGTCAAGCACAATATCCTTAGCATACTTATAAGATATTATCTGTCCTTGTTTGGTCTGCGTGTAGCCTTTCTCTTTATGTGAGTAGTTTGAGATTTCCACCGAGCCGAATTCTTTAAACTTATCAATGACTCGTTTTAGCACCGATATCTCTGCCTCAGAAAGCGCATCGTTGGGAGCCTCAGTATCTGGAATTATTCTATGCTTTTCATAGCCGTTATTATATAACACGTCTATATGGAGCACATCATCAGATGCCATCTTGCCAAGAAGCAAATCGAAGTTCTCAGGGACAGGTCCATATGGCAGATGAATGTATTTCAAACCGGATATAGACACACCATTTTCCTTGTAAAAAATCATATCTGCATAGCTAAGTAATTTCATCAATTTGGTTTTCAGCAATTCCTGACTCTCCTTTGCGAAGAATAAAACCATCGCACAGAGTTTGTCGTAATCAAAGGACTTAAATCCGTTTTCTTCGCATGGTTCTTCCATTTGTATAGGCAAATTCTCATCGCACTCGATTTTTGCTTCAGCCTCCAGTGAAGCAATCCTCTCGAGTAGCTTTTTCTTTTGCTTCTCGTCAATTGTGAGCTCATTTTCCATGAGGTATTTTCTCATATTCTCAGGTTCTCTCAAAAGCAAAAGAATACTGTTATGTGCCTTGTCCTGAAGCGAGCCATTCTCGTATCGACAAATTGTCTTGTCACCCCAGTTTAAAAGTTTAGCAAACCCCCGCTGGCTGAGCCCATACTGCTCACGAATCTTTCTTATTTCTTCTGGAAGCAAAAGCTTATGTATCTTACGATATTCGTTATATGCATCGTTAAGCGTCTGAGCATCCAGTTCCTCACAGAAAAGTTCTTCTCCGCACTCTGCGCAAACCATCACCTTAGTCTCAATTTCAATGTTCTCTCCGAGAACTGCAAACGTTTCTAGTCGGTTTACAATCTTCGTTTCCACTTCTCTCCCACAATTTTCACAGTAAAACATTTCTTCATCTCCTCCACATCTAACAGAAATCATCCTCATGAAAGCTCAGACATTTCAAAACATCCTTACCATTTCTGTTCTGTATTTTCAGCTTAACATAGAACTGCTTGCTACCTATCTTTTTCTTGAATTCCCAGATATCACCTGGTTGTTTAGCGTCAAGGTCCTGTTTCGGACCTTTGTAGTAGTCACTGGCAGTTAAACCTAAAATTTCGTCTTTTGCATCCTTGAGTGTCAATCCGCATGCCGCAAGTGACATCAAGTTCTTCCTCCTCGGGACGAAATCATATTGTCCCGCTACAAGAAGCCTCTTCATCTGTGCAAGAAATGCCAATACATCTGCCACACTCGCATTGCTATCCATATCCTCGCCCCTTTCTTGACTACCATTATACTCTCTTGCTTTCCATTTGTCAACAAAAACGCGGTCATAAGACCGCATTTTTTATAGCTTATTTATCTTCAATATTTTGTCCTTTTATTATAGTGCTGTCCCTTTCTTCGGGATGAAGAGGGCTGTCATGTCTACGTTTTCAAGTCCGAGGAGCTTTACTTTGCGGTCGATGCCGCCGCCGTAGCCTGTGAGGCTGCCGTT
>CAVGSW010000052.1:0-8349 GCA_963631945.1 Flexilinea sp. | reverse complement strand
ATATAACACATATCGTTGTTAGCATAATATCACCTCTTCGTAATTTTCATCTTCAATTCCGACTTCTCCTATTCCTTTTCGAAGAAGGCTAGGCAGCGGTGTCTGTAGTCTGGGGCTTCGTCGTAGACTGCGTGTCCGTATGTCTCGTCGTAGATGTAGAGCTCGCAGCCGAGAGCATTGGCGATTTCTTCTGAGCCTGCTTCTCCGACAACCTTGTCGCCCTTTGTGCCGATTACGAGCACTGGGCACTTGATCTTGCTGAGTTCGGCCGTGGAGTCGAACGTCCTGGAAGCTTTCGCCTGGATTATGAACCTGCGATACTCTTCGTCGGTGATTCCAAGGCTTGCCTCAATCATGGCTTCTCTGAGTTCCGGTGATGTCTGCTCTGAGGAAATATTGTCTGCGAAGCTCTCCAGGAGTCCGCGCTCATTCTTTTCTTCGGCAAGGCGTATCCACTCGCCAACTATCCCGGTGGCATTGCCTGTCCCGCATGCAAGGCACGAACCGATGACCATCTTGTGCACAAGCTTCGGATTGTCAATCGCAATATATTGCGCCATCATTCCGCCCTGCGATGCGCCGAAGATGTCCGCATCCTCGATGCCGAGTGCCTTCATAGCCTCAGCTGTGTCCGTCGCCATCTGGCGCACACTGTAATCGTCCGGCATCTCTCTCGCGCGGTCGAATACGTAAACCGTGTATTTCTCAGCAAATTCCTTAAAGGCTACTTTGAGCGCATCTTCGAGTCCCATCACGCTATGCACGGACATGCCTGGGAGCACGATAAACGCCCTCTCGCCTTCACCGAATTTGATATAGTCCATTGATAGTTCTCTACAAACCATAATTCATTCCTCCGAATTTCCAAAAATTCTATTCTTTCAAATCATCTATACATTCGAGTATACCACTGAAAATTCTCTGTCGCAAGCATATTGGCAAATTTGCGTCATCGGAGTATTATTGAAAATCTTCAAGTTAGCCAACTGACTGGACAATGTGGTTGCCCGTGTCTGTCTCTACAACCTTAATCTTCGTTGAGATTCTCTCTTGCAGAAGCTGCACGTGAGAAATTATTCCTACAAGACTGTTCGCTTCCTGGATGCTGTTAAGGACATTCATAGCATCGCCAGATGAAAACAAAATGCCAAGCACATATCTCTGAAGTCCAATGCCCGTGTCGCCCCTAAGGCTCCTCGCAAATGCAAGGTCAGCTTCTGCTTCTTGGAGCTTATCGTCAAGTCCGTTGTTTGATACTTTAATTCTCTCTAACCTGTCGCTCAAACTCTTGATTCTAGCACCTAGCTCGCCCTTTTTCGTATTAAACGAATTTATTGCATCACTTGCTTCAGTCTTGAAGACCTTCTCTGCCCCAACCTTATCAGCGCTCTTCGCATTCAGCTCGTTATATTTTGCGTCTGCTTCATTCTTCTTTCTGTCAACATCGGACTTCGCTACGCTGTCAGGAGCCTTAAGTGCCTTATGTGGATGCGATGTGCTACCGCATACCGGACAAGCCTCACCTTCATTCAATTTCTCTGCAAGCTCGCCTGTGATTCCCGCCAGATATGCATTCAACAATTGTGTATGCTCGCTGCTGAGCCGGCTATATTCATTCTGAAGCGCAACTACATCGCTGGCAAGTTTGTCGCAGCGATTCTTCGCTATTTTAACCTTGCCATAAGCCGCCTCTAGCTCGCGCTTTGCTCCACTGAGTTCTGCTCGTATCTCCTACGACCTTCTAACTCGGCCTTCGCCTTGTCAGCAGCCACGAGCAAAGTCTCAACTTTCTCGGCTCTTTCGGCAGCTTCAACCTGGTTGACCCTTTCTTTATACACTTCTGCTGTATCTTCAAACCCCTTCAAATAAGCTTCTGTCTTATGCAATTGCTCGAAGCGATCAGCCAGCTTGATTAATTCATCCTGCTTCGCAATCACGCCTTCATAATCTGCGTTCTGATATTTCACATTTGCATCATCCAGTTCAAAATTCTTGCCCTTCACAAGCGCTTCAAGCTCTCCAACTGACACGCATCCTTCCTCAGCAAGGCTATTTTTGACCATGTCTTTTTTCTTATCAAGTTCTTCCTTGCCGAATGAATATGCCATTGGAGTTCCGCTATATCTGATATGCTCGTTAATCTGCTGCGGCCCATGCAAATGCCCGTGCCTCGTTTAGAACATTTGTTCGCGTTTTCTTCATTCTACCATAGCTATCGATTCAATGCAAGCGAAAAATTTATTTATTTTCGTAAAAAAATTGTTTTGCTAAATTTAGCGTGTGAAGTGTTGAAATTGCACCGATTTTCTTATATAATAAAAACGTTATTTTGCTGAGCTTCTGCTAAGTGTAAACAGGGTTCAGCTCGAATATAGCAAGTTTTTAGAATTAATTTTAGAGGTGAGAAAAATGTCTTTTGAGATAGTAAAGAAATACTTTGAGGATGCGGGGATTGGCGAGCGCGTCATCCATACGGAAAAATCGAGTGCGACGGTCGAAGAGGCCGCTGCGGCAATCGGGTGCGAGCCAAAGCAAATCGCCAAAACGCTCTCGTTCTTCGTGGGCGAGCAGCCGATTTTGATAGTTGCGGCTGGCGACGCCAAGGTCGATAACAAGAAATATAAGGAAAGATTTCAGGCGAAGGCGAAGATGATTCCGCGCGAGCTCGTAGAGGAGAGCATCGGGCATGCGCCTGGTGGGGTTTGTCCGTTCGTCATCAAGGAAGGTGTTCCTGTTTATCTGGACGAGTCGCTGAAGAGGTTTGAGCGAGTTTATCCTGCTGCTGGTAGCGGTCATAGCGCTGTGGATCTTTCGCTTGAGGAGCTTGAGAAGTATTCTAAGTGCAGCGGCTGGGTTGATGTTTGCAAGGATTGGGAGTAGGATTACACACTTTCGATAAAATAAGGAAACGCTTTGGCGCATGCGGGTCGCATGTGACAAAGCGTTTTTTGCTGTTGCTGGGGGTGCACGGCTGGCACGGTGCTTGCATTGATCGTTGCAAGCACCGTGCCAGCCGTGCACCCTCAGTTCCTAAGTAAACCAGTGTTCTGCGCTACTCGGTCTTAATCGCCTCCAGCGCCGGAATCTTAACCGCCTTGTTCGACGGATAGTATCCGGAAGCCAGCCCGACCGCAATCGCAAACAAAATTGCGAACGCCACGAGCCAAAGCGGAATTACCGAAGTCCTCGTAACGCCCTCTCCACCGATTAGACCCTGAATAATAGCCTCTTTGGTGAATCCTGTGCCGAACGAGACGACATTTATTATATCCGAAACTATGTAGCTGAATATAATGCCGATTATACCGCCCATGAGGCCAATCATGCCAGATTCCATCAGGAACATCGCCCTGATGTCGCGAACATAGCAGCCGAGCGACTTCATGATGCCGATTTCCTTCGTTCTCTCAGAAATGGACATGATCATCGTGTTCATGATGCCGATAGCCGCTACGAAGAGCGAAATTGCGCCGATTCCGCCGAGCATCATCTGCGTCTGGCGAGCGCTCTTCTGCATCTCTTCTCTGTAGCTCTGCATCGAGCTCGTGCTGTAGCCGAGCGCCTTTATCTGCGACTCAACATCCGTTACAGTGTCGATATCCGTGGCTTTGACCGTGATGCTCGTGTACTCGGTCTTGCCCATCGTGTTGCCCGTGAACGTTGAAATAATGTCCTTGAGCGTGTCGACGCTGACCATGAGACCAGAAGATGTCTCGTAGCCCTTCGCATAGTCCTCGTTGACCGTGCCAGTAATCTTCAGCTCGCGGTCGTAATACTTCGTTGAATCGTTAGGGTCGACAATTCTAATCGTTATCGAATTCGTGTCTAAATCCACGTAAGGATCCGGGAGCTGCGGGTCTGCTATCGCATTGCCGTTATCGTCGTAGAGCGCGCTGTAATAGTCGACCATGTTGCTGCCCTCTGGCAGAAGCGTGTCCTCGAATTGATAAGCAAAATACTTGCCCGCAACAGCTTCATCCTTGCCGTTCGTAGCCGCTACGCCATCGGTGAACTCGTAGCCCATGTCCTCCATGGCCTCGGTATCTATGCCGTAAAGGTCGAGGTAGCTGACTTTGTAACGGTTGTTCGTGCCCGCATAGCACTCAAATGTATAATCGTAGTTTTGGTACTTGGGCATAACCGACTGCACACCCTCAATTTGCTTGAAGGAAGTGACGGCGTCGTCGTCGAGCTTTGTCTGCTGCCCGTCGGACGACTGCCCCGTGTATACTTCGATTACGGTTAAATCCCCCATGTTATCAATTGACTGGTTGATGGACTCCGTCATGCCTATACCGATCGAAACCATTACGATAATCGAGGTACAGCCGATGAAAACGCCCAGAACCGTCAAGAATGTACGTCCCTTTCTCCTCATAAGACTTTGGACGCACATGCTCCAAATATCTGAAAATCTCATTTATTTATCCCCTTTGTCGTTGTTTGCGTCTGTGCCAGAACCGCCGCCGAGTTCCTCGTCCCAGCTGTCCCAAAGCTCCTGCTCCTTCTTAGCGAGCTTAGCTTTCTTAACTTTCTTGAGAACGATGATTGCTGCAATGATTACAACAACTGCAATGATAACAAATACCCACCAAGGGATACCGCTCGACTGGTCGTCAGTAGTGTCGCCACCATCGTCTACATAATCTCCGCCGTCGTCGATGTAAGCCTCTTCAACGTTCATCGTGCCAGTAAATACACGCTCCTTCTCGTCGCCGTTTCCGTCTTCGTAATCAATGGTAATCGTGTAGTTGCACTCGCCAGAAGCTGCAGGCGTTACAGAAAATACGATGGATCCGCTCTTTCCTGCCTCCAAGTTGCCTACGTTCTGAGTTGCAAGGCTGGACGTGAGGTCGCCCTCGATAGTCGCCTGAACGTTGGAAATAGTCGTTTTGCTCTTGTTTACATAGTTGAGCGTAATCGTCGTGTCAGTGCCCTCTGAGATGTAATCCTCGAGCACTGGGTCGTCGATTTCGAATCTATCTGGTTGGTAAACAGGCACCGTGAGCTTGGACTCAGCCGTCGCCTGCGTTCTCGTCTTGTTGTCTACATATTCATATTTGAAGCTTACCGTAACCGTCTCAGCGTTAACATCGAGCGTCTTCTGCGCCTTCATCGGCACGCTGATGGATTTGCTCTTTCCTGGCTTGATTTTATCAAAATAGAAGGAGTTGCTGGAGCCGTTCAGTGTCAGAACAGTGCCAGGATCCACAGTTACTACCAAATTTTCTACGTTGAGCTTGGAGCTCGTGTTCTTGAAGCTAATGCTGAAGTTGAAGCTGCTTCCTGCTGCTACGGACGAGCCGCCGTAGTTGAACTTAGTAACGATAATGTTCGGAACTGGGCTTGCAGTCTTCGTCTCTTCTGTCTTCGTCTCTTCAGTCTTGGTCGTTACCTTTGCTGGGACAGTTATCTTGCCCTCTGCGCTCGTGCTCTGCGTGCTTACTCTGTTGTAATAATCAAAATCGAGCTTTGCGTCGATGTATTGCGTTGCGCTTTCAATCTTGCTGAGTGCCTTTACCTGAACCGTTACAGATGCTGTCTTGCCGATTGCGATATTGCTCAGTTCGTAGGCACTCGTTCCGCCTACAATCGTGATTGCATCGGATGTTGTGAGCGTGAGAACTGGGTTCTGCATTACAGCCTTGCCAACGTTCTTAACAGTGATTGTGACAGACTCAGTCTTGCCTGCTGCGAGGTCGCTCGTCAGCTCGTTGCGGCTGAAAATCGCCTTTGGGGCTGGGATTGGGTCTGGCGTGTACGTGCTGTCGCTGGAGCTCGAGTCAGATGGCTCTGTGTATTCCTTAGCTTCAGTGATTTTGACACTAAGCTCTTCGTAGTTGCTTCCGTTTTGAACCATGAACTTGAGTTCCTGTCCTGAACCAGTGTATTTAAGGTTTGAGAACTGAATATTATATGTTTGGCTCTTCTGCTCACCAACTGCTGCGATACTTGTAACGCTCCCTCCGCTGAAGCTGTCAACAAGTTTAGAAACGTCCTCAGTTGTTACACCTGTAGCATCTGTAGTGTTTAACTTGATTGTTACTAAAATATTTACTTTATCGCCCTTGGATATAACTGATGGCTGTCCTCCAGCTGCGTTCGTAACCGTGTATGAAGTTACTTTATAATCCTTGTCTGCCGCGAATGCGAATGCATTCATAGATGCCAGCACCATAATCAGTGCCAGCAAAGTGATAAAACTTTTCTTGAAGATATTTTTCATATTTGCCCCCTGTCTAATTTTCTATTGATTGGTCGTTTGCTTGGTCGGTCATCACGTCGCTTACGATTTGACCGTCGATTAGTGTGACAATCCTGTCCGCGTAGGTCGTCATCTCTGGATCGTGCGAAACCAGCACTATCGTCTGGTGGAATGTTCTGGCGAACTTCCTAATCATCTCCATGACTTCCTTTGTCGTCTTGCTGTCCAAGTTTCCCGTCGGCTCATCTGCGAATACTATCTGCGGACGGCTGATGAACGCACGCGCTATGCCTGCACGTTGCTGCTGACCGCCGGACATCTGCCCTGGGAAGTGCTTCGCCCTGTCCTTGAGGCCCACTCGATAGAGCATCTTCATCGCTTCGAGCTCTCGAATTTCCTTCGGTATGCCTCGGAACATGAGCGGCATTGCGACGTTCTCAACTGCCGTCAGCTCTTTTAGCAAGTTGTAGGACTGGAACACGAAGCCGATGTTCTTCTGCCTGAAGACCGCCAGCTGGTTTTCGTTCATCCTGGACACGGATTTTCCGTTGATAAAAACCTCTCCCCTGGTCGGTTTCTCGAGGCCTGCCAATTGGTTAAGAAGCGTACTCTTGCCGGAGCCGGACGTGCCGAATATGCAGCAAATCTCGCCTCGGTTTATGGTCAGGTTGATGTTCTTGAGAGCTATGACATGCTCCTCACCCATGACATAAACCTTGCTGAGGTTCTTGACAATGATAGCAGGTTTCTTTTCGGAATCCCTCTTCTCCATAAATTACCCCTTCCTTATTAAATTTTCTGTGCGCTACATGCACTTTCCCTGCGTGGTTTTCGCATTTCGCTGTGCATGTCTGCCACATGATTGTATTTTATTACATTTGGTTCACAATAGCAATATTTTTTCGACACTTTCTTTTTATTTTTTCGACAAAATTTGCGGTTTTTTTACTTTCTCTTCGTTGGGAAAAAATAGAAGTTTCCGTAAAGGTACGAGTTATTACATTAAAAGTACGATTTCCGACATTTCGCAATTTTTTTCTTTTTTTTCTTGCGGGGCTGCCCTATTATGATATTACATCTTAGCGCAGACTTGATGTAATCGAAATCTAGGAGGTAGAGAAATGGAAATGGAACTTGGATTGGAAATGGAAAAGAACTGTAGATGTTCACTATGTGGGAGTACCTCGCACACGATCGCATTCCATAGCGGGTTCGTGTGTGAAAGCTGCATTGATTACATTAGGTTTGATGGTTAGATGGCTAAACGGTTTGTTGAGAATTCATAATTTCACTTAAGTACACATGGCAAAGAAATTGAGTAAACCCCTTGCTCAAAGGCTCTGTGCTGATTGGCAGACGGGCACAGAGCGATAATCCCAAACAATTGCAGCAGCACTTCGACGGCCGCCCTCTTGCGAGTTTCGCACGGGCGGCTCTCCTATTGCTCGAGCTGGTTCGCCGCGGGCTGCTCAGCCGAGGGCACAGGGGCATTTCGCAGTTCGAGCGCCTAACGGCCGTTCTTGCGCTTGCGGGCGGCCTGGTTCTTCTGCACGCGCTGCTGATGCGCCTGCCTGTTGATGCGTTTGCGCGTCTTCGGCTTCATCACTGAGTAGCCGAACTTGCCGATCGGGTTCTTCTTGATTCCGTAGTATTCGCCGTGAACATAGGCTACGAGCTTCGCCGCTGCGAAGTCCATCTTGCCCTTTTCGTCGACGAGTTCTTCGTTCACGCGCACGTTTACGATCTCAGCGACGAACATGTCGTGCGAAGGATATTCGTGCACTTCCACGACCTTGCACTCAAGGTTCACAGGTGCCTCTGCAATTGACGGGCAAGCCACCTTTTCGGATGAAATTGCCGTAAGGTTCATCTCCTTGAACTTGTCGACATCGCGGCCTGACTTCACGCCGCAGTAATCATTTGCAAATGCAAGGTCTTCGCTGACTAGATTTATGACAAACTCGCCCGTCTTCTCGATGATATCGTGCGAATATCTCGACTTGCGGACAGATATGTATGTCATAGGTGGCTCGGAATTGATGATTCCAGTCCATGCGATCGTGATTATGTTCTTAATGCTTTCGTCGCCACAGCTTACCATTACCGCTGCGATTGGGCTCAGGAGCGTGCCTGGCTTGAATGAT
>CAVGSW010000051.1:0-8756 GCA_963631945.1 Flexilinea sp. | reverse complement strand
GCTTTTGCAGGGTAAGTAACCTGCCCCTCCGGGTTGTCCGTTCTTTGCAGAAAATTCTTAGGAGGGATTTACATGAACAAGACTATTGGAGCACTGACAGTCTATTTTGAAAATCCGTTTTGGGTAGGTGTTTTTGAACGAATTGAAGATGGAAAACTATCTGCCTGTAAAGTCACTTTTGGCGTGGAACCGAAGGATTACGAGGTATGGGAGTTTATTCTGCAACATTATTACGAATTAAAATTCAGTGCAGCAATTGAAACAGATGTAAAGCAAATGACCAATAATCCAAAGCGGCGTTCACGAAACATAAGAAAGCAACTTCGAAATGTTGGGATAGGCACAAAATCACAACAAGCACTTGCTGCACAGCGTGAAGAATCTAAAATTGAGTATAAAAAAGCTAGTAAGGTGGAACGTGAACTTGAGCAACAAAGAAAGTATGCCTTGAAGCAAAAAAAGCGGAAAGAGAAACATAGAGGACATTAGTTGTGTGCCTTATTGGGCTTAACAATTTTATCGACAAAAAACGGCGTTCGAAAGGATGTCGTTTTTTCTTGAATATGGGGCGAGAAAGTGGTACAATAAGATGTTAAATATACAAACGAAAGGAAAGTGCTAAATTATAGTACGAATAGTGCGGAAAAACGCATAAACAAAGTACAAAGATAGTATTAGGGTAAAATTATGGAACAGAAATTAAAAGTTGGAATTTTGGGTGCAACAGGCATGGTAGGACAACGCTTTATTTCGCTTCTGGAGAACCATCCTTGGTTCGAGGTCGTAACGCTCGCAGCGAGCAGCCGCAGCGCAGGACAGACTTACGAGAAGGCTGTTGAGGGAAGATGGAAGCTTGATACACCAATTCCTGAGCGCGTTAAGAATATGGTTTTGATGAATGTTAACGAAGTTGAGAAGGTTGCGGCTACTGTTGACTTTGTTTTCAGTGCAGTTGACATGACAAAGGAAGAAATCAGAGCAATTGAGGAAGCTTACGCAAAGACGGAAACTCCAGTTGTTTCCAACAACAGCGCACACCGCTGGACGCCAGATGTTCCAATGGTTATCCCAGAGATTAACCCAGAACATTTTGACGTTATCGAGCATCAGAAGAAGAGACTCGGCACAACTCGCGGATTCATCGCAGTTAAGCCAAATTGCTCCATCCAGAGCTACGTGCCAGCACTTGAGGCATGGAAGGAATTCGAGCCGTACGAGTGCGTAATCACGACATATCAGGCGATTTCTGGCGCAGGCAAGAACTTTGAGTCTTGGCCAGAGATGGTAGAAAATATCATTCCTTACATCGGTGGTGAGGAAGAAAAGAGCGAGCAAGAGCCGCTCAAGATTTGGGGACATATCGAAAACGGCGAGATTGTCAAGGCTGAGGAGCCAAAGATCACTTGCCAGTGCATCCGTGTACCAGTTCTCAACGGACATACAGCAGCAGCTTTCGTCAAGTTCAGAAAGAAGCCGACGAAGGAGCAGCTCATCGAAAAGCTTGAGAGCTACAAGGGACTTCCGCAGGAGAAGAAACTTCCGATGGCACCTGAGCAGTTCATCAAGTACTTTACTGAGGACGACCATCCGCAGGTAAAGGCAGACGTTGACCGCGACAAGGGCATGGGCATCTCAATTGGCAGAGTTAGAGAGGACAGCGTTTACGATTATAAGTTCGTTGGACTTTCGCACAACACGATTAGAGGAGCTGCTGGCGGCGCAATCCTCTGCGCTGAGACGCTCAAGGAACTCGGATACATCACGAAGAAGTAGTTTTAGATTGGAGATTTTAGGTTATGACATATTTTGAGGCGATAATCTTGGGACTCGTGCAGGGACTTGCGGAGTTCCTGCCGATAAGCAGCTCAGGACATTTGGCGCTGTTGCAGAACTGGTTCGGCATCGACGAATCGAATGTTTTGCTGTTCACGGTTTTGCTGCATGTGGGCACGCTTGTTTCGGTATTTATCGTATATTGGAAGGATATTTGGGAGCTCATCGTCGAGCTTTGCATCACAATCAAGGACCTTTGCACGGGCAAGGGGCTGAAACTTGACGAGAGACCAGTCAGGAAGCTCGGCGTGATGATCATCGTTGCGACGATTCCGACGGCGATTATCGGATTTGCGTTCAACGACTTCTTTGACTCGCTGTACACATCGGTCATTCCAATCGGCATAGGGCTTATAATCACTGGATTCTTGCTCCTGATTGCTGAGAGAATGAACTCCGGAAATAGAACGATTGAGAACATGAATCTGCGCAATGCGATTTTTATCGGATGCGTGCAGGGCGTTGCAATCTGCCCAGGAATTTCCCGCTCGGGTTCGACGCTCTTCGGAAGCCTTGTTTGCAACCTTGATAGGAAGTTCGCAGTCAAGTTCGTGTTCTTGATTTCGATTCCGTCGATTCTGGGCTCGGCAATTCTAGAGGCTCCAGAGGCAATCGAAGCGGGCGTTACGGCATCGGAGCTCGGACCTGTTATCGTGGGCATGGTCGTTGCAGCTATCGCAGGACTTGCGGCAATCAAGGGCATGATCAAAATCGTGCAGGACAAGAAGCTCATCTGGTTCTCATATTACGTGTGGATTTTGGGCGCTATCGTAGTTTTAGTCGGGATTATCGGATAGTGATAAAATTTGCGAAAACAACGGGATTTGTCGATAGATGCGATTCCCGATTGATGTAAAATAATTAGTTATTGGAAATTTGACGGGGTAAAAATGGCAGAAACAAAACGTGGACCAGGCAGACCTCCTGGTTCAAAGAACAAGACAACTAAAGATTCAGCGGCTTCGGCAGGCAAGTCTGCTAACGGTAGCAAGTCTGGTACAGGCAGCAGAGCCAAGGAGAAGGCACAGGAGATTCAGGCAAAGAAAAAGGCTGACAAGCGAGTAATCGACGAGATTTGGGCGATTATAACCATTGCTATCGGTGCGTTTTTGATTGTTGCGACGTTTACTTCTGGCGCTGGCAAGGTCGGAGAGATGATTGGCGAGACGCTCAAGGGTATCTTCGGGCACATGGCTTATGTTTTGCCATTTTATCTGATACTCTTCGGCGGGCTTTTGTTTGCACGCAAGACGAGCCATTTCAGCATCAAGACGGTTGGACTTTTGTTCCTGACGCTGCTCATGATGTGCACGCTTAACTCGATGAGGTATGTGGACGAGAGCAAATTGACGCTGACCTGGGAGATAATGAAGGGCTTCTACACGAGCGGCACGACGCTGGCTGATGGCGGATTCCTCGGCATGATTCTGGCAACGCTTTTGATAAAGTGGTTCGGCAAGGCAGGGTGCATCATATTCACGCTCGTTGCGATATTCATATGCTTGCTTTTGATTATAAACACGCCAGTTTCGAGGTTTTTCGAGAAAATCGGGGACAAAATCGAGGAGAGAAAGCTCATCAAACAGCACGCGCACCTCGATATGGACACTCAAGATGCACAGGGCGTGCAGGTTGCGATGAATACTCAGACTCAGGCACAAGCGCCAGAGCAGGCTACAGCTCAGACAATAGCACCTGGCGTGCAGGCTCCGAAACTCAACGAAGCCGAGCCACCGCGCAAGTTCAGCAAATTCAGCTTTTTCGGCAAGAAAAATGCGGAATCTGATGATCAGCCAGTAGAGAAAAACAGCGTGCTTAGATATATGAAGGACGACGCGCTCTTTGATAGAAGCGATAGCGGAACTTATGGTCTGGAGGCAGGAAGACACGCGGAGTACGGATTTGGTCTGGATGGTGGAAATGCACATGCTGCGAACGGTTCTGCAGGAATTGGACTTGACGGGGTAGGAACAGTTGCAAGCGCAGGCGCAGGACTTGGAACAGCGGCAGGCACAGCAACGGGAACAGGTCTCGGACTTGGAGCTGCAAGCACAGGACTCGGTGCGGCAGCAACAGCGGCTGGAACTACCAAGAAGGCAGCACCAAAACAAGCCGCAGGAACTCCAGACAAGGAGCAGCCAGAGAAGATTTCCAACAAAGAAGCTCGCGAGGCTATGCTCACAACAGAAGAAATCAACACGGAGAAAACTCCGGAGAAATACAAGAAACCGCCAATTGACCTGCTTGACAAGCCAGCTGCGAAGGGACGCACAAACACAAGCCTCCTTGAGCAGAAGGCGATGAAGCTCGAAGAAACTTTGAGAAACTTCCACGTAGATGCGAGAGTTATCAACGTTACGCAGGGTCCAACGGTTACTCGCTACGAAGTTCAGCCAGCAGTCGGAGTTAGGGTTAACAAAATCGTCAGCCTTTCCGACGACATCGCACTTAACCTCGAAGCACGCTCAATCAGAATTGAGGCACCGATTCCTGGCAAGTCGGCAGTCGGCATAGAAGTAGAAAACGACTCTGTTACGATGGTCAAGATTAGAGAAATCATTGACTCAGACGCATTCATGAACAGTAAGTCGAAGATTACTTTTGCGGTCGGCAAAGACATCAGCGGAAACGCAATCGTTGCGGATCTTAAGTCCATGCCGCATCTGCTCATCGCAGGTTCGACAGGCTCAGGCAAGTCGGTTTGCATAAACAGCATAATCACAAGCTTTATCTATAAGGCAAATCCAGACGAAGTCAAGCTGATCCTCGTTGACCCGAAGGTCGTAGAACTCGGCAATTACAACGGAATACCGCATTTGATGATTCCTGTTGTAACAGACCCAACGAAGGCTGCAGCGGCTCTTAACTGGGCAGTGGCAGAGATGACCGATAGATACAAGAAATTCGCTGAAGAAGGCGTTAGAGACCTTGAATCATACAACGAATATGTCCGTGCAAACGGCGAGGATGACAAGGCTATGCCGCAGGTCGTAATCATCATCGACGAGCTTGCTGACCTCATGATGGCAGCACCGTCGCAGATAGAAGAATCGATTTGCCGTCTGGCGCAGATGGCACGTGCTGCGGGCATGCATTTGATCGTTGCAACGCAAAGACCATCTGTAGACGTAATCACAGGCGTAATCAAGGCGAACATCCCGTCGAGGATTGCATTTGCTGTATCCTCGCAGGTTGACTCAAGGACAATTCTTGACATGCAGGGCGCAGAAAAGCTCGTCGGCAAGGGCGATATGCTCTTTAATCCTATGGGAATGGGCAAGCCAATTCGTGTTCAAGGCACATTCATATCCGACAGCGAAGTCCACAAGGTCATCGAATATGTCAAGGGACAGGCTGGAACAGCAGAATATAACGAGGAAGTTCTCACTCGCATCGAGCGCACGAACGCAAAGGAAAGCGACGAGGATACGGATGAGCTGCTTCCAGATGCTATTGACCTTGTTGTCAGCAGCGGTCAGGCTTCGGTTTCCATGCTGCAGAGACGTTTCAGAATCGGCTATAACAGGGCAGCGCGCATCGTCGACATGATGGAAGCCCGCGGAATCATCGGACCGCAGGACGGAAGCCGTCCACGTCAGGTTCTCATGACACCAGACGAGCTGGAAATGATGAAAAACGGCGTGCAGGAGGAGATCCCGCTTGATACAGACCTGAATGGCGGTGCAAACGGAGCTGGTAATGGCTTTGATACTGGCTCAAACGCTGATCTGGATTCGGACATGAACTCTGGAAATAACGAAATGATATAAAGGATAAACATAATGAAGGTATTTTTTGAAACGCTTGGGTGCCCGAAGAACTTCAACGACACTCAGGTTGCAAAGGGCGTTTTGCTCAAAGCAGGCATTGGGCTTGCCGATGAGCCAGATGATGCAGATGTTATAATCGTAAACACCTGCGGATTCATCAACGACGCCAAGAGAGAATCCATAGAGAGAATATTTGACTTTTGCGAGTACAAGAACGAGGGCAAGAAGCTCGTCGTTTCTGGCTGCCTTTCGCAGAGATACGCAAATGACCTCGCAGACGAGATGCCAGAGGTCGACTGCTTCCTCGGTGTAAATGACTATGAGAAACTCCCAGACATATTGAAAAACCTCGGAAAAGAGAGAATTTGCACGGGCGGACGCTATGAGGATATTCTGCCGAGACTAGAAAGAGTACTTGACGATAATCCGTTCTCGTCAACCCTCAAAATCGCTGAAGGTTGCAACAACAGATGCGCATATTGTGTCATTCCGTCCATCAGAGGCGGCTTCCGAAGCAAGAAGATGGAGGATGTAATCGCTGAAGCAAACGAACTTGCTGAGGCTGGTTGCAAGGAGCTCATTCTCATCGCACAGGATGTCACGAACTACGGCATTGACTTATATGGAAAGTACAAGCTTGCTGAACTCCTCACGGAGCTTTGCAAAATCGACGGAATCCAGTGGATTCGCCTAATGTATTGCTATGAGGATAGAATCACAGACGAGCTCATCGACGTGATTGCTCGCGAGCCGAAGATTTGCCACTATATCGATATTCCGATTCAGCATGCGTCGGATGCAGTCCTGAAGGGCATGAGACGCCGCTCAACTGAGGAATCAATCAAGAATACAATCAAGAGACTCAAGGACAAGGTTCCTGATATTCACATCAGAACGACTTTGATTGTTGGATTTCCTGGCGAGACCGAGGAAGACTACGAGACGCTGTATGATTTCGTCGGCGAGATGAAGTTTGCAAGACTCGGAGTTTTCGCTTATTCTCAGGAGGAAGGCACGCCAGCTGGTGAAATGGAAAACCAGATTGACGAGGAAATCAAGCAGGAAAGGCTTGATGCTATCATGCGCGAGCAGCTCGAAATCTCACTTGAGCTCAACAAGGAGAAGATTGGCTCCGTGCTCGAAGTTCTCGTTGAGGAGGAAGATGAGGATGGCAGTTACATCGGAAGAAGTAGATTCGATGCTCCAGAGATTGATAATTCGGTCATCTTTACATCTGACAGAGAGCTTAAACCTGGAGATATCGTAAATGTTGAGATAAAGGATGCATTTGACTATGACCTGGTGGGAACGATGGTTTAATGCCATGCAAATCACCAGAAATAAATAGATTTAATTGACGAATTTGTCATAAAACAGGAGGTTTTTGGATGAATTTACCTAACAAATTGACGGTTGGAAGAGTTATCGCGGTGCCGTTTTTCATTGCGGCATATATGACGGGGCATTATCTTATTGCGTTCGTCCTCTTCATCTTGGCATCGCTGACGGACATGCTCGACGGCAAAATCGCCAGAAAATACAACTTGGTTACGAACTTTGGCAAGATCATGGATCCGCTGGCTGACAAGATTCTCGTTTACTCGGCGTTTTGCCTGATGATTCCAGAATATGTGCCGGGCTGGATGCTGATTATAATCCTTGCTCGTGAGTTCACAATCGCTGGAATGAGAACGGTTGCGGCATCTGAGGGCATCGTAATCGCAGCTGCTATGAGCGGCAAGATAAAGACAGTGCTTCAGATGATTGCAGTTCCAATGCTTTTGCTCATTCCAGTACTCAGCGGAGTTGCTGGCACGGATTTGCTCACGGCTGGCGGGGCATTTGCCGGATATTACTACGCGGCTTATGCGTTCCTGTGGGCGAGCCTCATCATGACGATTTACTCTGGCGTAGAGTACGTTATGAAGAACAAGAGCGTATTTTCAATGTAAAAAATGCGAAAATGACCGAATGGCGCTGCTTTGCTGTTCGGTCATAAGAATATTAGTGCAAAGAAGGAAAAACGATGAAAACGGCTATTTTGACTGTCGGGACGGAGATTTTGTTCGGGCAGGTTGTGAACACGAATGCGGCTTTTCTCTCAAAGGAGCTGCAGGACATCGGCTATGACGTCATGTATCATTACACGGTTGGCGACAACCCAGGGCGGCTGGCTGATTTGCTCGAAATTGCATACAGAGATTGTGACCTTGTAATAACTACGGGCGGGCTCGGACCTACTCAGGATGACCTCACAAAGGAAGTAATTGCAAAGTATTTCGGTGAAAAGATCGTTTGCCACGAGGATGTTCTTGATTGGCTACATAAGACTTTTAAGAAGGCTGGCTACCACTGGACGGACAATAACGAAAAGCAGGCATATTTCCCTGAAAACGCTGTGATTTTGAATAATCCTGGCGGCACGGCACCTGGATTTTTGCTCAAAAAAGAGGGCAAGATGATTGCTTCACTTCCTGGACCTCCGCGCGAGATGACCGCGATGTGGGAAAATGAGCTCAAGCCAAAGCTCATGGCTGAGAAGGACAGCGTAATCTATTATAAAATTGTAAGAACATTTGCACTGGGCGAATCGAGCATGGAGACGATTCTGATGCCGCTCATTGACGGGCAGAGCGACCCAACGATTGCGACATACGCAAAGGAAGGCGAGTGCTCGCTTAGGATTACGTCCAAGAGAAAGACTCTCGATGAGGCAAAGGCTGCGGTTGAGGAGATGCTCGCCAAGGTCGAAGAACTCATCGGTAAGTATATTTACAGCACTGACGACGAGGACTTGATCGATGTGGTCGGCAAGCTTTTGATTGAGAAGAATGTGAGCATTTCCTGTGCGGAATCCTGCACGGGCGGGCTGCTGGCAAAGTCATTAACCGATGTTCCGGGAATCTCTGCGGTGTTTGACCGCGGGCTTACGACATATTCGTGGAAGGCGAAGACGGACGAGCTCGGAGTCAAACTCGAAACGCTTGAGAAATACACTGCTGAGAGCGAAGAAGTTGCCAGAGAGATGGCTGATGGGCTTTACGCTCGCACGGGCTCGGATATTTGCATTGCGATAACTGGCGTTGCGGGACCTGATAATATCGATGAGGCTAGACCTGCGGGGCTCGCGTACATCGGCGTTTCGTACAAGGG
>CAVGSW010000050.1:0-8938 GCA_963631945.1 Flexilinea sp. | reverse complement strand
ACGACGACTTCTTGACCGAGAGCGTCTGAACTTTGCCATATGCAAGGTACAAGATTCCGTGGGTGGAAAGCTCTGCAGTGTGCGTGGGCAGTCCTCGTCGCTGAGAACTTCTAGCCACTCAGGGTTCGCTTCGCGGAGAGTTCGGCAAACTCGCGAGCAACATAGAAGCTGAAGCTCGCTCAAACAGTGCCGAACTCTTAGCCACTCAGCTTCACCCATCGTGGGAAGTTCTTCGCGCTCCTGCGGGAAAGCCCACGCACACTGCAGAGCTTTCCGCTTGGCATATTTGTATTTTTGATTTTGAGTTTAGGAGGTTTGATTATGTTATTTACTACAAGGACGGCGGCGCTGATGGGGATTGATGGTGTCAGCGTCAATGTGGAAGTTGATGTTTGCCGCGGGCTGCCGGCGTTTCACGTTACTGGGCTCGGGGATACGGCTGTCAAGGAGGCAGCCGACAGGGTTCACAGTGCGATTATCAATTGCGGGTTTTCGTATCCTAAGGGTCGCATCACTGTGAACCTGTCGCCTGCGTGGCTGCACAAGAAAGGCAGCCACTACGATTTTGCGATTGCTGCTGGAATCCTAAATGCGGAGGGCAAAATCGTATGCGACGACCTCGACCGGAAGGCGTTTATCGGGGAGCTGGGGCTCGATGGCAGGATTTTGCCGGTCAAGGGTATCCTGCCGATGGTGAAGGCGCTCGCCGACGAAGTGGATGAGATTTACCTGGCGGAGGGCAATTGCAAGGAGGCGAGCCTTGCGGCGGCTATCGGCGGGGCGGAGATATTTGCGGCCGATAGCCTGCCGGAGGTTGTGGACATACTGAACGGTGATGTGCCGAAGGTGAAGTATGTGCCACAACCGTCCAGCGCCGAAATCGAGCGCGAGGTTCTGGACTTCGCCGATGTCAAGGGACACTGGGCGGCGAAGGAGGCTATCGTGACGGCGATTTCGGGCGGGCACGGGCTGCTGCTTTGCGGCTCGCCTGGGACGGGCAAAAGCATGCTCGCCAAGCGCATCCCAGGGATTCTCCCGAAGATGACCAGAGAGGAATCCCTGGAGACCTCGATGGTCTATTCGCTTCTCGGCAAGCTCGATGACAATCGGCCGTTAATCGATGAGCGGCCGTTTAGACAGATAGACAAGGAAGCGACGCGAATGGCCATCCTCGGCGGCGGGCAGCAGCCCGTGCCTGGGGAGGTTTCGCTCGCGCACAACGGCATCCTCTTCATGGACGAGTTCCTCGAGTTCACGCGGGCGCAGATCGAGTTCCTGAGGCTGCCGATTGAAGAAGGTAGGGTTGTGATTCACCGCCGCGGAACGAACTACGTGTTCCCGTCGCGCTTCACGCTCGTCGCCGCTTCGAATCCGTGCAAGTGCGGCTATCTCGGCGACCCATACAAAGAATGTAAGTGTTCGCAGACGGAAATCGATCGCTACAGGGCGCGGCTCTCTGGTCCGATTGCCGAGCGTATCGATATGTTCATGCAGATAACTCGCGTGGACTATAGCGAGCTCACTGCCGCAACATCTGAGTCGACAGCGGAGATGGCGGAGCGCGTGCTGCAGGCGCGAGAAATTCAGAAAGAACGTTTCAAAGGCAGGAGCTTCGATGTGAACGCGAGGATGCAGCCGAGCGATTTGAAAGAATTCTGTGCGCTCGGCGGGGCGGAAGCTGACTTCATGCAGAAAATCTACGAGAAGCAGCACCTCAGCCCGCGCCGCTACCACAAGATTCTGAAGCTCGCCCGCACCATAGCGGACGTCGCCGGCTCGAAAGAAATCCAAATCGCGCACCTCTCGTCCGCATTCGGCTACACAAACTTCTAGGGGGCAAAAATGAAAGAGAACATTATTAAGATTAAGAAGGGCGAGGCAGAGTATCCTGAGAAGCTGGCTTTGATTCAGGATGCGCCGGAGCAGCTGTATTGCATCGGGAATATTGAGTTACTGCAGAAGAGGAGCATTGCGGTCGTTGGGTCGCGCAAGTGCAGCGAATATGGCAAGCAGGTCGCAATGCGAATCGGCGGGGCGGCGGCACAGAACGGGCTCGTCACGGTCAGCGGAATGGCACGCGGCATAGATTCGTATGCGCATCTCGGAGCGCTCAAGAAAGGCGGGGAGACCATCGCTGTGCTCGCGTGCGGCGTCGACGTTTGCTACCCGCCCCAAAACTGGAAGCTGTATGAGCAAATCAAGCAGGAAGGCCTCGTGATTTCCGAGATGGAGCCTGGCACGCAGGCACTACCGTTCATGTTTCCGATGAGAAACCGCATCATTTCTGGGCTTTCGGAGGCGGTTGCGGTGACGGAGGCTGGAACGGGGAGCGGAGCGCTGATTACGGCTGAGTTCGCCGCGACGCAGGGACGCGAGGTTTTCTGCGTGCCGGGGAACATCACGAACCAGTACAGCCTCGGGAGCAACAAGCTCCTCATGGATGGCGGCAGGGCGATTGCGGTCGTGGACGATATTTTCACGGAAATCGGGATTACGCCGAAGAGCTCGCCGGAGGAGCTCGCGGGGCTTGGCAAGGACGAGGCGGAGATATATAATATAGTGAAGGAAAACGGCGAGACGACGGTCGATTTCCTGTGCCAGCTCCTGCACAAAGACGCCTCGACGATCATCGGAATCGTGGGCATTCTCGAGATCAAAGGGATGGTCAATTACACGTACGGAAAAATTTTTGTTGCAAAATTTTAAAGTGTGTACTATTATATAGTCTTGAAAATGATATTCGGTCCGAAACTGGAATCGAATATACATTTTCAAGAGAACATCGGTTACCGTAATTCAGATAATCAGAAACACAACCGAAAAAGGTGGAGGGCAAATGGCTACAGCAACCAAAACGAAATCGACAGCAAAGTCGACAACAAAGAAGACAACGACCAGAAAGGCGACCACGGCGAAGAAGACAGCCGCGAAGAAGTCAACGGCGAGCAAGGCGGCAAGCGCTACAGGCAAGACGCTCGTAATCGTAGAGTCCCCGTCGAAGGCGAAGACCATCGGCAAATACCTCGGCTCGACGTACAAAGTCATCGCGTCCGTCGGCCACGTCAGAGACCTGCCGAAGAGCCAGCTGGGCGTAGACATAGAGAACGACTTTGAACCGAAATACATCCCGATTCGCGGCAAAGGCGACATCATCAAAGAACTGAAGAAAGAGGCAAAGGCTGCGAAGAAAGTCATCCTCGCAACCGACCCGGACCGCGAAGGAGAGGCAATTTCTTGGCACTTAGCATATTTGCTGGATATAGATCCGAGCTCGCTTTGCAGGGTTGAGTTCAACGAAATCACGAAGGACACGGTCAAGAACGCAATCAAGAATCCGAGAGCAATCGACCTGAACCTCGTAGACGCACAGCAGGCGCGCCGAGTTCTCGACAGACTCGTTGGTTACCAAATTAGCCCGATTCTCTGGCGTAAAGTTAGAAGAGGTCTCTCAGCAGGCAGAGTTCAGTCCGCTGCGCTGAAGATTCTTTGTGATAGAGAAAACGAAATCAAGGCTTTCATCCCGCAGGAATACTGGAACATCGCGGTCGACTTCAAGAAAGGCAAGAAGTTCACGGCCAAGCTCACGGAATATAAAGGCAAGAAGCTCACAATCGAGAGCAAGAAGCAGACGGAGAAAGTCCTCGCAGAGCTCAATGCGGGCAAATACGTAGTGAGCCAGATTGCGAGGAGCCAGCGCAAGAGAAAGCCGTTCGCACCTTTCACGACGAGCAGCCTCCAGCAAGACGCTGGCAACAAGCTCGGTTTCACGACGAAGAGAACGATGTCGGTGGCTCAGCAGCTGTACGAAGGCGTAGAGGTTCGCGGCCAGGGCACGGTCGGCCTCATCACATACCTCAGAACCGACTCCGTGCGTATCTCGGCTGAAGCCAGAGCCGCAGCGAAGAAATACATAGAAGAAATGATCGGCCCAAGCTACGCGGCTGACAATTACTATAGCAACAAGAAAAAAGACATTCAGGACGCGCACGAGGCAATCCGCCCGAGTAACGTCGCGCTGAACCCAGAGGCAATCAAGGACTCGCTTTCGAGCGACCAGTACAAGCTGTACAAGCTCATTTGGACGAGATTCCTCGCAAGCCAGATGGCGGCAGCGGTTTTCGATAGCATGCAGGTTGCGATTGCAAACGGCGACTACGGTCTGAAGGCATCTGGCTCCAAGCTCATTTTCGACGGGTATCAAAAGATCTACTCGCCGAACTTCGAAGAGGACAAGGACAAGCTCCTGCCAGAGCTCGAAGAAGGCGAAGAGCTCGCGCCGACAGACGTTTCCAGCGAGCAGAAGTTCACTGAGCCGCCTTCGAGATTCACAGAAGCATCGCTCGTCAAGGAGCTTGAGGACAAGAACATCGGCCGTCCAAGCACATACGCCGCAATCATAGCGACGATTCTGGACAAGAAATACGCACATCGCGAGAAAAAAACTCTCGTTCCGACAGAGCTCGGCTTCGTAGTAACTGATTTGATGAGCGAGTACTTCAAGGAAATCGTAGACGTTGGATTCACAGCGGACATGGAGGACAAACTCGACGACGTAGAGGGCAAGGGAATCAGCTGGAAGCAGATCATCAGAGACTTCTATGGACCGTTTAAGGAGGAGCTTGCGGTTGCAGAGGAGGAACTCGTACACGTGGACGTTCCAGCGCCTCCAACGGGCGAAATGTGCGAGCTCTGCGGCAAGCCGATGGTCATCAAGTCGGGCAGATTCGGTGACTTCATCGCATGCAGCGGCTATCCAGAGTGCAAGAACACGAAGCCGATCGTCAAGACCATCGGCGTTAAGTGCCCAGATTGCGGACGCGACCTCGTGGCAAGGAGGGGCAAGAGCGGCAAGACATTCTACGGCTGCAGCGGCTATCCAGAGTGCACGCGCGCATACTGGTACAAGCCGACGAACAAGGTTTGTCCGGAATGTGGTGAACTTTTAGTTGAAAGACACACAAAGAACATAAAATATGCATGTTCAAATGATAAATGTAAATATACGGAGTAGAATCCGCAACAAACAGCTATCAGATTGAAGACGGGAGGAAACGTAGAAAATGGTAGAATTTCATGCGACGACAATATGCGCAGTAAGACGCGGACCTGACGACATCGCAATCGGCGGCGACGGCCAAGTAACGATGGGCGAACACACCATCATGAAAAACGGTGCCAAGAAGGTCAGAAAAATATACAAAAACTCAGTAATTACAGGCTTTGCTGGATCCGTAGCGGACGCATTCGCACTCACGGACAAGTTCGAGCAGAAGCTTGACGAGCACTCGGGCAACCTGAAGAGGGCAGCAGTTGATCTCGCACAGATGTGGCGTTCGGACAAGGGCATGAGAAGCCTCGACGCTTTGATGATCGTGGCAGACAAAAACGAAATCCTCGTAATCTCGGGCAACGGCGAGGTAATCGTACCTGATCAGGACTTTGTGGCGATCGGGTCGGGCGGCAACTTCGCATACTCGGCGGCGAATGCTTTGTTTAATAATACTGACATGGACGCTGAGTCGATCGTGCGCGAGTCGCTGAAAATCGCAAGCTCGATTTGCGTCTACACGAACAGCAATATCTCGGTAGAGAAGTTATAAGGAGGAAGAAATGGCAAGTAAATTGTACAGCATGACTCCTAAGGAAATCGTAGCGGAGTTAGACAAATACATCATCGGGCAGGATGAGGCCAAGAAATCGGTCGCAATCGCGCTCAGAAACAGATATAGAAGAAGCCTTTTGCCGGAAGAGATTCGCGAAGAAATCACGCCGAAGAACATCCTCATGATGGGTCCTACTGGTTGTGGTAAGACGGAGATCGCAAGAAGACTCGCCAAGCTGATGGACGCGCCTTTTGTTAAGGTTGAAGCGACGAAGTTCACGGAAGTCGGCTATGTCGGTAGGGACGTAGACTCCATGGTTCGCGACCTTGTCGAGGCATCGATGCGTGTCACGAAGCAAGCTAAGTTAGAGGAAAAATATTCAGTAGCGGACAAAATCGTCGAAGAAAAAATCGTCGAGGCGATTATTCCTGGCAACAAGCAGAAAAAGCCGGGCGCACCGAAGAATCCGTTTGATTTTATCATGAACAGCGGCGGCTACACGAGCCAGAAACAGCAATATCTCGACAGCCAGGCGGCGAAGGAAGAAGCAAAGCCAGAGGCTGAGGGCGTTGAAACGGCTCGCGAGCAGGTTAGAGAACAACTCCGCCAGGGTCTGCTCGAGGATCAGTACATCGAAATCGAAGTGACGAGCGCGCCGAAGGGCAACCAGCTCGACATGAGCAACGAGGGCATGAGCATCGCTATCGGCAACATCTTTGGCGACATGATGCCTGAGAAGACAAAGAAGAAGAACTGCAAGGTAAAGGATGCCCGCAAGATCCTGCGCGAGCAGGAGGCTCAGAAGCTCATCGACATGGACGTCGTAGCGGACGAGGCAATTGCAAACGCTGAGCAGAACGGCATAATCTTTATTGATGAGATAGACAAGATTGCGTCTGGCTCGAGGATGACTTCGGGTGCGGATGTTTCCAGAGAAGGCGTGCAGCGTGACATTCTGCCGATCGTCGAAGGCAGCGTTATAAACACGAAGTACGGCCCGGTTAGAACGGATCATATTTTGTTCATCGGTGCTGGTGCTTTTAGCGTTGCGAAGCCGACGGATCTCATCCCAGAGTTGCAGGGTCGTTTCCCAATCCGCGTAACGCTCGACAGCCTGAGCAAGGAGGACTTCGTGGAGATTCTCACCAAGCCTGAGAACGCGCTCCTCAAGCAGCACAAGGCTCTTCTGGAGACAGAGGGCGTGGAGATCGAGTTCACGGAGGAGGCAATCGACCAGATTGCGACGATTTCTTACGTGATGAACGAGCAGACTGAGAACATCGGTGCGAGACGTCTTCACACGGTGCTCGAGAAGTTGCTCGAGGACATTTCATTCAACATTCCTGAGATGGACGACGAGAAGCTCGTTATCGACCAGAAGTACGTTGAGGACAAATTCCAAGAGACGATTCACGCAGAAGACCTCGACAAATACATCCTGTAGCGTTATAATATAAATGTAAGATTTGCAGGATGCGCACGTGAATGCGCGAGATTTGTTAGAGGAAAATATGGAAATTGACTTTTTAGGAAAAATCAGAAAATTGAATTGGGTGCTTTGCGAAAGTACGACGGGCAAGCTCTCGTATGCCGAGCTTTGCAGGAATCTCAGCGATATCATCAACGCGAATATCTATGTGATTGATGGCAAGGGGTTCGTGCTGGGCGTTGCGTACAAGCAGGCTTCCGACACGTCTACATTCGAAGATGAGTTCGGGTTCGAGAAAATCCCGAGCAGCGACAACATCAACCTTCTGGGCATCGACAAAATCGCAGAGAATATCATCGGCGAGGGGCTGACGGAGCTTTTCGGCAAGGATTATGCGATGACGGACAAATATCACACGATTGTGCCGTCCGTCTGCGGCGGCGAGAGGCTCGGAACGATTCTGCTGACGAAGTACAGCGAGCCGTTCACGGAGGAGGAAATCGTCCTCGCTGAGTATGGCGCAGCTGTTGTGGGTCTGGAGATTCAGAGGAACGACCGCCTGAAGAACGAGAAGGAAGAGGCGCTGAAGACCGCGGTCAAGATGGCGCTGTACACGCTTTCGAATTCGGAGAAGGATGCGTTCAGCAAAATCATGGGCTCGCTCGAAAGCGACGAGGGCATAATGAACGCCAGCAAGCTCGCCGCGAAGTACAGCCTCACGAATTCGGTCATCGTCAGCGCCCTCAAAAAGATGGAAAGCGCCGGCATCATGGAGACGAAATCGCTCGGCATGAAAGGCACGTACATCAAGATTATCAATCCATATATCAAAAGCGCAGAAATATAGCCCGCCTAGCCGCGGGCTTTTCTATTGCTGTCGTGCGGAAGGCGGCTACTATCTGCTCGCGAAGAATGCAACTATTACAGTCCGAGCACGCTCTTGCCGGCGAAGAACAGCACGGGCACGAGGAGCGCGGGCAGGAGGTTCATGGTTTTGAAGTCCTTGATTTTGAGGATTGAGACTCCGGAGGCGGCAATGAGGAAGCCGCCGACGATTGAGAGCTCGGTCATGAACGGATCTGAGATGAAGTCGGCGAGGAAGCCGGCTCCGAGGTAGATGCCGCCTTGCCACAGGAAGAGCACGACTCCTGCGATTGCGATGCCGATTCCGTAGGTGGACGCGAGAACCATTGAAGTTACGAGGTCGAGCGTCCCGTTTGTGAACAGGAACGTCTCGTCGCCGTAGATTGCGCTCTGAATCGGCCCGAGAATCGAGAGCGTGCCGATGCAGAAAAGCAGAATCGCGGTCGAGAGCCCTTGACCGAGCCCTTCGCTGCCCCTGCGTGCGACGAGATTCTGGAACTTCTGATCGATGTCGAGGCTCGTCCCAAGCACGCTGCCGAGCGCGAGGCTCACGATGAACAGCACCGGATAATCGCTGTTCGGCATATTATTTACAATTGAATTGATACCGATACCGCAAGCAGCAAGCCCCATCGCATCGAAGAGGACGGTTTGCTGCTTTTCTTTCAGCCCTTTCTTCATTATGCTGCCGACCACGCTGCCGACCAGTATCATCGCCGTGTTGTATATGGTGCCTATCATATTTGCCTCCGCGCAAGAAATTTTACGTATATGCGGCCATTATACTCCTTAGCGTCGCAAAATTCAAGTAAAATTTCCGCCCTCGTTAAGGAATTGTTTAAATAAGCCCACCCGAGCAGATTTTGCTTGCGCGGGCGGCGGCGGGCATGATATAATTAAGTGCAGGATTGTGAAGTTTTCGTCACAGAAACGACACAATTCCGACCATTCATTCGTTTTCTCATACACGACAACTTAGGAGGACAGCATGAAGAAAAAGGCATTATTTATCGGACTTATCATGGTGCTTTGTACGGCACTG
>CAVGSW010000049.1:2485-9612 GCA_963631945.1 Flexilinea sp. | reverse complement strand
TCCGATTGCGTTGAGAAGGTGAGTCTTGCCGAGTCCTGAGCCGCCGTAGATGAAAAGCGGGTTATATGCTTCTGAAGGGGATTCCGCAACCGCAAGCGCTGCTGCATGAGCGAGCTTATTGCTGTTTCCGACTACGAAGTTTTCGAATGTGAACTTTGGATTGAATAATTTTTGTTTATCCAGGGTTCCTTTCGTCACTTTTTTTGTCTTCTTGTTATCCTCTTTATCCTCAGAGTTATCCACAGGTTTCTCGTATTCTGTGGCGAGTTTAATTACAACCTTGTATTCTTCTTTTAGCACATCCTTAAAAGCGTCCTCAAGATAAGGAATATAGCGGTCCTTCAGGATGTTCAGAGCTAGATCGCTTCCACGATTTGCCGAAACTTCGAGGTAAACTATCTTCAGCTCGTTGTCAATTTTGTTGATATTCAGCGGTTCCTTAAACCATGTATCGAAACTGATGGGTGTGACGTTCTTCTCGATTATTTCTAATATTTCTGCCCAAATTCTCTCGTATTTTTCCACTTTCTTACCTTCTATCAAATATCTGAAAAATTATAATTAGCACAATGTAATATCAACGCTAATCAGGTACTTTCTATTTTAACGAAAAAGTTATCCATAGGCAAGAGTGAATTATCAATAATACAAAATTATTTTTTTCGGGTGAGTTATCCATAAGGTGTGGATAACTTTAAGGATAGATTTGTGGATAACTTTTTTGTGGGTTTTCGTGATTTTTTCAAGAAAGTTTGATTTTACTGGCGAACATTTCATTGACTTTTTCCTACATATAAAGTATAATACTTAGGCATATGTGCAACTTGGAATTTAGATTTGCACGAAAATTATTTAGAAAGGAGTCTTGTGACAATGAAACAGACATATCAGCCAAAGAAAAGACAGAGAATGAAAGAACACGGTTTCAGAAAGAGAATGGCTTCCAAGAACGGCAGAAACGTTCTGAAGAGAAGAAGAGCAAGAGGCAGAAAGAAACTCACTGCTTAATTTGCGGAAATTTGAGAAACCAAAGAAACCAAACGGTTATGTGAAATGCTAAAAAAGAATGTTTTAAGGAAAAAGAGCGACTTTTCTTCTATTTATAATAAGGGAAAGTCCGTGGGCGATAGGTATGTGGTGCTGTTTTACAGACCCAATCATTTGCCGTACAATAGAACAGGGTTTTTGGCAAGCAAAAAAGTAGGAAATAGTGTCAAGAGAAATCGTGCCAGACGCCTGATGAAGGAGTCGTATCGGTCATTCGCCGAGAAGCTCCCGACAGGCTATGATTTTGTTATAATCGCAAGAAACACTATTTCCGGTAAGAAATGTGCGGATGTTGAGAAATCCCTCCGCTCCGCATTTAAGAAAACCGGAGTACTCAAGGACAAATGAAAAGTATAGGTAATTTTTTTAAGAAAATAATGATTTTGATGATCAGATTTTATCAAAGATTTATTTCGCCTCTATTTCCATCGACTTGCCGGTTTTATCCTACCTGCTCCACATATTTCATCCAGGCGCTGGAGAAATACGGGGTTTTCAAAGGTAGTTATTTAGGTATTAAACGAATTTTGAAGTGTCACCCTTGGCACGAGGGGGGTTACGACCCTTTGAAATAATGGAGGAATTTGATGGGAATAATTGCAAAACCATTAAGTCTTTTGCTTTCGTGGCTTTACGGCTTGATCGGCAGTTATGGTATCGCGATTATCATTTTGACGATCATTGTTAAGCTTTGCCTCTATCCTGTATACGCTAAGCAGATTAAATCTACTATGAAGATGTCTGCGTTCCAGCCGAAGATACAGGAAATCCAGCAGAAATATGCCAAAGACAGGGAGCTCATGAACGAAAAGCTCAACGAGCTCTACAAGAGCGAGGGCGCGAGCATGTACAGCGGCTGCCTGCCGATGATCGTTCAGATGATTGTAATCATGGGTCTGTTCACTTTGCTGAGAAACCCTATGAATTATCTGACTTCGGACATGCTGTTTGCAACTCACGAGAGTTTTCTGTGGATTAAGGACTTAGCACAGCCAGATAAGTGGATTTTGCCTATCGCTGCAGCAATTGCAACATTTTTCTCTTACGTAATGTCTCAGTCTACGATGACAACTAGCGCGAACGCAGCTCAGACAGCGGCTATGACGAAGATTATGAAATACTTCTTCCCGCTGATGATTCTGTGGATGGCGAGAAGCTATCCTGCTGGTCTTGCGCTTTACTGGTTCGGTAGCCAGGTTATCCAGATCTTCTACAACATGAGATTCAACTCGTGGAAGAAGAAGGCTCAAGCTGAGAAGGAAGCGAAAGAGGGCAAGAAAAGAAAGAAAAAGGCCACAGCTTAAATATTGGAGGAAAAAACAAACATGGATTTTTGTGAGAAGTACGGAACAGACGTGGATGAGGCTGTTAGACTCGCGCTGCTGGATCTGAATCTTACCATAGATGACGTCGATGTTACTGTTTTGGAAGAATCTTCTCGCGGTTTTTTCGGTATCGGTTCAAAGCTTGCGAAAGTAAGAGTTGAAAAGAAGAAGGCTCCTGTTCATGAGGAAAAGAAGGAAGTCAAGGAAGCTAAGCAGGAAGAAAAGCCTGTTAGCCCTGCTCCTGCCAAACAGGAAGCTTCTGTTGAAAGAACAAGACCGGAAAGAGAAAAAGCTCCAAGAAGGGAAGCATCGAGAAACAACAGAAGAGATAGAGACAGAAACAACAACAGAGCTCCGAAGTTTAGCATCGATGATGTTAAGCCTGTAATTGAGAGGGAGCCTGAGGAGAATTTGGTGCCATGCGAAGATCACGCTGCACTTACTTTCCTGAAGGAAGTTACGAAGGAAATGGGACTTGACCTTACCGTTACTGCTAAGCAGGGTAAGGATGTTCTTTACCTTGACATCCAGGGCAAGGATTCTGGAACTATCATCGGTAAGAGAGGACAGACGCTGGATGCTATTCAGTATCTGACGAGCCTCGTTGTTAACAAAGAAAATAGCGCATACACAAGGGTAGTTGTGGATGCGGAGAATTACAGAGCAAAGAGAGAGAAGACTCTCGAACTGCTCGCAGTCAGACTGGCGAACAAGGTTGCGAGAACTCGCAAGAGCGTCAGACTGGAGCCTATGAATCCTTACGAAAGAAAGGTTATTCATGCAACTCTTCAAAGCCATCCTCAGGTTACGACCAGGAGTGAGGGCCAAGATCCATACAGAAGGGTTATAATTGAATTGAAGTAGTTTTGTAGCCCGTTTGCAAAAACGGGCTATATTTTTAGTTTGAGCCAAGAATTAGGGAAATTACTTGGATTTTGGAATAGGAATTATGATTGATGAGACGATAGCTGCTATTGCGACAGCGCCTGGTGAGGGTGGAATCGGAATCGTTAGAATTAGCGGCGAGGATGCAAAAAGAATACTGGAGAAAATTTTCGTTCAGAGCCAGGGTAAGGCAGAGTTCAAGCCGAGGGTCATGCACTACGGCTACATACGCGACGATTTCTCGGGCGAGCTAATCGACGAGGTAATGGCCGTGTATTTCAAGGCGCCGTTCTCCTATACTGCTGAGGACGTTGTCGAGATCCAGTGCCACGGGAGCATGGTTTCCCTGCGCAAAATTCTGTCGCTTGTGCTGAAGAACGGCGCGCGCATGGCAGAGCCTGGCGAGTTCACGAAGCGAGCATTCTTAAACGGCAGGCTTGACCTGTCGCAGGCTGAGGCGGTTATCGACTTAATCCGCGCCAAGTCGGATAAGACATTCGACGTAGCGCTCAGCCAGCTCGAGGGAAATTTCTCGAAGGAGATTCGCGAGATCAGAGCTGAGCTCATGGATTGTCTCGTCGATATCACGGTAAACATCGACTATCCAGATGAGGATATCGAGCAGTTGACATTCGAGAAGCTGATTGCAGCTCTCGGTTCGGTTCGCAGCAAGATTGAGGATTTGCTCCGCACTTCCGATACGGGCAGAATAATCAGCGAGGGTCTGAAGGTTTCCATCATCGGCAAACCTAACGTTGGAAAATCTTCCTTGATGAACGCCCTGCTGAACGAGACGCGTGCTATAGTAACTGAGGTTCCTGGCACGACGAGGGACACGATAGAAGAGATGATTACAATCCGCGGAATTCCAATCAGGCTGACCGACACAGCTGGAATTCACGAGACGGATGATGTCGTAGAGAAAATTGGTATTGAGAAGAGCAAGGAAGCGTTTAACAATGCGGACTTGGTTATTTTGATGATAGACACTTCGCGGCCTCTCGATGATGAGGATATTTCGATTATCGAGCATATTGGCGGCCGCAAGGTTATCGCTGTTATGAACAAGAACGACCTGCCGAGCGAGTTTGCTTCAGCTGAGATTGCAAAGCTCCTTCCAGATGCTCCGATTATCGAAGCTTCTGTTACTGGCGGCCAGGGAATCGAAGAAATTGAGAATATTATAGAGGAGCTCGTCTACGGCGGCAAGGTTAAGCAGAACGAGAGCACGATGATTACGAACGTGCGTCACAAGAGGCTTCTCGAGGAGGCTAGCCAGTCGATTGCTGATGCGATTGCAGGCGCTGAGGAGAGACAGCCGCTTGAGCTTATCGAAATCGATGCGAACGCGGCATATGAGAGCCTCGGCATGATCATCGGCGAGGCGGTTGAGGAAGACATTATAAATGAAGTCTTTGCGCGGTTCTGCCTCGGCAAATAGAGAAAAGTTTGAATAGAAATTTTTTGATAGAAAATTTGAAATAGATTGAGAGATTTTATTATGGAAAGAAATTTGATGGGCGAATATGACGTTATCGTCGTTGGTGCGGGGCACGCTGGGTGCGAGGCTGCGCTTGCGGCGGCGAGAATGGGCAAGAAGACGCTTATGTTTTCGATAAATTTGGAGGCTGTGGCGATGATGCCTTGCAACCCTTCCATCGGCGGAACGGGCAAGGGTCACCTCGTGCGCGAGATCGATGCGCTCGGCGGTGAGATGGGTATCAACATCGACAAGACATTCATCCAGAGCAAGATGCTGAACACGGCGAAGGGACCAGCGGTTCACTCGCTCCGTGCGCAGGCCGACAAGAACAAATATCACCTTGAGATGAAGAAGACCATCGAGCGCGAGCCGAACCTCGACATGAAGCAGGGAGAAGTTACCGATATCATCGTTGAAGATGGCAAGGTTTGCGGCGTTGAGACGAAGACGCATTCGTATTATACGGCGAAGGCGGTTGTGCTTGCGACGGGAACGTTTTTGCGCGGAAAGATTTTTATCGGGGACAGTGCGTTCTCCAGTGGTCCGAATGGGCTCGCTCCTTCGAACGAGCTTGCGGATAATCTGAAGGCGCACGGCATGAAGCTTAGGAGGTTTAAGACGGGTACGCCTGCGCGCTGCCTCGGCTCGAGCCTCGACTATGAGAAGATGATTCCGCAGCACGGCGATGAGAAAATTGTACCGTTCTCGTTTATGAACGACGAGATAGGGGAGAACAAGGCGCTGTGCTGGCTGACATACACGAATGAGGAGACGCATAGGATTATCCGCGAGAACTTCCGTCGCTCGGCACTCTTCGGTGGACAGATCGAAGGTATCGGTCCGCGCTATTGCCCTTCGATTGAAGACAAGGTAAATCGTTTCGCAGACAAGGAGCGCCACCAGACGTTTATCGAACCAGAGGGACTCGACACGGATGAGATGTATATCCAGGGCATGTCATCGAGCTTGCCAGAAGATGTTCAATATGCGTTCTATCGCACGATACCTGGACTGGAAAATATTAGAATCGTCAGACCTGCTTATGCAATCGAGTACGACTGCATCGACCCGCAGGATTTGAAATTAAATTTGGAATATCGGTTTATCGAAAATTTATTCTGCGCTGGGCAGTTCAATGGCAGCTCTGGTTACGAGGAAGCAGCGGCACAGGGATTGATGGCAGGAATTAACGCTGCACTCAAGATTTCCCAAAAAGATCCGTTCATCCTCGGAAGAAACGAGGCTTATATTGGCGTTCTAATCGACGATTTAGTGACTAAAGGTACTAATGAACCTTACAGAATTATGACGAGCAGAGCGGAATATAGGCTGCTTCTGAGGCAAGACAACGCAGATTTGCGTTTGACGGAGAAATCTTACAGTATTGGACTTGCAACCAAGGAAAGATATGACAGATGCCTCGCGGCGAAGGAAAATGTTGAGAAGGAGATGGCTCGTCTCAGGGAGAAAACGGTCGCGCCGAAGGAAGTAAACGAATTTTTGGTTAAGCATGGAACATCGGAAGTCGATGGGAGAATTTCGCTTGCGGAACTTCTCAAGAGACCGCAGCTTTCGTATGATGACCTTGCGGAAATCGATGATGAGACTCGGCCGAATCTCTCCTACCATGAGATCACGCAGCTCGAGGTTCAGATCAAGTACGAGGGTTATATCCAGAAACAGCTTCGCCAGGTTGAGAGATATAAGAAACTGGAGAACAAGAAGCTCGATGAGGATTTTGATTATTCGGCGGTTGAGGGCCTTCGCATTGAGGCGGTTCAGAAGTTGGATAAGATTCGCCCCGTGACGATGGGGCAGGCATCCAGAATTTCTGGCGTGTCCCCAGCCGACATCAACGTGCTCATGGTATACCTTGAAAAGAAGAGACGAAGCGGAAACAAGGAATAGTTATTAGAAATTGAAAGCGAGAGACAAGTGATAGATTTACGTGATGCTATAAATGCTCTTGGAATGGAGTGCTCGGATAAGCAGCTTAGCCAGCTGACGAGCTATATGAAAGGTGTGCTCGAGTGGAATGAGAAGGTAAACCTGACTCGGATAACTGAGCCAGATGAGTTCATCGTCAAGCACTATCTTGACTGTCTCGTGTGCTGCCAGTTCCCAGAGTATGGCGAGGCACAGAGCATTATAGATGTAGGAACTGGCGCTGGATTCCCAGGGATTCCGCTTGCGATTATGTCACCAGAGAAGAAGCTCGTGCTCATGGATTCGCTCGCTAAGAGGCTCAGGATTATAGACGAGCTCTGCGCAGAATGCGGAATTCAGAACGTGACGACGGTGCACGCTCGCGCTGAGGAACTCGCTCGCAACAAGGCGCACCGCGAGAAATACGATCTCTGCGTTTCGAGGGCGGTTGCGAACATGTC
>CAVGSW010000049.1:0-2168 GCA_963631945.1 Flexilinea sp. | reverse complement strand
ATTCGATGTTTCACGTGAAACATCGAATATTTTTATCTAAAAGTATAGCAAAATTTTTCGAAGTATAGTATAATCGTAAAGGAGCATGAATCATGCCCCCGCGTGAAAAAGATTAAAAGATGGAAGAAAGTTTTATAAGGCAGCGATAGTAGGTCTGCATAGCAAGGAGGAATTATTTTGGGTAAGGCAATAGCAATTTTTAATCAGAAGGGTGGAGTTGGTAAAACAACGACCAACATCAACCTGGCTGCTTGTTTGGCGAATAGGGGCAAGAGAGTTTTGATACTCGACATCGACCCGCAGGGGAACACCACGAGCGGCATCGGCGTAACGAAGAGAAACCTAAAAAACACTATTTATAACATCCTGATTGATAAGGATTATGACCCGAGAAAAGCGATTCTCAAGACGAGCGTTAAGAACCTGTACTTAATCCCCGCAAGCGTTGATTTGGCTGGGGCTGAGGTCGAACTCGTTAGTATGGAAGGGCGCGAAAGTGCACTGAAATACGGGCTTGACAAGGTTAGAGATGACTATGATTATATCTTCATAGATTGTCCGCCATCGCTCGGACTTCTGACGATCAACTCGCTGGCAGCAGTAGACAGTGTGCTCGTTCCAATCCAGTGCGAGTTCTACGCACTCGAAGGTGTGAGCCAGCTCGTCAGCACAATCGACCTCGTGAAGAAGAGCCTGAATCCGAAGCTTGAGATTCAAGGCGTAATCTTGAGCATGTTCGATGGCAGAACGAATCTTTCCATTCAGGTTGTACAGGAAGTTAAGAAGTATTTCGGAAACAAGGTTTATTCAACAGTGATCCCGAGAAACGTTAGACTGGCAGAGGCACCGAGCTACGGAATGCCTATCACAGAATACGATCCGAAGTCGAAGGGAGCGGAAGCTTACGGAGATTTCGCAGATGAATTCTTAGAGCTGGAGGAAGAATGATGGCTGCACCGAAAAAAGGAGGACTCGGAAGAGGGCTCGGAGCGCTCATTGCAGATGCTGCTCCAGTAGAGATAAACCCGACTCCCGCAGTGAAGGAAGAGAAGGCAGAGGCAGGCGACAGAGTTAGATACATCAAGACCTTTGATATCATGCCGAATGAGAACCAGCCGCGAAAGACCTTCGACGAAGATAAGATACAGGACCTTGCAAATTCAATCTTGGAGCACGGCGTAATTCAGCCTATCGTCCTCAGAGAGAAGGGCAAGGGATATGAAATAGTAGCAGGCGAGCGGCGCTGGAGAGCTGCCATCAAGGCCGGCCTCACGGAAGTGCCTTGCCTTATCAGAGAGCTCGATGACGAGCAGAACATGCTCATCGCAATCATCGAGAACATGCAGAGAGAAGACCTCAACCCTATAGAAGAAGCAGAGGGACTCAACCGCATGGTATCCGTATACGGCATGACGCAGGAACAGGTTTCCAAGAGCGTCGGCAAGAGCCGTCCGTACATCACGAACTCGCTGAGATTGCTCAGGCTCCCAGATTATGTAAAGGAGCTCGTATCGGAAGGCAAGCTTTCTGCTGCGCATGGTAGGACGGTAATCACGATTGAAGACGAGGATGAGAGAAAGAAACTTTGCGATAAGATCGTAAAGGAAGGCCTCTCTGTAAGAGAAACCGAAAGGCTCGCTGCATTGATTGACCAGCCGAGGAAGAAGAAGCCAGCCAAGAAGGCGAAGAATGCCAATGTTGCCAAGGTCGAGCGCGAGCTCAAGGACGTTCTCGGCACGAAGGTAAACATCAACCAGAACGGAAACAAAGGCAAAATCGAAATAGAGTATTTCAGCAAGGATGAGCTCGAACGCCTCCTGGACATGCTGAAATCCCTGAGAAAATAGCACAGAAACAATCAAACTCCTCTTGATGAGTCAAGAGGAGTTTTCCTTTGAAGAAAGTCACAAATTGGCGAAAGTAAAGCTTGAAGAAAAGCACGTTTTGTGTTAACATGGCATTACAGAGATAAAGTCATGGAGGTGAGACATGAATTTCGAGCGCAAGGCTTATTACAAGCTTCTTGAATGGAAGGAAAAATACTCGGGGCGATATGCGGCTCTGCTTGAAGGTGCAAGACGTGTTGGAAAATCAACAATTGCTGAGAATTTTGCACGGAACGAGTACAAGTCATATATCCTGATAGATTTCTCCAAGGCGACTGACAA
>CAVGSW010000048.1:0-9649 GCA_963631945.1 Flexilinea sp. | reverse complement strand
CGCGCTTCCGATTATCCATGGCCCGAACTGCGAGGACGGCAAGCTCCAGGGATTTTTCGAGACGATGGACATCCCTTACGGTGGCTGCGGCGTGCTTGCTTCGGCCGTTGCGATGGATAAACTGTTGGCACGCGACGTTTTTATTAAAAACGGGCTGCCAATGTGCAAGCATGTGGGGCTGTTCAGAAGTGAATACGAGCAGGACTCTGAGGCGGCTATCGCGAAGGTTGAAGATGCTCTCGGCTATCCGAATTTTGTTAAACCTGCTAACCTCGGCTCGAGCGTTGGAATCAGCAAGGCTCACAACCGCGAGGAGTTAGTGTCGGCGCTCGACCTGGCATTCAGCTATGACAAGCGCGTCATCGTCGAAGAGTTCGTAAACTGCAGGGAGCTTGAGACTGCCATCCTCGGAAACGAAAATCCGCAGGCAGCGGTTGTCGGCGAAATCCTGCCATCCGAGGAGTTCTACGATTACAAGGCAAAGTATCTAGACGACGGGGCTTCGAAGCTCTGCATCCCAGCGCAGATTCCCGAGGAGACGAGCCAGAAGATAAGAGAATATGCTTGCAGGGCGTATTCGGCCATCGACGGAGAAGGATTTGCGCGGGTAGACTTTTTTATCGATAAAGACAGCGGCAAGATTTACTTGAATGAGATAAACACGATTCCTGGATTCACGAAAATCAGCATGTTCCCGAAGCTTTGGGAGGCTGCGGGCGTGAAGTATCAGGACACGATCGAAAGGATAATCGAATTAGGCTATGAGAGATATAACGCTAAAAATAATAGGTAAGCAGTTTTTCGATGACCAGGAAATGGAGCAGATGGAGTTCGTGACGGACGGGAAGCTTTATTTTCGAGGCGGGGCGGCTTATGTCATCTACGATGAGAGCGGCGTTTCCGGTATGCCGATGGGCAAGACCATGCTCAGGGTCAAGGACGATACTGTGAAGATGCGTAGAGTCGGCGGCGAGGCGCGGACGGAGCTCTATTTCGAGAAGGGCAAGCGGTTCAGCAGCAATTATGAGACGCCTTTCGGGGAGATGGGCATCGAGGTGCTCACGAGCTTGGTTGAGAACGGGCTCGACTCCGAGACGGGTAGCGGCCAGATTAACATCAACTACGATGTGAGCATGGAGGGCTACGCCGAAGGCAAGAACCAGCTGACTATTGATATTATGTAAATAAATATTATGTAAATAAATATGTATGCAAAACGAAATGAAGGACGAGGTGAAGTAGAATGCAAAAAATAGGTTTTGATGCAGACAAATATATCGAGGAGCAATCCAAGTATATATTGGAAAGGATAAATGCGGGCAACAGCGAGAGGCTGTACCTGGAGTTCGGCGGCAAGCTCGTGCATGACAAGCATGCGATGAGAGTGCTCCCTGGCTTCGACGAGAACGCGAAGATTAAGCTGCTGCAACGCATGAAGGATCAGGCGGAGATTATCATCTGTATTTACTCGGGCGATATCATCAACAGCAAGACGAGACAGGATTTCGGAATTACGTACGACTTGGAAGTTCTGAGGCTCATTGACATTTTCCGCAAGCACGATCTGAAGATCAACAGCGTGGTCGTAACTCGCTACGAGGACGCGCCGGCTGTCAACATGTTCATCAACAAATTAGAGAGAAGAGACATCAAAACCTATAAGCATTATTATACAAAGGGTTACCCGACGGATGTTGAGACAATCGTAAGCGAGGAAGGCTACGGTGCGAACCCTTACATCGAAGTTACGAAGCCGCTGGTCGTAGTAACTGGCCCTGGTGGCGGAAGCGGCAAGCTCGCTACATGCCTGTCGCAGCTGTATCACGAGTACAAGCGCGGAACCAAGGTTCGCTATGCGAAGTTCGAGACATTCCCGATTTGGAGCATTCCGCTCAAGCACCCTGTTAACATCGCGTACGAGGCGGCGACTGCTGACCTTAGAGACGTTAACATGATCGACTCGTACCATCTGGAAGCTTACGGCATTACGGCTGTCAACTACAATCGTGACCTTGAAGTTTTCCCGGTTGTCAAGAGAATCATCGAGAAAATCACCGGTGAGTCGGAGTATCAGTCACCGACGGACATGGGTGTTAACCGCGCGGGTTTCTGCATCACGGACGACGAAGTTGTCAAGGAAGCTTCGATTCAGGAGATTATCCGTCGCTACATGATTGCGGAGGTTGACTATAAGAAGGGCAAGATCGGCGAAGCGGCGCTCGAGCGCTCCGAGCTTCTCATGAAGGAAGTCGGCGCTTGCGTAGAGGACAGAAAGCCTGTAATCCCAGCGCGTGAGTACGCAGAAGCTAAGAGAAACTTCGATAAGAAATACATCAACGTTGTTGTTATGGCTATCGAGATGCCGGATGGAAGCATCGTGACTGGCCGCAGCAGCCACAGGATGGTGGCTGCGGGCGCCGCAATCCTCAACGCTGTCAAGAAGATTGCGGGAATCCCAGATGATCTTTACGTTATCTCGCCTAACATCTTCAGCAACATTCAGCAGCTGAAGGGCGAGGTTCTGCATCACGATAGAACGAGCCTCAATGTCGAGGAAATCCTCACGGCGCTTTCGATTTCTGCGGAGAACAACTCCTGCGCTGACAAGGCAGTCAAGATGCTCGAGCAGCTCAAGGGTTGCAAGGCACACTGCACAGCCATCCTCAGCGAAAGAGACGAGCAGGTTCTCAGAAGCCTCGGCATCGACGTAACCTGCGACCCAGAGTACCTGACAACGAACCTGTACTTCGCATAAGCGCGGCTCGTAGCAAGTAGGTCTGAGCATTCTAGGAGAATACTTGGTAAAGAAAACGGTAGGTGGTAAAATCTAAAGTGCGACTTTAGATTTTACCACCTTTTTTGCGCGGCAGCTGAGGGCAGCAGCCGCGCTTGCGGCGGCGGGCGGCTGGCCGCTGAGCCTGCCGAAGCCAGCCGCCGGGCGGCGAGCCTGCTGGCTTCTAGTGGCTCGCCGCCCACTGGAGTGCCGCCCGCAGCCCTCGTGGCACTCCAGCGCCGCCGCATCCACCTGCCCGCAAGCTACGGCTGCCGCAGCCTCTCGAGCTTGACGCGGTCCGCCTCGCTGAGCCTGTCCCAAGCGAGCAGGTTTTTTGAGTATTCAACGAGGCGGCCCTTGCCGTGTTGCGAGAGGCGCCGATAGTTTTCGATGAGTTCCTGCGAGCTATCACCGTTCAGTTTGAAGCTGGCCATCTCGCTGAGAAACCGCTCCAAGTTGCTCTCGAACAGCAAATCCATGCTGACTTCGTGGAATTCGGCGATGAGATGCAGCGTGATTGCGTCGGGCGTGCGGTTGCCGAGCTCATACTGCGCATAGGCTGAGCGGGTGAGCCCGACGAACTCGGCCAGAATGTTCTGATTGACGTTTCTGCCAGTTCTGAGAATTTTGAGATTGTAGCCAAGCCGTTCTTGCGGTGTCATGTTCATCATAACTTTACCTCCATTTCCGATATGTAGCGCTTTGCGAAACCTCTCGCAAATTTCCTGTTACATACGGGATGGAAAAGCTCTCCCAAATCTGACACAATTCCGCGTTTCTTAGCGAAATCTTAGCGCGTACTCTCCAACGTCTTGTGCTCGCTCGCCTCGCAGTACGCGCTCACGTGCCCGCTCGTATTCTTCTTGTTGACGAGCGTGCCGTTGCCGCGCACGCAGCCGCCTTCGCAGACCATGCCCTCGAGGAAGTTGCCATCGAGCTTCCCGTTCTTAGCCTTCAGCAGCGCAAGGCGGCATTCCTCCAGGCCATTCGCAACGACAGGCTTGAACGGGAAATCCTCGCGACCGAGCTCCTTGAGCCCCTCGCGAATGGCCGCAGTCACGCCGCCGCTCTGCGGGAAGCCTCTGCCGTAGCACGAAGCCCCTTGAACTTCCATCTCTGGCAGCTCAGCGAGGACGATATCCTTGCTGTCGAGCAGAGCGTACAATTCTATGAACGTAAGGACGTGGTCAATGTATTCGCACGCCTTATCAGTCTTTTTCTCGTATTTCTTCGCGATGCAAGGCCCGATGAACACGACCTCAGAATCTGGATCCTGAGCCTTGATGCGCTTACCAGCCATGACCATCGGTGACGGCGTGCTGGAAACGTGCTCCCGAAGCGTCGGGAATTCTACATTTATATATTCAACGAAAGCAGGGCAGCACGACGTGAACAGGAAGCCCTTCTCGAGTAGCTCCTGCGTCTCCTCCCATGCGGTATCGTCAGCACCGAGCGCAACCTCAGTAACGCTGTCAAATCCGAGTTCAGCGATTCCCTGGAACACCTGGCCAATCGTCCCCTCTGCAAACTGCGATGCCACAGCAGGAGCAACTATCGCGTGGACGTGCTTTTTCTCGTCCTTCAGACTGTTGATGACACGAACGAGCGAAGAGATATCGCTCGGTGCACCGAACGGACACGAGTAAATGCAGAGCCCGCAGACGATGCATTTATCCTGATCAATCTGTGCGCTGCCATCCTCGGACATGCTGATTGCATTCACAGGACAGACATCCTCACACGGACGGATGAGGTTAGTAATCGCGTGATATTTGCAGGCCGCAGCGCACTTGCCACATTCGATACAGCGCTCTTTGTCGATGTGCGCATAGCCTTTGCCGTCGATGGCGATGGCATCTCGCGGGCAAGCTTCGCGGCAATTGTGAGCGATGCACCCGCGGCAAAGCCCCGTGACTTCGTGCCCAGACTTCGGACACTCATCGCATGCAATTTCAACGATCTGAACCGTATCCTTGCTGCCGTGATATTCGCCGAGGCAGATACGAATTCGCTCAGCGATAACCGCGCGATCCTTGTAAATACAGCAACGAAGCGGCGGGTCGCCTTTCTTGATTACGCCATTTGCAATCTCGTTGAACGCCGAGAAAGCGTCCCTGCCAGCCCAAGTCTGACGCGCGAGCTCACGCATAACCTTGTACTTGATTTCCTCAACCTGACTCTCGAAAACTCTAATTTTCCCCATACTTCTATCCTTTCCATACATCAATAACAAACATAGCAGACGAAAAATTCGTCGTAAACATTCGCCGTAAGTAGTATACCATACATTCCGCCAAAATCGGGACAGAATTTCGACAAAAGTGCTTCCTTTCCGTTCAGAAAACCCAGTTCCGCACGAGCAAAGCCCTCACCATGCGCGGCCACCGCCAATCAAGTACTGTAAAAAAAACATAAATCTTTTCAGAAAGTGTTGTAATTTTTTATTTATGTGGTATAATCAAAAGAGTAGTCAAAGTTAATTTTTTAACAAGATACAATTTTGACCCGCGCACATCCCCAAATAAAATGACGAAATGGGAGCGCAAAAAAGGGTCGAATGTAATAAGGAGGCATTTTATAATGAAAAAGATTGGTGTATTAGGAACAGGTACTATGGGCGCTGGAATCATTCAGGTGCTCGCTCAGAACGGCTATGAAGTTGTAATGAGAGCTAGAAGAGAAACTTCCGTAGAGAAGGGTCTTGCAACAGTTAAGAAGAATCTTGACAAGATGGTTGCAAAGGAAAAGATTACTGCAGCAGACGCTGAAGAGATTTTCGGCAGAATTCACGGCTCCACAGATATCAACATCATCGCTGATGCTGACCTCGTAATCGAAGCTGCAACAGAAGATATGGAAGCTAAGAAAGCTCTCTTCGCAGAACTCGACAAGCTTTGCAAGCCTGAGACTATCATCGCAACTAACACGTCTTCACTTTCAATCACTGAGATCGCAGCAGCAACTGGCAGACCTGACAAGATTATCGGAATGCACTTCTTCAACCCAGTTCCTGCAATGAAGCTCATCGAGATCATCAAGGGACTCACTACTTCCGACGAAACTAAGGACACTATCATCGACCTCGCTGAGAAGCTTGGCAAGACTCCAGTAGAAGTTGCTGAAGCTCCAGGATTCGTTGTTAACAGAATCCTTCTTCCAATGATCAACGAAGGTATCGGCATCCTCGCTGACGGCGTTGCTGATGCAAAGGGCATCGACACAGCTATGAAGCTCGGTGCTAACCACCCAATGGGACCGCTTGAACTCGGCGACCTTATCGGACTTGATGTTTGCCTTGCTATCCTGAACGTTCTTTACACAGAATACGGTGATCCTAAGTACAGACCACACGTACTTCTGAAGAAGATGGTAAGAGCAGGCAAGCTCGGCCGCAAGACAGGCGAAGGCTTCTACGTATACAACAAATAAGCGCGTTGCCACTTCGAGTGCAACTCTTTAATTTAAGTGCTTCGCAGCTTATAATGCGAACCGTTAATTCAGGGAGACAATATTTTGTCTCCCTATTTTTATGCAAAAAATTCGATTAAGAAAAGAAAAATTAGCAACTGAGTCGGTGAAGATGTAATGTGTCTTAAATTACTTGAAATCTGATTGCAATTCATATAAAATTGATTTAGGTTGTTTCGGACTTAGAAATTTTATAGGAGAAGAAAAAATGAAAAGAAAAGGATGGGCGTTGCTACTGACAATAGCTTTAATACTGACGATGACGGCTTGCGGAAACACGCAGGAGACCGCTACTGACAGTACGCAGGCCGTAAGCGTTGACACAGGACTTTCTGATGAAGAGATAGCAGAGCTGGCAGATTCGACGGACCTGGCGCTGATTTCCGAGGAAATCACGAGCGTCGAAGACTTCTACAGATACCTCAAGGCAGCGAATTTCCAGAACACAGGAGAGTCGTTCGGGAGTGCGGCAGAGCTTTTGACGGAACGAGCTACAGATCAGCCAGGACCATTCTGCGAGCTGATGGTTGCGGCGTTGCAAGACAACTATCAGGAGACGGGAATTATAACCGTAGAAATGGAAGGCAACGCATACAAGCTCTTCTATCTGGAGAAGGACGATAAGTATTATGCTTACCAGCCTGACAACTACAAGTTCACCACAAGCTGTATATTTTCTTCGGACATTTTGGAAGGTCTTGCGGAGAATTGCTTAACTATTGATCTCGGTCAGGGAGGAGCATGGGAGAAATATGAAATCGAAAGCTATGTTGGAACGCATGGCTCGGTCGAGGCTCCGAATGGAGAAACGTTGAACCTGACTTATGATAGCGGAACGGAAACATATTATTTCGCTGGCACGACTTTGCCAGTTGGCCTCGGCTTGCCGAAGCTGACGGATGACGAAATAGATGCGCTGATTGCAACCGAGGATGCTGAGAAAATTGCTGAAGCACTTACTACAGTACCAGACTTGGTGAACTACTTTGTTCGTGCGGAGATGCAACACAAGCTATCAGAATATAGGGTTGATGAGAAGGGCGGCAAGGTTTACTACACATGCAGCGGGCTGCAGACCCTTGTTCGCAACGAGAACTGCTTCAACATGTGTAATGCAGTAACTTATTGCCTCAAAGATTACTACGATGAAATCGGATATATCAACATCTCGAACAATCAAGATGGCCACTGGCTGAACTATATCAAGCATGACGGAATCTATTACGTGCTGAATGCAGAGATATACCTTGCAGATGTGTCGCCTGTTAGATGGATGAGCGACTACGGAGATGGCACGCAAACATGGGCGTCCGAGGATCTCGGAACAATTGCCGAGAGCTTCACTGAGCACGATTTCCATGACGAGGGGGACTATATTTCCATGGTCTATACCTGCAAGGCGAAGGGCGACATAGTTGAATTTGCATCGTATGAATCGAACTACATGTCGGAACTGGAGAGCAGGCAGGAGATGATGAGATACTTCCCTGAAGGTTCTAATGCGAAGTGCTGGTATGGCAAGTCAGTAAAATACTTCACGGCGAAGAAAGATTGGCAATCGCAGACGGCGATGGTCTCCGAAGACCTGTTTACAGAGTTCGCAAACAATGTGACATAATCGCGCAACTCGGGCTGATTTAATATCTGATGTTAAATCAGCCTTATTTTTTGAAATTGGTGACTTGAAATAATAAATTCACCGTGTAAAACTAAATTCACTATGTAAGACAAACTTCGTCTTTTGAAGAGCTTCGAGCGTGCTATCGAGGCTCTTTTTTATCAAAATTTGTGAAAAAGTAAAATATTTTTTTAAAAAAATGCACGACAAATAGATCAAAATAGGATAAAATATTTTTTAAGTAAGGTTTGTTTCACCTATTTTGACCGCTACATACGGTATGAAATTAAGGCTTGAAGCTAGTGGGTAATGGCAGTGCGTAATTGCACTGCCATCCTGCTATTTAGCTGTATTTTGCAAGTTTAGTAAGTATGGCATCAGAGTGACGGCGTCTCTCTCGATTTTACTTACATGAAGTTTCTCTAGCAGTTCTTCACCGTAGAAGAATGTGAAGGCTTCGTACGGAGTTTTACCGCCTAAAGATGCACGCGGAACCGAGTTGATGTGTGAGAATGCAAGATTTAAATCTTCTTGCGTAAGCTTATCAAGTCGAACTCCGTTAGGAATGATGTCACGAACATAATTGTGGTTGTTTTCGACATGTGGCTTTTGGCTTGGCATTTGAGGATCACAGTAGAAGATGTCCGAGCGAATTTGCCCTGTCTCATAGTTCACCTCAAATAGCCTATGTTTCTCAAATTCTGGACCTCTGTCAGTAAGCAGCAGTGAGAATAGCTTGCTGTAATCATCATCACCCAGCGTCTCCTGAAGCATATCCAAAGTGGAAGCCATGGAGGCACTCGTCTTTTCTTCATGAAGAAATCCAATCATTACTGCGGTGTTTTCGAAGATAAACGTCTGGATGTATGGACCTTCTGGGTCATTGTAGACCGTGTCCATTTCCGTAGTTGGGATGCTTTGATGCTCAACCTTGAACTTGATGTAATCCTCGTATTTGTGGCCTTCGTAGTTTGCCGCCTCTTTTCTTGGCTTTAGGCTTTTTCTTTTTCGCATTGAAACTTGTCTTCTCAGAGAAAAATTGTCGATGCCGTAGTCTTTGAAAATGCCTGCTTCAATGTAGTTGTACAGAGTTTTGACGCATACTCCAATTTCAGGATGTGCATTCAAGATTTGATACACCGATTGCCCCTTTTTTAGAAGCGGCTCGATTAGTTGAGCCATTGCAATCATTTGCGAGGAAGTCATGTTTACACCTTCCCGAGAATCGCTAAGCGTGCTGAGGTATTCTTCATGTGCTTGCTGTGCCCGATAGTAGTACTTGTCAAGATAACATTTTGGATTGTCGGGACATTTGTTGCATACGCCAACCCTGTCCCTGCGTTTGCAACCGCGTTCTTTAAAGTTTGTGCATTCTATCTTGCAACCAAGGCACCCTTTGAATTTACCACTGTTTTCGCAATAGTACCTAACCCCGCGCCCGTATGCACTGGCAAGCTTAAATTTCCGGTGCAGCTTAATTTCTTTGGAAATTGTGGAAGGGGATTTTTCAAGCTCTCTTGCAATCTGCGCTCTGGTCAAGCCATTTTCAAGCCCGTGCTGGATAACTTTTCTGTCTTCGAGAGTTAAATGTGTTCCTTTCATTTTTGTATCCTTTCTCCCAAGCTTCAAGACCTACTAAAAGGATACAATATTGAACTTAACCTTACAAGAAATTAATGTACGATTAAATTCACCAGTTTTATTTCATCCTGTGAATTTACTTTTTCATTTAACATGATTCTTTCCTGCCGGAATTCGAGCAAAACTAGCTTGCACCGCGTGCTTTCCTA
>CAVGSW010000047.1:0-9816 GCA_963631945.1 Flexilinea sp. | reverse complement strand
CATTACGGTTGCTGGTACAGCTGGTCTCTCAACCATTTCCGTTAGTTACCCTCGCCATATTCAATTTTCAAATTCCTCAATTATTCTACACTATAACCCCCACACTTGTAAAGGGGGGTAAATCGAATTTCCTCCCCGAGTCACCTATTCGAACAGCTCGCTGACGCGGGCGGATTTGTTTCGCTTCTTGGCTTCGTACATGCTCATGTCAGCGGCCTGCAGCAGGTCGTGCGTGTTCTTCGCGTGGGCTGGGTACTCTGCGTGGCCGATGCTCACGTCCACATCGCAAGGCAGCTCGTAAGCCTTGGCCTTGTGCCAGATGACGTTCTGGATATCGGCCTTGAGGAGCTCGACGTTCTCGTGGCCTTCCAGCGTCCTGACGAACACGAACTCGTCGCCACCGTAGCGAGCGCACATGCCACCCTGTCTTACTGCCATCTCACCGAGAGCCGCAGCTACGACCTTCAGCACCCTGTCACCCTCGTCGTGACCGTGCACGTCGTTCACCTGCTTGAACCCATCGATGTCCATGAACAGAACGGCCAGTCTTTCGTTCGGTCTGAGCGAGTCGATTCTGTCGTCAATCTGCAGCAGAAGCGTGCGGCGATTATGCACGCCCGTGAGCGGATCGATGGAGATGAGCATGTTGACTGCGTTGATATAGGCCATGAGGAACGATGCCGTGATGCCGAGCACGAATATAGGAGCATCCTGGAAGAAAACCTGTGCGACGAGCGCAATTGCCGGTGGTACGACAAAATACACTGCCGTAAACAGCTCTTCCCTGTATGCGTAATTTTCTTTCTTGAATGACTTGAACATGTTCTTGAGACACGCCACACCGATGTAGCCATAGGCCAGTATCTGCTGCGCGTAGAACAGCGGGCCGCGGTGGTACACGCCCTGCGCGTCGAAATAGAACAGACAGCCGTTGAACATCGAGACGATGAGGAGCACCACCAGCAAAAGTATCGGCAATGCATAGAGCTTCTCCGCCTCAGTATTTCCAATCAAATCGCTCCTGCCCTTCGCCTCCGAATACAGAAACCAAAAATACGCGGAAATCCCGAAGCACACGAAATACCCGAAGTTAATCGCAGTGAGTATCACTGGCGAAAACGGCAAAACTCCCACGCTTCCGATTTTCCATAAGAAGTCAAACGTATTCGCCGCGATGACAAACCATATCGAATACAGGAAAAGCTTCCCCTGTGTCGAGTGCTTGATTGCGGCCGATTTATATGCAATGATCAGCAAAACCGATATGCTGAAAACATTTATTTCCGTATAAAGAACTGCATCCATTTATGTCTCCCCTTTGTTGTGCATGCTAAGTTCGCTATCTATATATGTATAATTTTGCCACAAATCGCTCCCCTTGTCAATGATTTCGCTGAACTTTCTCGCGGCCCTGCGAAGCAAACCTTGAGTGGCTAGAAGTTCTCAGCGATGAGGACTGCACCCAGTATTAGCAGATATCACCCGCCCCGAGGCACGAAAAAGAGGCGGCTCGAAAGCCGCCTCCGCATCTGTGCCTAGACTATAACATAGCTCCTAAGCAATGTCGCTATGTTTCAATGTTTCCTACCTTGCGGCAACGCCGAACATATAATTTGTTGGAAACATTATTTGAGTGGAGCAAGTCCAAGGATTTCTCTTGCTTCAGCTGGAGTAGCAACCTCTCTGTTGAGGAGCTTAGCCATCTGAACAACTCTCTCTACCATTTCGCCGTTTGACTTAGCCAGAACGCCCTTGCTCATGTAAACGTTATCTTCGAAACCTACACGAACGTGTCCGCCCATAGCGATTGTAGCAGCAGCGATGCCCCAAGCGTTCTTGCCGATACCAGTTGCAGTCCAAGTTGAATCTGCTGGGATGGAAGTTGCCATGATTACGAGGTCGCGAACTGTAGCAGTCATCTGAACGCCAAGTACGAAGTCGAAGTGGATAGGATATTTGATGTGACCCTTCTTAGCAGACTTGAGCGCAAGGTCGATCATGCCCTTATCGAAAACTTCGCATTCAGGCTTGATGCCTCTTTCCTGCATGATGTCACCGAAGTTGTTGATTGTGTTGTCAGTGTTGATGAAGATGTCATCTCCGCCGAAGTTGCAAGTACCGCAGTCGAGTGTAGCCATCTCTGGAGTAGGAGTGATTTCTGTTGACTGAAGTCTCTCAAGGTCAGTCATACCAACAGCTCCGCCAGTTGAAGGCTGGATGATAACATCTGGGCACTCTTTTCTGATAGCGTCAACCATTTCTTGGAATCTGCCCTTGTCCTGAGTTGGAGTACCGTCGTCCCATCTTACGTGAAGGTGAATAAGAGCTGCACCTGCATCATAAGCCGACTTAGCTTCTCTAACAACTTCTTCTACAGTGTAAGGAACTGCAGGGTTGTTTTCCTTAGTTACTTCTGCGCCGCAGATACATGCGCTGATAATTAATTTGTCCATTTTGATCAATCTCCTTTTTTATTACATTTTTCAAAACAAAATAATTACTAATAATGGTATTCACGCCCACGCAATTATTATACACCCGCCGCGCAAGATATTCAAGCACGAATTATAAATCGCGGTGTTCGAGCGTAACGCGTCTGCCCTCTTCCGAGAAAATTCTCGCCATCTCATTAGCCACAGCCACGGAGCGGTGATGCCCGCCCGTGCACCCGAAAGCCACGGTGAGGCTGTACTTGCCTTCCTTGATATAGCAAGGGATGAGCTTGCGGATCATCTCCGTCATCCTGTTGATGAACTCCTTGCTGATATCGTGCTTCAGCACGTAATGGCTGACTTTCTGGTTGTTACCAGTGAGCGACTTCAGGCTCGGCACGTAATACGGATTCGGAATGAAGCGGACATCGATAACCCAATCCGCCTCGATTGGAATCCCGTGCTTGTAGCCGAACGACATGATGTTGATCACGAAAGTCGACTTCTTGTTGCCTGTCAGGAAGAGCTTGTCGAGCTCCGAATTCAGCTCAGCGACCTTGAGTAAGGATGTATCTATGATATAGGTCGCGCTCGCCCTGAGGTCAGCAAGTTGCTGCCGCTCCTCCTCGATGACTTCCGGCGTGATCGCCGCCGTTGTCAGCGGGTGCGTGCGCCTCGTCTCATTGTAACGCCTGATGAGCGCCTCGTTCGACGCCTCAATGAACAGGATCTTGAAGTCCACATTCTCATCCTGTTCAAGCGCGGCTATGCTCGCCTTCAGATCCCCGAAAAAGCTCCCGCCGCGCACGTCCACGACGAAAGCCGCCTTGCGGACTTTCTTCGTGCCCGTGAGGCTGAGCTCTATGAAGTTTTTGATGAGGGCAGGCGGCATATTGTCGATGCAATAATAGCCCTTGTCCTCGAACCAGTCGGCCGCCTTCGTTTTGCCCGCGCCCGACAACCCAGTAATGATTACAACTTCCATGCGCATTCACCTGATTTCTATTTTAATTTTTTATTCGAAAATGTCCTCGAATTCCTTGATATCTATTTCTTCACCAGCGTTGCGGCGAGCCAGCGCCCCGAGCACGCGGTTGAAATTCTCCCTGTTGATTGGATACTTCGTCATCATGAAAACGACGAGCAGCATGAATATGCCCGGAATCAGCCCGAAGCTTACCTCAATCCAAGAAAGTGCTTCCGCCGACTGAGTAGCCGCATCGTTTGCAAATCCCGCCATGTCGAGGATGATACCCAGCACCTGAAGTCCGACCGCAATCGAAAGCGACTCGGACAGCGCCTGAAGCGAGATTACAGCGCCCGAGCGCTTCTGCCCAGACATGAGCTCCTCGACCTCGCAAACGTCGTATATCATCGAAGGCATGAGCTGCCAATAGCAAGTGTTGCCGAGCGAGTAAACGACGCACATTACGACCATCGCCGCATATGAATCAACGCCGACGAACTTCGAGATAATCATGATTATGCCAGTAAAGCCGATACCCACCATGAAAACGACCTTCTTGTCCGTCTTCTCCGCAAGTTTGGCGATGAATGGCACGAATATCACGCCCGTCACCGTGATGATGAGCATCATGAGCGATATCGTCGTCTCCGACATGCCGAAGTTATACGTCATATAGTAAACTCTATCCGACGAGAAAATCGTATTTGCAATTAGATAAACTACGCTCGCGCCCAGCAAGAACTGAATCGGCTTGAGTTTGAGAATTTCGAAATACTCGCGGAACATTCCGCCGACCGTCTTAAGGTCGAGGAAAGGCTCCTTCTCCGTAGGCTTCACGAAATTCTTATTATCGTCTTTCTTGATAGCCAGTGCGCAGATGAGCAGCGCTGAGCCGCCGACAGCGCCGGAGATGATTCCGACCATCTGCCAGGATTGCTGAACCGTCCTGCCCATGTCCATGAAGCACGCAACAATCGTCGTCGGCAAAACCATTCCCACACACATACCGATTTGGTTGCCGATGTACGCGTACGAACGCAGCACCGTTCTCTCGTTATAGTCGTCCGTCAGGTCCGAGCCCCACGTCAGGTACGGCACGAAGAATGTCGCAAACACCGTCCAGAACAGGACAATCATGAACCCGTAGTAAAATGCCTTCAGCCCCTGCGAGCCGTCAATCGTTGTGAACAGCAGGCTCGTCACGATTACGACTGGGATTGCCGCAATCAAGAGGAAAGGCTTCCTCCGCCCGAATTTCGACTTCGTGGCATCGGACTTAAACCCGACAATCGGGCCGCAAATCGCTTCCCAGATGGAGCCGATTGCGGATATAGTCCCCGCGACCGCTGGATTAACGCCCGCGACCGTGGTCAAATACAATAGCAAATAAGTTCCGCTCAGCGTATACAAAGTATTGTCGCAAATTCCGCCGATGCCGTAAAATAACTTAGTTTTGAAAGGAAGTTTCAAAATAAATCACCCCATTTCCGGTATGAAAACATCCTTCCCTTCCATTATAATGTATCCCCCCACCATGCCGTCAAGTGAAATCTTCAGAAAAACTAAAAATGTGCATAGTTCAAATACATTTTCGAAAATTGTACATGAAAAAAGCCGACCTCTACAGATCGGCATATTTTCTCTAGCTGAAAATCTCTTTGAACTTTTCTTTGAACGAGTTCTTCTTCTGGTAGCAGTCGTCGGTCATGACTTTGCCCATGTCTTCGATTGCTTTCTTTTGCTTGTGGTTGAGCTTCGTTGGAACCTCGATGTTCACCTTGACGTAGAGGTCGCCCTTTGCTTCCCTCTTCACATACTTGATGCCCTTGTCCTTCAGGCGGAATGTCGTGCCTGGCTGCGTGCCCGCTGGAACCTTATAGGAAACCTTGCCATCGAGCGTTGGAACAATAATCTCTGCGCCGAGCGCCGCCTGGTCGAACGTGATCGGCATCTCGAGGTAAAGGTCTGCGCCTTTGCGCTTGAAGACCTTGTGTGGCTTGACATTTACTACAATGTAAAGGTCGCCCGCTGGGCCGCCGTTCGTACCCGGCTCGCCCTGTCCTCTGATAGGAATTACGTTATCGTTATCTACGCCAGCTGGAATGTCAACGGAAATCGAGACATTCTTTCTGACTTTGCCTTGACCTCTGCAATCCGGACATGGCTCTTCGATGATCTTGCCTGCGCCGCCGCACTGGTCGCATGTCGTGACGGACTGGAACTGTCCGAACGGCGTCCTCTGCATCTGGCTGATCTGACCTGTGCCGTTACACTTAGGGCAAGTCTTCTTGCTCGTGCCTGGCTTTGTGCCTTCGCCGTTACATGTCTTGCACGTTACATTTTTGTTGAGCTCTATCTTCTTGCTAGTGCCGAATGCAGCCTCCTCGAAGGTGATGTTAACCATCTTCTGAATGTCACGACCCTTTCGTGGCTGGTTGCTTCTCCTCTGCTGTCCGCCTCCGCCGAAGCCGCTGAACGCACCGCCAAACATATCGAATATATCCTCAAAGCCACCGAAGCCGCTGAATCCGCCTCCGAAGCCGCCGCCACCCATTCCATTAGGGTCTACGCCGGCATGACCAAATCTGTCATATTTACTCTTTTTGTCCGGGTCTGACAGAACGCTGTAGGCTTCGTTTATTTCCTTGAATTTTTCTTCGGCTTCCTTGTCGCCCGGGTTCTTATCAGGATGATATTTCATCGCCAGCTTACGGAAGGCTTTCTTTATCTCATCCTCGCTTGCGCCTTTCTTGAGGCCAAGCACCTCATAATAATCGCGTTTATCTGCCATAAGTGACCCCTCCGACTACTTGTTGTCGTCGTCAACTACAGTGTAGTCAGCGTCTACAACATTGTCATCTGCAGGACCCTGCTGTGCTCCAGCATCTGCACCAGCCGCACCCATGTCTGGACCAGCCTGTCCGCCCATTCCTGCGCCTGCAGCACCTGCAGCCTGCTGTGCAGCCTGAGCCTGCTCATAAAGCTTGGTTGAAATGATGTGGAACTTCTCTGTGAGAGCTTCTGTCTTTTCCTTGATCTGGTCTACAGTACCGTTGTTGAGAACTGCCTGCAGCTGATCCTTTGCATCAGTGATCTGAGTCTTTTCGTCGTCAGTAATCTTGCCCTCAAGCTCCTTGAGCGACTTTTCTGTATCGTAGATGAGAGCCTCAGCTCTGTTTCTGATGTCAACCTCTTCTTTTCTCTTCTTGTCCTCTTCAGCGTACTGCTCAGCCTCTGCAACCTTCTTCTTGATCTCGTCCTCGGAGAGGTTTGTGGAAGAAGTGATTGTGATTCTCTGTTCCTTGCCAGTGCCCATATCCTTTGCGCTTACGTTTACGATGCCGTTTGCGTCGATATCGAATGTAACTTCGATCTGCGGAATTCCACGAGGAGCTGGAGCGATGCCTGTGAGCTGGAATCTACCAAGTGTAGTGTTGCCAGCAGCCATTTCTCTTTCGCCTTGCATTACGTGAATGTCTACTGCAGTCTGGTTATCAGCAGCTGTGGAGAAGATCTGGCTCTTCTTTGTTGGGATAGTTGTATTTCTCTCAATCAGCTTTGTTGCTACGCCGCCGAGTGTTTCGATGGAAAGTGAAAGCGGAGTTACATCCAGAAGAAGTACGTCGTGAACTTCACCAGTCAAAACGCCTGCCTGGATAGCTGCACCGATTGCTACGCACTCATCTGGGTTGATGCCCTTGAATGGCTCCTTGCCTGTAACCTTCTTAACTGCTTCCTGAACAGCTGGGATTCTTGTGGAACCACCTACGAGGATAACCTTTGCGAGGTCAGCGTTTGTAACGCCTGCGTCTCTCATTGCCTTGTTCATAGGCTCGATTGTTCTCTGTACGAGGTGCTCAGTGAGCTGGTCAAACTTAGCTCTTGTGATGTCTTCGTTCATGTGGAGCGGACCATCAGCTGTAACTGTGATGAATGGAAGGTTTACGTTTGCTGTCTGTGAACCGGAGAGTTCCTTCTTTGCCTTCTCTGCTGCTTCCTTCAATCTCTGAAGTGCCATCTTGTCAGCTCTGAGGTCTACGCCATGTTCCTTTGCGAAGTTATCTGCGAGGTAGTTCATGAGTACATCATCAAAGTCGTCGCCGCCGAGGTGTGTATCGCCGTTTGTTGCGAGTACTTCGAATACGCCGTCGCCGAGTTCAAGGATGGATACATCGAATGTGCCGCCGCCAAGGTCGTATACGAGGATCTTGTGGGATCCTTCTTCTTTGTCAAGTCCATAAGCAAGTGATGCTGCTGTAGGCTCGTTGATGATTCTCTTTACATCGAGGCCTGCGATTCTGCCAGCGTCCTTTGTTGCCTGCTTCTGTGCATCTGAGAAGTATGCTGGAACTGTGATTACAGCTTCGGATACCTTTTCGCCCAAATATGCTTCAGCGTCGTTCTTCAGCTTAGTCAAAATCATAGCGGAGATGTCCTGTGGAGTGTAATCCTTGCCATCGATTGTTACCTTGTAGTTTTCGCCCATGTGTCTCTTGATTGAAGAGATTGTTCTGTCTGGGTTTGTTACTGCCTGTCTCTTTGCTGTCTCGCCGACGAGTCTTTCGCCGTCTTTCTTGAAACCAACTACTGATGGAGTAGTTCTCATGCCTTCTGCGTTGGCGATAACTGTAGGTTCGCCACCCTCTAATACTGCTACGCAGCTGTTTGTTGTTCCTAAGTCAATTCCTATTACCTTTGCCATTTTATTTTCCTCCTAATACTTTTCAAAATATTACGTTTTTTACTTAATTGATTTATGTTCAATGTTTCGGGACGTTTTCGCGTTTAGTTTGAAACTTTTACCATGGCTGCGCGAACTACGCGTCCGTTCAAAACATACCCCTTTTGAAGCACCTCAGTGACCTTGCCGCTCTCGTACTCCGTGCTGTCTTCTGTCATCACAGCGTTGTGGAAGTTCGGGTCAAAGTCAAGTCCAAGGCACTCGATTTCGGTGACTCCTGCGCGCTCAAGCACTGCCTGAAGCTGCCTCAGAATCATCTCCATCCCTTCGAGGAACTTGTCGCCGTCGTTTCCGGCTGCCAGAGCTCTCTCAAAGTTATCTATTACATCAAGCAATTCTTTGACGATTTTCTCGTTTGCGAATGCATAAATGTCGCTTTTTTCTTTTTCGGTGCGGCGGCGGAAATTCTGGAAGTCTGCCATGAGCCTCAGGTACTTGGTGTTGAGAGCTTCGTCTTCTTCTGAAGTCTCTGCCTCAGCTTCCTTGCAGCAGCCCTTTCCGTGACCATCGTGCTTGCCACAACCTTTGCCGTGACCCTCACCGTGTCCGTGTCCATCGTGTCCGCAGCAGCCTTCGCCATCGCCATGACCGCCGTGACCTTCGCAGCCTGCCTTGCTCTCGCCTTTGCAGCACTTTTCTTCTTTATTGCCTGCCTCCTGCTCGCACGCCTTCTCGGCTTCTGCACATTCGGCTTCTTTTACTTTATCTTCATTCATCCTCATTACCTCCGCTTTCCAGCTTAAATGTATCGTTTAGGTTATCTGTCAAATATTCAATAATCGAGGTTACCTCGCTGTATTTCATTCTGGTCGGGCCGATGACTCCAATCTTGCCGACTAGCTTGCCGTCCACGTGGTAGCTTGCCGTTATCAACGAGCAATCCTGAAGCACATCGTCTGAGTTTTCCTCGCCAATCGTAACCATGATGCCATCGTCACGCTCGATGAGCTTCTTGGTGAGCTCCTCTTTCTGGCTGAGCATTTCGATGAAGCTCTTTGCCTTGGAGATGTCGCTGTACTCTGGAATGTCGAATATGTTCGTCAGGCCTTCCATGTAGAGGTTTACGTTCAGCATATCCTCAAGCGTCTTGAGGAAGCTTGGCATTACGTCCTCTGCGAGTCCGCTCATCGCTACGATGTCTGTCTCGACGTTTGCGATGATGTTGTTCGTGAGTGCCTGGCTGATTGTCTTTCCTTTATAATTGTATGTCATCGTCTTGGAAAGCAGGTTCAGCTTGTCTTCCGTGTACGGAACGCTCATCTTGACTGCTTTGTTGGAAACCTTGCCGCTCTCGCTGACGATCATCAGGATTACCGTTTTCTCGTCAACTGGGAGGAGGTTGATGTACTTGAGTATGTCCTCGTCCTGCGTCGGTGTCAAAGCAAATGATGTGAGGTTCGTTATCTCGGAAAGCACGCTCGCCGCATGTTCGATGGTCTTATTAAAATCACTCATCCTGCCGCGCAGCCTGCTTGCGATGATGTTTTTCTCTTCCTTGGTGAGCTCCTTCTTCTCCATCAAAGCGTTTACATACAATCTGTAAGCTTTGTCCGAAGGTACTCTGCCTGCCGAAGTGTGCGGGTGTGTCAAATAACCCATTTCCTCGAGGTCTGCCATCTCATTTCTGATGGTCGCTGGGCTGTAGCCGAGCTCCGGCTTCTTGGAAAGTGTTCTGG
>CAVGSW010000046.1:0-9897 GCA_963631945.1 Flexilinea sp. | reverse complement strand
AATTCAAATGCTATATCTTGAAAGGAGATTCTAAATGAAAGCTAAACATGTAGTTAGAACCATTGAAACTCACACACTTGGTCAACCTACTAGAACAGTAGTAAGTGGCTTCCCTCACATCCCTGGCAAGACTATGGGCGAAAAGTTCACTTACATGAAGGAAACTCAGGACTGGTTCAGAAAGTTCCTCTGCTATGAACCACGTGGAAGCGAAATCATGTCCGCTACACTCATCACTGAGCCTTGCACACCAGGAACTGACGTAGGTATCCTTTACTTCGAATCCAGCTGCTGGATGCCAATGTGCGGACACGACACAATCGGCGTTACTGTAGCTATGATCGAAGCTGGCCTCGTTGAGGTTACAGAACCAATCACAAAGATCAAACTCGACACTCCTGCTGGCGTTGTAGACGTAGAAGCTAAGGTTATCGACGGATCTGTTCAGGAAGTTTCCTTCGTAAACGCTCCTGCTATGGTTCTTAATAGAAACGTAACTGTAGACACTAAGTTATATGGACCTGTTACAATGGATATTTCTTGGGGCGGAAACGTATACGCTATCCTTCCTGTATCCGTTACTGGTCTTGAAATCGAGCCTAAGAACGCACCTAAGTTCATCGACATCGCTCAGTCACTTGCTGAAGACGTTAACGCTCAGGTTAAGGTTCAGCACCCTACATTAGACTTCGTTAACTGCGTAACTCACGTTGAGTTCGCTGGCCCACCAAAGACTCCAGGCGCTGACATCCAGAACTGCGTAGTAGGTCTTCCAAAGGTTATCGACCGTTCACCATGTGGAACAGGTACATCCGCTAAGTGCGCACTTCTCTATGATGAAGGCAAGCTGAAACTCGGTGACAGCTTCGTTCACGAGAGCATCATCGGTTCCCTCTTCAAGTGCGAAGTTGCTGAAGAGCTCGAGATCGGTGGCAAGAAGGCTATCCGTCCTCGTATCACAGGCAACGCTTGCGTAACAGGATTCTCAACTTGGATTCTTGACCCTAAGGATCCGTTCCCAGAGGGATTCCTTCTTGGTATCTAATTTGTCATAGACAATTAATATCATCTAAGAAAAATAATGCTCCTCGCATGCACCTCATAAGAATGCAAGCGGGGAGCTTTTTCAATGCTTTCTATTCAACTAATCGAGCATATCCGACGTGATTTCGTACTTCTCGAGCATGCGATAAAACGTCTTTCGGGAGACGCCCATGTACTCTGCTGCCTGCTTCTTATTTCCGTTAGCAAGTGCGAGCATCTGCTGTATCTGGTTCTTCTCGAACTTCTTGCGAGCCTCGTCCATGGAGCGGATGGCTTCTTCCCTATTGCCGCCTGCCCTCTCGAACAGCTCCTCCATGAGCCTGCCGTGCGCATTCTCGTATTCGACCTGACGCTTTTCGATATCGCCGAGTGCAGTGCCATCCTCATTCGTCAGAATCGGCTTCTTCGGCGAGATGCACTTCAGCAGAACATCCGCTGAGATTTCGTCTTCCTTTGATAATATACAAGCTCTGTTGACAACGTTTCTGAGTTCACGCACGTTACCTGGCCAGTCGTAAGCCATGAGGAGCTTGTGCGCATCCTTGCTCAGCTTCTTTCTGTTCATGTTGCCAGACATGTCCGCTGTCTGCTCTACCAAAGCCTCTACGAGCGAGTCGAGGTCTTCCTTTCTCTCGCGCAGCGGCGGGATATCCACGTTCAGTACCTGCAGACGATAATAAAGGTCCTCACGGAAGAATCCGTCGGCTACCATCTTCTCCAGGTCACGGTTCGTGGCCGCTATGATTCTAACGTCAACTGGAATTTCGTGCGTGCTTCCGATTCTGGTGATTCTCCATGTCTCCAGCACGCGCAGGAGCTTGGATTGAAATAGATATGGCAGCTCGCCTATCTCGTCCAGGAAAAGCGTTCCCTTGTCCGCGAGCTCGAATTTACCAATTTGCCCTTTCTTGGAGGCTCCGGTGAATGCGCCGTCTACGTAACCGAAGAGTTCACTCTCGATCAGGTTCTCTGGGAAGTTCGCGCAGTTGATTGCAACGAACGGTCCGCTTCTACGCTGGCTATAGTTGTGAATAGACTGAGCGAAGAGTTCCTTACCTACGCCGCTCTCGCCCGTGATGAGCACGCTGAACGAAGAACGTGCATATTCCTTCGAGAGCTGGATTCTGTCCTTGATGACGCGGCTCTTGCCTTTGATATCCTCGAATGTGTATTCCGCGGACAGACCGATCATCTTTCTAGCGCGGGCGATATCCTGCTGTCTGGAGTGAGTTGTCTCGAATACGCCGTAAACGTTGCCATCTTCGTCCTTTATCGGATAGATATCGTTCATTATGAGCTGAGCTGGCTTCTTCGACGTCAGCTTCTTTAGGCGGATTTCGCAATCGACGATTTCTCTGCCCGTCTCGATAACCTCGCGTATCTTGTACGTCGAGGTCGCCGCCTTGCCTTCCATATATGTAAGCTCTATGTGGAAGCGCTGCATGATCTCTTCAACGTTAAGGCCAATTGCATCCGATGGGTTAGCTATGTTGAAATCCTGGCACCAAATCTTGTTTGCGAATAACAAACGTGCGTCATTATCATATACCGCAATAGCGTTGTCTGCGAGGTTGAGATATCTAATCAGATCGCTTTCATTTATCTTCTCTGACATTGCTTCGTAATGTGTCATTTTTACACTCCTCCTATCTCTATTTTGCCTTGAAATTATGAAAAATGCAAGTGAAAATTTCATTTCCCGAGAAATTTCACATAGGCGGGCAAATCGTGGCGCTTTTTTGACACATTATACTTGCATTCTCCCACCTGTAGTGATATATTATTAATGTAAGAAAAATTTCAAACCAAACATTTACGATTCGTATCGCAACTGTTTTTTTACAGAAAGAAAAGGTATTGCAATGGCTAATGCGCGCGCTTCTCATCTGACCGCCTCCGACTATCGGAAGCTGCTGGAGAATCTGAATTACGTAAACAATTCCATAATGATGTGCGACGAAAAAGGTCGCATTACGTATGCAAATTCAACGTTTTGCAAGAATTTCCGCATAGATGACCAGACTAGCATCATCGGGCTCACCATGGAGGAAATCATGGAGCTCGGCCGCACGCACATCACGACGGTTGAAACGGACTCCTCTGAGCTACGCATGAACGAAGTACTCAGAACAGGTAAAGCCGTGCTCGACTGGGCAGTTCGAATCGAATCATATACGGACAAAAAATACATGCAAATCGTCTCAAACGACATGTTTCCAACGTTTGACGAGGCAGGCAAAGTAAGCGGTCTTATCGAAATCTCGCGTTCCCAGCAGCAAGAGATCAAGAAAATGCGTAAGAGCATCGGTCTGAACGCCGAGTATACGTTCTCGGACATCATAGGTAAGAGCGAGCCGATTAAGCAGCAGATTACGCTTGCTAAGGAATTCGCCGGAAACCGCGGAACTGTTCTAATCACTGGAGAAAGCGGTGTCGGCAAAGAAGTATTCGCTCAATCCATACACAATGCGAGCCCGAGAGCCAAAGGCCCGTTCGTAGCGCTTAACTGCGCGAACTTCCCTGCCGAGCTTATCGAAAGTGAGCTCTTCGGCTACGTTGAAGGCGCATTCACGGGCGCATCCAAGAAGGGCCGAATGGGTAAGTTCGAGCTTGCAAGCGGCGGCACCCTGTTCCTCGACGAAATCGGCGAGCTTCCATTTTATTTCCAGTCGAAGCTCCTCAGAGTTCTGGAAACATGGACTATTACGAGAGTCGGCGGTCTCAAGGAAATCCCTATCGACGTTCGACTCATCGCAGCTACGAACCGCAACCTTCCTGAGATGATCAAGGCTGGACTCTTCCGTCAAGACCTCTATTATAGACTGCAAGTTCTGACGCTGGAACTTCCGCCTCTGCGCGAGCGCAAGGATGACATTTCGCTCCTCGCAGAGCATTTCCTGAAGATCTACGCTCAGCAGAACAACCATCCGCAGAAGTTCCTCTCCGCAGGTGCGAAGAAAGTCCTCTCGTCCTACGCTTGGCCTGGCAACGCCCGCGAGCTGAAGAACGTCATCAACAGAATAGACCTGCTGTATAAGAATGAGGAGATTTCGGCAAACGCTGTCCGCTCAACTTTGTATGGAAACGATACTAGCGGACTTGGCAACGCTTCCGGTGAATCCGCAGATGCATCGGGCATCTTGTCTGTTAACGCAGATGGTACTCTGCTCGATCAGACTGGGCTCTCCGCTGCAGCACAGGAAGAGCTGAGCAAGCTCACGCCGGAGGAGCGAATCAACCTCTGCCGCGAGGATATCGACACGGCTTATATCAAGATGATTCGCGAAGCCCTTGCAATCACTGGCGGCAACAAGAAGGAAGCCGCTAACCTGCTCGGGATTTCCCGCAAAACCATGTATAGATTTTTGGAGAAATACAACCTTCCGCTTTAATATGTTTTGGCCGTGTGTGTCAATTTTGTCGCACGTTTTCGGTATGTGTCTTTTTGCTACACGGCTATTGCAGTCGCTGTGTCTTTTTGCTACATTTTTTGTCGGGTCGGTATGTTAATTTAGTCACATTCTTCGATTTGTCTTTTTTTCCCTTCCTCTCAAATCTTGAAAATTCAACATTCTTATTTCTTGGCACGCCTTTTGCTACTTGTAATTGCAGAACAATTCATGTTATTCACGTTATTATCGCGAAAGGAGAACAAACATGTTATCACCTAGAATCGAAAAGATTAGAGATAGGATTAGAAACACTACTCCTACTATCTGTCTCGACAGGGCTAGAATTGCAACGAAGTACTATCAGACTCCGTCTATGGAACCGTTCGTTCGCAGAAGAGCTGAACTCTTTAAGATTTTCTGTGAAAACAGAAAAATCTACATCGAGGAGGATTCACTCCTTGCAGGAAGCATCGCATCCAGAACGCATGCTGTTCCTATTTTCCCAGAAATGATCGACTGGCTCCCAGAAGCTACTGAAACATTCGACACTCGTCAGTTTGACCCGTTCCAGTACATGCCAGGCGAAAAGGATGAACTCAGAGAAATCGCACAGATTTGGAAAGGTCACACTTTCGGCGACTACACTAACGACCTCATGACTGAAGAGGAACTTGAGTTAGTAGATGCTGGTCTCTTCACTAGAGGCATCCAGAAATGTTCCACAATGTGCCATGCACCTGACTATCCTAACCTCGTAAAGAGAGGATACAGATACTACATCGACGAGTGCAAAGCTAAGATTGCTGAGCTCAACGATGACATGACAATCGAGAACACTGACCAGAGAATTAAGTGGGAAGGCATGATTACAGCTATGGAAGCAGTAATCACTCTCGCTCACAGATATGCAGACCTCGCTGACCAGCTCGCTGCTGATTGCAAGGATCCTGAGCAGAAGAAGATGTACGAGACTATCGCAACTAACATGAGAGTAGTTCCTGAGAACCCACCTCAGAACTTCCTTCAGGCTGCACAGCTCGTTCTCCTTACTCATGATGCTATCATGACAGAAAACATGGGTTACATTCACCCAGTTGGCAGATTCGACCAGTACATGTATCCATTCTATCAGAAGGACATCGCTGCAGGCGTTCCTGAGCAGGAAATCGGCGACATCATCCACGAATTCAAGCTCAGAATCGAAGAAATGTGGTACCTCAGAGACGAATATGAATCCGGCGCTTATCCTGGATGCGCACTTTACATCCAGATGACAATCGGTGGTCAGAAGCCAGATGGAACTGATGCTTGTAACGAACTTACAAGACTCATCCTCCACGGCATGGAAGACCTTCAGACAAAGGAACCACCAGTATCCTTCAGATATCATGACAATGTAGACGAAGAAACATTCAGACTTGCAATCAAGGTTGCTCTTCAGGGCGGCAGCCACCCTGCTTTCTTCAACGATAACAACGGCGTTCCAGCTCTTATGAGCCTTGGCTACACGCTTGAAGAAGCAAGAGATTGGGCTCTTTCCGGATGTACAGAGCCAATCGTTCCAGGTAAGTCCGACTACCAGTCAATGCTTGGTTTCTTCAATACTATCAAGGTATTCGAAATCACACTTCACAACGGCGTTGACCCAGTAACAGGCAAGCAGCTTGGACCTAAGTCTGGCGACGTTAGAACATTCACTAACATCGAACAGCTCAAGGAAGCATATCTGGTACAGCTTAGATTCTTCCTCAAGAGATTCGTTGGCAAGTTCAACAGACTCGTTTCTGTTCACGCATACACAGTTCCTACACTCATCGCATCCGCATTCACTCAGGGCTGCATCGAAAAAGGCAGACTCCTTCAGGATAAGGGTTGCGACCACAGATGGGAAGTTAGTGCTGTAACTGGTCTTGCAAACATCGCTGACTCGTTCGCAGCTATCGAAGAGTGCGTATTCAACAAGCACTACATCACTATGGACGAACTCATGGATCTCCTTGCTACTGACTTCGAAGGTAAGGAAAATCTCCGTCAGATGCTCATCAACAAGGCACCTAAGTACGGCAATGACAATCCACAGGCTGACAAGTTCGCTAAGTTCGTTGCAGAGAGTGCTGACATCGAAATCAAGAAGTACATCAGCGGCAGAGGCGGCGAATTCACATCGCTTTGCGCAACTCAGTCCTACAACGTACAGCTTGGTAAGAACATCTCCGCTACTCCAGATGGCAGACATGCATTCACACCACTTTCCGACAACGCATCCCCAATGATCGGTTGCGACACATGTGGACCTACAGCAGTTGTTAAGTCGCTCGACTCCATCGACCAGAGCCACTATCAGGCTGGTATGCTTCTCAACCAGAGATTCGACCCACAAGTTGTTGAAGGCGAAAAGGGTATCGATATCCTCGAGACAGTACTTAAGGCTCACTTCGGCATGAAGGGCAGCCATATGCAGCTCAACATCGTTAACAACGAAACTCTTAGAGATGCACAGAAGCACCCAGATGAATACCGTGGCCTGCTCGTTCGTGTAGCTGGTTACTCCGCATTCTTCGTAAGCCTCGAAGAAAACATTCAGGAAAACATCATCGAAAGAACAATCCAGACTGGACTGTAAATCGATTCGAAGTTGTAAGTTTTGAAAAAAACCTTCTTGAAACCATACAAGAAATCCCCGCATTGATGCAATGCGGGGATTTTGTTTCGCGTCGTTGTTCTTAAGGAGAGAGCAATTACGCTTTTTTGGGCAAGTTCTTGCCTATATTAGAAGACATTATTGACTTTGATTAATCTTCAACAATGTTGATGTAGCTCTGTGCCTCGTACTGGATGCCTTCCTTCATTACGAATGAGCAGTCGCGGAGTGCGTCTGGGTCTGTGAGAAGATCTCTCTTCCATCCTGCGATATCAGCGTACTTTCCTGGTTCAAGAGTTCCGACGATGTCGTCTATTCCGCAGATTTCTGCGTTGTTCTTAGTAGCTGCCTGGAGTGCTCTGAATGGATTGCATCCGCTGTTGAGCCATGCGTTGTATTCCCAACCGCTTTCGTAAGCGTTGTGAACTGTTACGAAGTCAGTACCATAACCTAACTTAATCTTGCTGTTCTTGATAACCTCGCGGCCTGTCTGGAGCTGGCTTCTGTACTTCTCAGCCTTCTGTTGGTAAGTGATTGACTTCTTGCCGAGGTTAACTGGATCTGGATATACGATATCCTGATACGGGCTGAATGTAGGAACGAGCCAAGTTCCGCTCTCTTCGAAACGTCTTGCTGTCTCTTCGTTCATCATTGCGCCGTGTTCCATACCATCGATTTCAAGGTCAAGGAGCTTGTTCATAAGCTTGTTGCCATAAACGCAACAAGCTTATGAACAAGCTCCTTGACCTTGAAATCGATGGTATGGAACTTCAGTGCCTTCGCTGTATCCATGATTGCCTTGAGCTCTGCATCGTTGAGCTGGATATCATCAGGATCGTCGTATGGTGTAGCGAATCCGCCTGTTGCCATAATCTTGATTAAGTCAGCGCCCATCTTCTTCTCTCTACGAACCGCTGCTGTGAAGAAATCTGCACCGTTGCCGATTCCAGGTGCGAACTGCTGGAGTGCGTCGAATACCTCTGGGTTAGTACGAACAATCTGGGACATATCGCCGTGGCTACCTGTCGTTCCAAGAAGGTGAGGTGCTACGAGCATTCTTGCGCCTGGCAGGTAGCCTTCGTTGATTGCTCTCTTAACGTCGAGTTCGTGGGATTCGAAGAAGCTACCAACCGAACGGATTGTTGTGAATCCGCCGTACAGCTCTTTCTCTGCTGTGAAGTATGTTGCAACTGCACGATATCCTGGTGAATTGTAAATCGTATCGTCACCGAACTTTCTCCAATCGAAGAAGTATGGGTGTACGTGAGCGTCGATCATACCAGGAGTTACAGTCATATCGGAAAGGTCAATTACTTCTGTTCCCTCTGGGCACTCGAGGTTATGTCCTACTTCTTTGATGTATTTATCTTCAATGAGGATTTCCATGTTTTCCTGGAGTTCATCCTTAAGGCCATCATATAACTTACCGCACTTGATTTTTATCCACTTGCTGTTATTCATGTTCTTACCTCTTTTCTCTTTTTCTTGAAAATATTCAATATTAAGTAATCTATAGGGTTGAGAAACCCCTATCCAAAATTTCTGGCTCAGGGTATTCTCAAATTTTCCCTATGTATTTGTGTGTTCTAATACTATAATATGTAGATTCAGATTTACTCATCAGCTTCAGTTACCTCTGCGCCTTCAGCTGCTTCCGCTGGCTTTTTCTCCTTATAATCAAAGAGAAGGAATACCGCTGCACTTACTGCTACAGTGATGAGCATGTAATATGCGCTGTTTACCTGCGTGAAGTAGCAGAAGATCAAGCATACTACGAGCGGAATCATGAAGAGCGCCGTCTGCTTAGCGCGCTTGAGGATTGTCTGCGCAATCAGTCCGCCGAACAGTGCAGGAAGTGCATAGTTGAATGCAGGTTGCAGTGCTTCGTTGTTGAGAACTGGGCTGAGCGGAACTGCAAGGAGCATTCCGAAGAACAGAACTACAACAGTTGTGATGTTGGATGCGCCGCAAGCGATGATTGACATCGTGTGGCATTCGTCCGTGTTTGCCTCGAGTCCAAGTGCATTCATAGTACCGATTGTTACAGGCATTCTGAGGTTAGTTACGTTGCCTGTTACGTAGGACAGGTACAGAGCGCCAGGTCCCATGATTGGCATGCAGCCGAAGCTCTCGCCTGGGAACCAAGGAATCATGAACAGGAATAATGCAACGCATGCTGGCCAAATCTGTGAGAACTTAGGCCATACACCGTAAACTGCACTGATTGTTACTGGGAAGGCCACCATCAAAACGAATAATATGATGCTGGAAGTAATACCAAAACGATAAACCCATCTTGTAAATTGTTTTCTAGGATCCATTTTTTCTTCCCCTTTCTTTTATAAAACTATGCAAGCCAGAACCATACCGAACAGCATACAGATTGCCATTAGGAAGTCGTTCATCCATGCAAGTTTCCATTTCTTGTTGCAAAGTGTAAGGATTGTGCCAAGTGCGAAGCTGGAAAGGAATACGATACCTTTCGTGCTCATTGCGCTTAATCCGAAGTTAACTGCTGAGTATGCGAGTACGCCGCACATGCAGCCTGTTCCAATCGTAAGAACGAGCTTCATGTTGATCTTCTCAGCTTGTCCATAGAGCAGTGAGATTGGCTTGATGAAGATGATGGACTCCAGAAGCGGTAAGCTTCCGCCGAGTGCCATGCACCAGCATGCAGCAACCCAGCCTGCGATTGTGTATCCACCCACCTGGAGGACTTCGCCTACAGACTCAACGCCGAGTGTAGCTGCCATGGATTCAAATGTTGCGGATCCGATGACGGAAAGTCTCAGCCAAGGGAGTGGACCTCCCAGCAGTGGG
>CAVGSW010000045.1:0-9942 GCA_963631945.1 Flexilinea sp. | reverse complement strand
TCATAATATCGGATGCGAAATATTATGTTCCGAGGCTTGAGGAGGGCAAGACACCTGAAAGAATGCCTGGAATTGAGTCGGTCACAAAGCAATATTTGTATCAACTTGCCTATAAGGACTTTATCAAGGAACATGGATTTGATCATATAGTCAATTGTTTCATCATGCCGACTGAAGAAGCTGAAGTGATTGACAAGGGCGATGTTTATATGGCAACGCTTTCGGGTTTGGGCTTGCAAGATATCAATGTTAGACTTCTCCCAGCCAAGTTAGCGTACAGGTACTATTTGACTCGAAAAATGATAGATGTAGAAAGCTTTTTGTTGTGCGAGGAACTTGAGCCTGATGGTGAGACAGAGCAGATAAGCTATATGGACATTACAGATTAGAAATTTTAGAATTTGATTAGATATTTACATACAGGAGGTTTACGAGAATGGTGATTAGGAAGGCGGGCGCGGCGGATTTGGACGCGGTCGAGAGGATATATGATGAGATTCATGATGCGGAGGCGGCTGGGAAGACGACTACGGGGTGGCTCCGCGGGGTGTATCCGGTGAGGGCGACTGCGGAGGCGGCGCTCGGACGGGATGACTTGTTCGTGCTGGAAGACGGCGGCGAGATATACGGAGCGGCGATTTTCAATAAGAATCAGGTTGATTGCTATGCGGGAGCTGCATGGGAGCATGAGGCGGCTGACGACGAGGTTTGCGTGCTGCACACGCTCGTGATTTCGCAGGCGAGTGCTGGCAAGGGCTACGGCAGGGCGTTCGTCGAGTTCTACGAGGATTATGCGAGAGAGCTCGGCTGCAATGAGCTGAGAATCGACACGAACGAGCGCAACCAGGCGGCTCGTGCGATGTACGGCAAGCACGGCTACAAGGAAATCGGTATCGTGCCGACCGTGTTCAACGGCATCCCAGGCGTGAACTTGGTACTTCTAGAGAAGTACTTGGGATAGGTTTCTCCCAAGAGCCAGAGAGCTCTTGCAAACTGGGGAAAAATCACAGAAAACGAGCAGTTATCAAAGCACAAAATGCAAAAATTGCAAAAAGTGCCGCGATAACTTGCTTTTTTTTGATTTTTGAGTATAATAGAGTTATCAAGAAGAGAAGGAGATGATTTTGTTATGCTGTTTAAGAGAGAGAAGTATCTAAAGAAAATAAGACCATTTTACCAAGCAGATGACATTATCAAAGTCATCACAGGCGTGAGGCGGTGCGGAAAGTCTAGCCTTATGGAAATGATAGCAGACGAGATAAGGCAAAGCGGAGTGGATGATGAGAACATTATCTATTTGGATCTTGACAATCGTGAGAATCGCAAGGTAAAAACACCAGATCAGCTTGAGGCACTTATCGAATCGAAAATTAAAAATCCTGGGCTGCAGTATCTTTTCATAGATGAGGTTCAGAATGTTACTGGATTTGAAGAAGTCATAAACGGGTTTCGAACCGATGGCGGATTCTCGATTTTTATTACGGGCTCGAACTCGTACTTGCTGAGCGGTGAGCTTGTGACTAAACTAACTGGACGATATCTTGAATTTGAATTATTTACACTCAGCTTCGAGGAATATGAACAAATCAAACGGTTTTACGGCAAGCCGCTCAATCCGAATTTAAGCGTGGAATTAAATCAGTATATACTTGAGGGTGGATTCCCGAGGACAATACAAATAGATGATCTTGCAGCGAAAAGAACTTATGTCGCTGGCGTTGTGGACGAAATCTTCGAAAAGGATATTAGACGCAGAGTAAAGATCAAAGACAAGGCAAGCTTCGAAGCGGTAAAGAATTATGTGATTAATAATTTTGGCGCCACTACGAGTATAAAGAGTCTGACCGAGGCACTCGAAAAAAACGGAAGCAAGATTACAAGGACGACGGTTACAAAGTACATCTCTGCATTGGTTGATGCGAAAATACTGTATGAGTGCAATCGCTTTGACATGAAGTCAAAGAAAGCACTTGCTGGCGAGAAGAAATATTACCTTGCTGATTTAAGCTTTTACTTTGCACAAAACACTGACAACAGAATCAATTTCGGGCCTGTTCTCGAAAACATAGTATATATCTATTCGCGCAGCCTTGATTATTCGGTCAGCGTCGGAAGAATAGGAAAGCTCGAATGCGATTTCATTTTGCGGAGTGCAGAAAATGATTACTCCTATGTTCAGGTAGCATATACGATAATGCAGAGCGAAGACACTGAAAACAGGGAGTACAGACCGCTTGAAGCCATAAATGACAACTATCCAAAGTACGTAGTCACAACCGATTACATGCTGCAAAAGCGTAATGGAATCAACCACATCAATTTGATGGAGTTCATGACTGGTGAATCGAAATTTTAAGCGAAGATAGTGAAATCTCGCGGCGGAAAATTTTGTTGAATAATTTGAAAAAACCTGTTGACATCCGACAGGTTTTATTGTATCATAAATTTAGAATTATTCTAATTCTAAAAACGAGGAGGGTTTATGTCGAAATATGCAGAGGAGATTTTGGGGATTATCCTCAGGTCCACGGAGCACCCGACGGCCGAGCAGATCTTCATGAAAATGAAAGAAGGCAATTCGAAGGTCGTGCAGGCGACGGTGTACAACAACTTAAAAACGCTCGTGGAGACGGGGAAGATCATCAGAATTTCTGAGCCGGGGTTTCCCGACAGGTTCGACAACACGACGCGGCACGATCACATAATCTGCAGCGTGTGCGGGGCGATATCTGACATCCGTCTCGACGACCTGACTTCCTCAATCGAGGCGCGCATCGGCCACAAAATTGATTCGTATGATTTGCGAATCCACTACAAGTGCCCAGAGTGCGCGAAACGGTTGTAAGAATAAAAATTTTAGATGTAAGGAGAGTATGAAATGGCAAAGACAACTAAGTACGCAGGTACGCAAACAGAAAAAAATCTTGAGGCAGCATTCGCTGGCGAATCACAGGCAAGAAACAAATACACATATTTCGCATCGAAGGCAAAGAAGGAAGGGTTCGAGCAGATTGCTGACCTTTTCCTGAAGACGGCGGACAACGAGAAGGAGCACGCTAAGATGTGGTTCAAGGAGCTGAACGGAATCGGCGACACGGCTGAGAACCTTGCAGCTGCTGCAGATGGCGAAAACTACGAGTGGACTGACATGTACGAGGATTTCGCGAAGACTGCTGAGGCAGAGGGATTCCCACAGCTCGCAGCGAAGTTCCGCATGGTTGGCGCTATCGAGAAGCATCACGAGGAGAGATACCGCGCGCTTCTGAAGAACGTTGAGATGCAGGAAGTTTTCGCGAAGAGCGAAGTTAAGATCTGGGAGTGCAGAAACTGCGGTCATATCGTAGTTGGCGAGAAGGCTCCGGCGGTTTGCCCTACTTGCAACCATCCGCAGAGCTACTTCGAGGTTCACGCTGAGAATTACTAGGAGGTTCACCATGAAAGAGAGAAAGTTTTTTATCTGCAAGAATTGTGGCAATGTCATCGCTGTTCTGAAGGATAGCGGCGTTAAGATGATGTGCTGCGGCGAGAAGATGACGGAGCTTAAGGCTGGCGTTGAGGATGCGGCTCACGAGAAGCACGTGCCAGTTTTCGAGGTTGAGGGCAGCAAGGTGACTGTGAAAGTTGGAAGTGTGGAGCATCCGATGCAGCCTGAACACTCGATTCAGTGGATTTGGGTGGAGACGAAGCTCGGCGGCCAGCTCGCAGAGCTCAAGCCAGGCCAGAAGCCAGAGGCTACGTTCGAGCTCGCTGAGGGCGACGAGCTGATTGCAGTGTACGAATACTGCAACCTGCACGGCCTCTGGAAGGCCGAGGCATAGCTCGCGGCGTTAGGGCGCGAGCAGCCACTGCGAAAGCGGCGCAGAGGGATAAATGCTGCGAGCCGCTTGCAGAAGTAAATATGTATGAAAAAAGATGGTAAGCCGTGTGGCTTACCATCTTTGCTATTTTTGATTTATTTGTCGGATTTGTCGGAGGTGATGTCGTGGCCGTGGGCGGCTTTGGCTACTACGCCGGAGAGGCCGAGCAGGGCAACGAGGTTCGGGAATACCATCAGGCCGTTGAAGAGGTCGGAGAGGTTCCAAACGAGGTCAACCTTGAGCGTGGAGCCGATGACGATGCAGATTACAACGATTGTCGCGTAAACCTTGACAGCCTTGTGACCGAACAGCGCCTTGACGTTCTGCTCGCCGAAGAAGTACCAACCGATGATCGTCGAGAACGCGAAGAACAGGAGGCAGATCGCAACGAAAATCGTGCCTGCGTTGCCGATGGTTGCGGAGAACGCAGCCTGTGCGAGCGCTGTGCCCTGAAGCCCGCCTTCTACGCCAGCCTCGAGCTGTCCAGATGTGAGGATAACCATAGCTGTGAGCGTGAGTACGACGAATGTATCGATGAATACGGAAACGATTGCGATTTCACCTTGATCCTGAGGGCGTTCAACCTTTGCGAGCGCGTGTGCGTGCGGAGTTGAACCCATGCCGGCTTCGTTGGAGAACAGACCGCGGGCTACGCCGTAGCGCATTGCCTGGCGAACCGTGATGCCGACCGCACCTCCGAGAACTGCCTCAGGGTTGAACGCTGCAACGAAGATTGACTTGAATGCTGGGATAATCGCCTCGTGGTTCATGACGATGATGATGAGACAGCCTATGATATAGAAAATCGCCATGATTGGAACGATTTTTTCGGTAACGGAGGCGATACGTCTAACGCCGCCGATGAAGATAAACGCTGCGATGATGCCGCAGCCGATGCCAACTACGATTGCAGGTGTTCCGAATGCTGTCTGGAATGCCGCACTGATGGAGTTTGCCTGTACCATGTTGCCAGAGAAGCCCAGCGCAAATATGATTGCAACTGAGAAGAAGCCAGCGAGGAACTTGCCGAACTTGCCCTTGAAGCAGCCGCGGATGTAGTAAATCGGGCCGCCAGTTACGTGACCTTCAGAGTCAGTCGTCTTATATTTCTGTGCGAGTACAGCCTCGCCGTAGATCGTGGACATGCCGAAGAATGCGGAGAGCCACATCCAGAAGATGGCGCCAGGACCGCCTGAGTAGAGAGCTGTTGCGGCACCTGCGATGTTACCTGTGCCGACCTGAGCTGCGATGGCGGTCGTCAGTGCCTGGAATGAGCTCATGCCGTCTTTGCCTGCTTTCTCACCGTTGAGTGAGAAGTTAGCGAAGAGGCGCTTCCAGCCTGCTCCGAACTTGCGAATCTGTACGAGGCGCGTGCGAATTGTGAAGATGATGCCAGTACCAACGAGCAGGTAGAGCAGAAGTCCGTTCCACACGATGTCGCTGATCTGGCTTACGAGATTGGTTAGTTGTTCCATGATGTTTATATATCCTTTCTTTTGCGACAAACAAAAAACCGGCGTTCCTGCATTGCATACAAGAATTCCGGCTCCAAAGAAACGAACAGCTAGCGGGCGTAACAAAATTATTGTCACACCTTTCTGAAACTTTACTGTGTCCTTACTCCGTCCTTTTGCCTGAGAGATTCGCCCGCTGCTAGCCGCTACCAATTCTAGCCGCTAGTCATGCGAGTTTTGCACCTTCGGCAGCTCTCCACCTGGTTGGGGGAGAACGTTCTCCAGAGCCACATCCGTTCACAGTCCTCATTCGGTCATCCGAAAGCCTGAGAGTTTTACTCCTTCGGCAAGCCTTGCGGCTTTTTCCTGCAAACTTCGTTCGTCGCAATATTTAATTGTGCAAGGAGTACTATAACACCGCTCGAGGGGGCGCGTCAAGTGGTATACATGTATTTTTTAAGAAACAAAAATCCCCGCACGTGGCGGGGATTCCGAGTTTGCTATTCGTTGATTTTTACTTTTTCGGCTTCTACAGTCGTTTTCGCTGCTTGCTTCATCTTGCGGGTGAAGATGATGTCGGAGACGAAGTCTGCAAGGCCGCTGACGAGCAGGCCGATGCCGAGCATCATGAACAGAACATTCGCTGTGGAGAACGGGTTCATCATAACGAGAATGCCGAACGCCGTGATTATAGCCGAGCCGATGAGCACGCCTTTCTGCATGTCATAGCCGAATTTCTTGAAGTTCAGCACGTTCTGGATGCCTTCGATGCCCTTGTACGTAATCATGAAGCCGATGACGAACGGGATAATCGCGATGATCATCGTGCCCTTGAACCAGATGAAGAGACCGAGGATGATAAGGCTGAGGCCAACTGCGAAGCCGTTCGTGTCATCTTCAATTCTCGTTTCTACCTTAGCAACGCAATAGCCGATGAACTTGGCCATGCCGCAGATGATTGCAGCTGCCGCCAAAATGATGCAAAGAAGGCTTTCAATCTGATTCGTCCAGACGATGAGCGCCAGGCCGAGCATGATGTAAACGAACGAGGTTGCGAATTTCGCGAAGTCTTTATTGAAGTTTCTATCTTTCATTATTGTATGTCCTTTCTGTAAAAAATGTCTTGAATGATTTGAATTGTCGTCTATATCGATTTTGTTTATCGAAAAAATTTTCTTCCTCAACAGTATAGCACAAGGGCGGGGCGATTGCTACAATAAAATTGTCGCTTTAGAAAATATGTGGCGGCGCGGGTTTTGCTGGAAGGTGAAAATGTTCGTGCTTTATTGCTTTATAAGGCGTTGAAATGCGGGGGATTGTGCGGATTTTGATGTACGCGAAAAAGTGCACAATTTTACATAGATTTTCCTTGACGAAATGGCGCGCAAAGTGTATCATGGTAGAGGCTAAAACAGTTATGTATACAAAATACAACAAAAGCGATTGCAAGCGTAAATTTATTAGGAGGATATTTTTATGAGAAAAGAATGGGAAGGTTTTGTTGAAGGAAATTGGTCGAAGAACATCGACGTTGAGGAGTTCATCACGCTGAACTATCATCCGTACGATGGAGACGGCAGCTTCCTGGCAGGACCAACAGAGAGAACGAAGGAATGCCTGGACAGAGTTCAGGAACTTTTGGTTGAAGAAAGAAAGAACGGCGGCACGCTGAAGGTTGACGCTAGCAGAATCATGACGATTAACGCTTATGGTCCTGGATACATCGTGCCTGGTAAGGATATCATCGTTGGTCTGCAGACTGACGAACCGCTGAAGCGTGGTATTTGTCCGTTCGGCGGCATCAAGATGGTTAGAGAGGAAGTTAAGGAATACGGTCAGGAGCTTCCACCGGAGATTGACCACATGTTTGATTATGTGACGACTCACAACGACGGCGTTTTCAAGGCTTACTCCAAGGAAATGCGTGCGGTTAGACATCTTGGCTACATCACTGGTCTGCCTGACGCTTACGGCCGTGGCAGAATCATCGGCGACTACAGACGTTGCGCACTTTACGGTATCGACTACCTCATCGAGGAAAAGCAGAAGGATCACGAGACTATCGCATCTCGCCACGTTATGGACGAGGAGACGATCAGAACTTCTGAGGAAATCACTAACCAGATTACAGCGCTCAAGAACATCAAGAAGATGGCTGAAAGCTATGGCTACGACATTTCCGGTCCAGCAAAGGACGTAAAGGAAGCTATTCAGTGGACATATTTCGCATATCTGGCTGGCATCAAGGAAGAAAACGGTGCTGCAATGTCAATCGGTAGAACCTCCACATTTATTGATATTTACGCTGAAAGAGACCTTGCAAACGGTACATATACAGAAGAACAGATTCAGGAATTCGTTGACGACTACATCCTCAAGCTCAGAGTTGCTCGTCACCTCAGAACGAACGAGTACAACGATCTTTTCGGTGGCGACCCAATGTGGATCACTGAGGGTATCGCGGGCGTTGGCATGGACGGACGCCACAAAGTTACTAAGAACTCCTTCAGAGTTCTGCAGACACTTTACAATCTCGGACCTGCACCAGAGCCAAACCTTACGGTCCTTTGGTCGGAGAAGCTTCCTGAGCCATTCAAGAAGTTCTGCGCTCAGGTTTCCATCGACACTGACTCCATTCAGTACGAGAACGACGACAAGATGAGACCTTTCTACGGCGAGGACTACTCAATCGCTTGCTGCGTATCCGCTATCCAGATGGGTCAGCAGATTCAGTTCTTCGGAGCTAGATGCAACCTTGCTAAGATTCTCCTCCTCGGCCTTAACGGCGGTGTTGATGAGAGAACTGGCGAGCACGTTGGTCCGCAGATGGAACCAGTTGGCGACGGTCCAATTGACTTTGATGATGCTTGGAACAGATTCAATATTTACCTTGCTTGGCTCTGCGAGCTGTATGTAAATATCATGAACATCATTCACTTCATGCACGATAAGTACGATTACGAAAGCTCCCAGATGGCTTTCCTCAACTCCGAGCTGAAGAGACTTATGGCATTCGGCGTTGCTGGTTTCTCCGTTGCTGCTGACTCGCTTTCCGCAATCAAGTACGCAAAGGTTTACCCAATCAAGGACGAAAACGGCGTAATCGTTGACTACAGAACTGAGGGCGATTTCCCTAAGTACGGTAACGACGATGACAGAGTTGACGAAATCGCAGTTAAGATTTCCGAGAGAACTATCGAAGAGCTCCGCAAGCACCCTGCTTACAGAAACGCTGTTCACACTCTGTCTGTACTTACTATCACTTCCAACGTTATGTACGGCAAGAAGACTGGTAACACTCCAGACGGCAGAAGAGCTGGTACTCCGTTCGCTCCTGGCGCTAACCCAATGCACCAGAGAGACAGCCACGGTGCTATCGCTTCTCTGAACTCCGTATCCAAGATCAACTGGGATACTTGCAGAGACGGTATTTCCAACACGTTCTCCATCACTCCGGAGACGCTCGGCAAGAACCCTGAGGACAGATCTGAGATCCTGAAGGGTCTGCTCGAGGGTTACTTCAAGAGAGGCGCTCACCACCTGAACGTTAACGTTCTCAGACGTGAAGTGCTGCAGGATGCTTACGAGAATCCAGATAAGTACCCTAACCTCACTGTTAGAGTTTCTGGCTATGCGGTTAGATTCAATTCGCTTTCGGATAATCATAAGAAGGAAGTTATCGCTAGAACGTTCCATGAGGCTATCTAAGTAAAATTCAAATACATGACGCGCGGGGTCGAATTTTAGGCCTCGCGCTGTTGTAATTCTAGGGGTTAGAAATATGGTAGGTAGAATTCATTCAATTGAGAGCTTCGGGGCGGTCGATGGACCGGGGATTCGCACCGTGTTCTTCATGCAGGGGTGCCCGGCGCGGTGCCTGTACTGCCACAATCCGGACAGCTGGAATATGGGCGATGCAGGCGAGCGCATAGAGGCTGATGAGGTAGTCCACTGGGCGCTCAGGGGCCAGCCTTACTACGGCAAGGACGGCGGCGTGACGTTCAGCGGCGGCGAGCCGCTCCTCCAAGCGCGCTTCCTCGTCGAGTGCATGACAGCGCTTAAGAAAGAGGGCATTAGGAGCGCGATAGACACGAGCGGCACCTATGTAGACGAGTATACCGAAGAAGCAATCGCCGCCTGCGACCTGGTGCTCCTGGACATCAAGCACCCAGACCCAGAGCGCTTCGAGATAATCACAGGCCGCTCGCAGGAAACGCTGTACGAGCTCATCGACATAATCAATAGTAAGAAAAAGCACGTGTGGATCCGCAACGTCGTTGTGCCAGATATCAACGACACGGAAGAGGACATGCTCGCCTTGAACGATTTTATTAGAAAAATCAGATACGTCGACAAGGTCGAACTGCTTGGCTACCACACGATGGCCATCGAGAAATACGCCAAGCTCGGCATCGTGTACCGCCTGAAGGGCGTACCCGCGATGGACGCGAATCGGCTACTCGAACTCCAGAAGCTCATCAAGAAACCGGCCGAGGCAATCACGCAGGTCAGCATTTAATACTGAAAATTGTAGCAAAACACAAACTTGCACGCGCGCAGATAGCGAATTTTATGTTTTTTCATAAAAAATTTAAAATTTTTTCAAAAAAACTATTGACAACGTACAAAAT
>CAVGSW010000044.1:0-9993 GCA_963631945.1 Flexilinea sp. | reverse complement strand
GCTAGAAACCGTTCCGATTATCGAGAAAAGCCCCAGTATATTCTTCCACGTAAGCACGGTCAGACCAATGCTAACTGCCGAGAAAATTATTACCCAGCCTTTCCACTGCACCCATTTCCAGTCGTCATACTTTGCGAGCATCGCATTTCTTATGGTCGTAACGAAAGTCCCGATTCCACCAGAAAACGTTCCCATCAGCAAAAAGTGTATGAGAAAACCACCATTTCCTAGCGTCTGCAGAACATAGAGAAGCCTATTCGACTTCACCTGATAGGATATGACGAACATTGAAAAGGAAATTACGCCAATTATTTGCGCTATAATTACAGTCATTTCACCACCACTCTAGCATTTTCCTTAGTATAGAAGCACTCCCTGCCAGTGCCCGCAAATGCGTCATTTGCTACCTTTACGAGATGACGCATCTCATCGTCCGTCGGCGGCTGTATATCCGCAAGCTCATACGGCCTGCCGAGCGCCTTGTACTTGTTCACGCCAAACTGGTGATATGGAAGTAGCTCGTACTCCTTCACACCCGAAAGCGTGTTTATGAACTCCGCCGTTGCTCTGATATTCTCATCAGAGTCGTTCAGCCCTGGAATTACAGGGGTTCTGATGGTAATCGGCACACCGAACGCATCGATTTTCTTGATATTCTCCAGCACGAGCTCGTTGCCAGCACCCGTCAGCTCCTTGTGCTTCTCCGTGTCCATGTGCTTGATATCCATGAACATCGCACTCACGTAAGGCAGCGCCTCCTTGAACTTCTCATAGTCGCCCATGCCGCAAGACTCGAGCTGTACGTGAATGCCCTTCTCCCGACAAAGCTTGGCGATATCACGCAAAAACTCCGGCTGCGTCAGCGGCTCTCCACCCGAGAAAGTCACGCCACCGCCGTTCATATCGTAGAAAATCTTATCTTTCTCGATTTCCTTGTAAAGCTCCTCAACCGTGTAATCCTTGCCCTCCAGGTACTTCGCACCCGCATAGCAAACATCCGCACACTTGTGGCAGCCCACGCACTTCTCCCTATTGATACGCGGCCCGTCCTCCGCAAGCGAAATCGCCCCAGCTGGACACGCCTGCATACAAGCACCGCAGCCGATGCACTTGCCTGGAGATTCCATAATCTCAGCCTTGTAGCTCTGCGATTCAGGATTCGCGCACCACTTGCATCTGAGCGGACAGCCCTTGAGGAACACGAGCGTCCTGAGCCCATGCCCATCATGTATGGAGCATTTTTGAATATTAAAAACCAATTTTCTTCTCCTCCCCTATTCCGTGCAAAATTTTATACTATCAAAATATATCAGCAAAATTCATGCCAATTCACACGTACAGGGTATGAAGTCTCTAGATTTCTACAAACTCAGTCGTGATGCCGTACTTTTCCTTCAGTGCGCCGAGCTCTACGAAAACTGGCTGCTTGAGGTGGGCCTGCTGGTCTTCTCTGCTTTCCCATCTCTCAACGAGGAGCATTTCGTTCTGCTTGTCCTCATCAGGTGAGAAATAGTAATCGTACATCACATTTCCCTTGTCCTTGCGGGAAAGCTCGTCGACCTTAGCGGCCTTTGCGCCCTCGAAAAATCCCTGGATATCTTCTTTGCTCTTTGCCTTGTAGTAAACTAAAATATTTAACATTTTTCTGTCTCCTTTACATCTTTTATTTTTTATTAAATCACGATTTTGTAAATCTAGATTTAGCAATTTTATTTGCGGTCGAGTTCCAGCCTCTTTTGGCTGATTTCAGCCCAGTCTGGACCTGCTGCTACGAGCTCTGCGAGCTCAGCAAGCGCCTCTGGAATCTCAATGTGCTGCGGGCAAACCTGCGAGCAAGCGCCGCAAGCGATACAAGCCGCTGGTCTCTTATCCTCAGGCAGGCCCATGATAACCATGCCTGGCGTGAGCGAAGCGCTGAACTTCGCGTCGTTATACAGGCTCAGCAGGCTCGGAATGTCGAGTCCCATCGGGCAGCCATCACAGCAATATCTGCAGGCCGTGCAAGGAAGAAGTTTGCTCATCTTCTTCGCAACGCCCATCAGAAGCTCATTCTCAGCCTCATTTATCTTCTCGAAGTTATTAAACGTCTTGAGGTTATCCGTCACGTGTTCCATCGTAGTCATGCCGCTGAGCACGAGCGAAACGTTCGGCAGGCTGCCAACGTAACGCATTGCCCACGACGAAATCGAATCGTCAGGTCGAAGTGCCTTCATGCTTGCCTCATCCTCTTCATCGAGCTTAGCAAGTCGCCCGCCTCTAACTGGCTCCATGACGATAATCGGAAGTCCCATCTCCGTAACCATCTCATATTTTTCCTTTGCCTTCTGCATATCCCAGTCGAGATAGTTAATCTGCAGCTGCACAAACTCAATCTCGCTGCCGAATTCCGCAAGGCATTTCTCGAGCGTCGGAAGCATAGCATGCGAAGAAATTCCGAGGTGGCGGATTCTGCCCTTCGCCTTTTCTTCCATCATATAGTCCATAACCCTAAGGTCTGGATCCATATACGTCGGCAAGCTGCTCTCCATTACATTATGTAAGAGATAAAAGTCGAAATAGTCCGTCTTGCAGCGTCTGAGCTGTCTTGCAAACGCATCCACTGGGTCGTAGTTCGGGTTAACGAGATGCCCAGGCGTCTTGCTCGCCAAATAAAAACTCTCGCGCGGATATTTCGCAAGTGCCTCACCGAGGAACTCCTCCGATTCGCCCTGATGATAAACATAAGCCGTGTCATAGTAGTTCACGCCACCTGCATAAGCTGCATCGACAAGCTCCGCAGCCTTTGCCCTATCCACGGTTCCGTCTTCCTTCACTGGCAAGCGCATCGCCCCGAATCCCAGCAGCGAAACCTCTTCACCACACAAAATTCTCTTCTCCATAATCTATTCCTCCCAAAAATTAGGCCTGCCTGCCATAGGCAGGCCGTTTGTTTCTATCAATTGTTCAAATTTACTATCTGTGCGCACGTTCGATACACTTTTCTATGTAGCTTTTCATGCGGTCGTTTTGGTCTTTGATGTAGCTCGTGTCTTCCACGATGAGCCTCTGCTTCCAGTAGTCGAAGTTCTTGTCGTTTGCGAGCGACTTTTCTATCGACATGTTCGTCGAGTAGTAGCCAGGGTAGTTATTCCAAGCGCCTTCGCCCGAGAAACCCTCTTCGCTCAGGATATAATTGATGAAGAGCGCACACGTGTATGGGCACGGCGTGTCGTGAGCGACAGTCGCATACGTTCCGAATGCGAAGCCGCTGAAGCCTTCGACATCGTCCTCGAGGCCGAATACGCTGATTCGACTCTCCTCGTCCTCATCTAACTTTCTGAACTTGCTGTATCCGACGAGCGCAATCTTCTGCTCATCGTCTTCAAGCAGTGCCTTTATTATATCAGCCGAACTGTACTCTTCTGGGAAAACGCAATTGTCGATGAACTTATACGTCCACTCCGCCGAAATCGTGTTATACGCTCCAGACTTCCATTCGGTTCCGTAATACTTCTCATATGCATCTTTTAGCTTCTGCGTCCATGTCGGGCTCGACAGCATGTAGAAAAACTCCATGTTCACCTGCTCATTGCGCGGGTCTTTCATTAAAATCTTTCCTTTGTATTCAGCTTCCGTCAGCTCCCAGACGTTGTCGAGGCTCATCTTGCCCTTCGACGAGTCGTACATGAAAACCGATGAACTAAACATGAAAGGCATAGGCTTGCCGTATTCGTCGCCTACCGCATCCTTCTTGGAAATCGGATAGTAGCCATACACCTCGCCTTTCTCCGTAAGCACTTTCACGAGGTCGGAATGCGAAATCAGTACATCTACTTCGTCCGTGTCCTCTTCCATGCTGGTGATAAGCTCGTCGTACTCGTTCTCATCGTCCAGGTCTCTGAAGTGAACCTTCTCGCTCAGCTCTGGATATGCCTTCTCGAAGTTCTCCACGACATCTTCAGTAATGGATGTCGACGAGTAAATCATGATTTTGTTTTCTTTGACTTCTTCCTTGGCGCGTTCGTAGAGTTCTTCGTCCGAGAGGATTGAAGCCGTAGCGAGCTTGCTCTGCGTGCTTTGCTGCACATCCTCGAAGTCGAGTTCGTGCGTCGAGTAGCAACCGGTCAGCCCCGTCATCAATGCCAGCGATAAGCCTATTGCAGCGATTTTCTTAATCATTTCGGGCTCACCTCCAGATACTTGCAAATAACCGCAGCGAGCTTCTCCTGCTCAACAGGCTTTGCTATATGGTCGTTCATGCCCGCGTCAAGCGCACTCTGCACGTCTTTCTCGTAGGCGTTCGCTGTCATGGCGACTATCGGAATCGTCTGTGCGTCGTACTTGTGCAGCGCTCTGATGCTCCTCGTCGCCTCGTATCCATCCATGATTGGCATCTGAATATCCATGAAAATCATGTCGTAGTACCAGTCCGGTTTTTCGCGGAAGATATCGAGAGCCTCCTGCCCGTTCATCGCCGTATCGGCCGACATTCCCGTCAGCATAATTAAGCTCTTGGCTATCTCGAGATTCAGCTCATTATCCTCAACTATGAGGCAGCGCCTTCCTGAGCAATCTATATCGTCTAGACCGATTTTTCTCTTCGGAGTATGCGTTCCTGCATCGCCGTTTCCGCCATTCTCGCCGCCGATGCCTTCACCGCTGATTTTGCCGCTTGCAACAGCCTCGGCAATCTGCTCATCATCCGCAACCCTGAGGAAAAGCTTGACCGTAAATGTCGAGCCCTTGCCAAGCTCGCTCTCTACTAGGACGCAGCCGCCCATCATCTCTGCGAGCGCCTTTACAATCGGAAGTCCGAGTCCCGTGCCTTGCGTCTTGCTCGTTCTGACGTCTTCTTCTCTCTCGTACGGCGTGAACATCTTTTCCATGAATTCTTTCTTCATGCCGATGCCGTTGTCCGAAACGCAGAACGAGAAGCATCTATACATTGGATCTGCGAGCATTCCTATCAACCTATTTGGATCTGAAGCATATTTTGTGTTCTCTGTGGTGAGCTCTTCCTCCCAGCAGCTAACGTTGATCTCGCCGCCGTCTGGCGTGTACTTGACTGCGTTCGATACGAGGTTCATCGCAATCTTCTGAAGCGCCATGACGTCAGCGATTACATATTGATGTTCGAGCTTATTCTCGTAGTTTACAACGAGGTCTCTGCCTTGGCTGTAGTTCGTGATCATCGTGTATTCGTCCGCTTGCATGTCTGGGACGTAGATGACCGCCTCATTCAGCTCAATTCCGCCTGCCTCGACCGTGTGCAGGTCGAGCACTTCGTTTACTAAGTTGAGGAGATAGTGGCCAGATGACTTGATTTTGCGGAGGCAATCCTCCGTCTTCTCTGCGTCGCCGATGTTTCTGAGCGCAATGTCCGTCATTCCGAGGATTCCGTTCAGCGGCGTTCTCATGTCATGGCTCATCTTTGATAAGAAGTCCGACTTCGCCTCGTTTGCGGCCTCTGCCTGCGTGGACTCGATCTCCATTTCTTGATATTTGTTATATCTTCTAACCAAAGGTATTCCAACGCAGATTGACACCAAGGTGAGGATGATGGCCATCGCCAGCGCAATGCTCGCCTGCTTATAAACCATTGCGGTTGAAACAGCCGGTGGGAATATCTTAACTATCGCTAATTGGTCGTCGTAGAGGGATGCTACGTATGTGATCTCGTACTCGTCGTTGACTTCCGCTGTGTAGCCGAAATCTGCGCCGTTATACATAACATTATTCAGATTCTCGAATGTCATCTCTTCGTCCGTGATATCGTCGAGCGATGTCTCCACGAGCGTCTGGCCTGCGTAATAATCCGTGAAGAGATTATGTCCAACGTAATCCTCCGCATCTTCCGACGCAAATATTATGTTGCCGCCGGCATCTGTCAGGAAGGATGTTGCCTGCTCGCCGTAACACTCTGTCAGGAGCATTTCCTGCATGTTTTCTTGGTAGAACTGTCCGACGTACACGCCGCTCACATCGTCTCCATCCATAACTGGTGCGTAGAACAAAAGCGAAACTTCATCGCCGAGCACCTTGTCGAAATCTATCTCTACGCCTGATTTTCCTTGCATTCCGAGCTTGATGAAGTCCATGTTTTCGTATGCAACCGCATCGAAGCTGTCTGCCTCTATGTAGGTTTCCGCATCGAAAATCATGTATTCGTCTCCGACATCTGAGAAGTCAAGGCCCTTCTGCTTGCACAGCGCATCGCTTCTGATGATTGTCAGGGCATCATCAAATTCTGCCTCGAGGCACGTCACTTCTTCTTCTGCCACGGACTTGATGTATGAGTAGTTTCTCTGGTTGATTGAAACGCAGCCGCTGACTCCGAAGTAGCCGATGAGTGCGAGCATGATTATCACTGCCAAAGTAAATATGAGTGTTAGTCTTCGTATGATTGCGTTTTTCATTTGATGCCCTTCTGATGATGTCGTTCTGATAGGTATACATTCTGCCTTTAGTGTATCACAAAAGTGCTGTGCATGCAAGGAAAATGCGGGATTTTGGGGGCATGAAGAAAAATAGTCTCCGCGGACTTGCTTGGCTCGCAGAAAAGGTGTATGATGAGAGATAGCGATTTTGAAGAAAAGGACTAGATTAGATGTTAAGTAATTTCGTGGTGGCCGTCGAGGCGGTTTTGCCGATTTTCATCATCATGGGGATTGGCATGCTCGTGCGGCACAAGGGTATCGTGGATGAACACGATGTCAAGAAAATCAATAAATTGGTGTTTACGGTGTTTTTCCCGGTGCTGATGTTCTCGAATCTATATGGGAAGGATATCAGCGGGGCTATAGATGTCCGGCTCATGATATATGGCGTTGTGGCGGTGCTTGCGTACTACGCGCTGACCGTCGTTTGCGTCATGCGAATTGTGAAGAACCAGAAGACGCGCGGTGCGATGATTCAGGCGATATTCCGCAGCAATTTCGTCATCATGGGAATTCCGATCGTTTCTAATATATATGGCGGGGAGAATTTGATCCTGCCGTCTGTTATGATTACGGTCATCGTGCCGATTTACAACGTTTTGGCGGTTGTGACGCTCGAGGTGTTCCGAGGCGGCAAACCTAACGCGCTGCATATAATCAAGAAAATCCTCACGAATCCTATGATTCTCGGTGCTTTTGCGGGTATCTTGGCGGTGATCGTCGACTTGCATCTGCCTTCGTTCCTTGAGAATATCGTGTCTTCGATGTCGACGGCTGCAACGCCGCTCGCGCTCCTGACGCTCGGAGCCTTCTTCGATATGAAGAAAATCTCGAACAGGCGGAGAGACATCGCCATCTGCGTTGTGGGAAGGCTCCTCGTGGCTCCCGCGCTCGGGCTCCCGATTGCGGCGCTGCTCGGCTTCCGCGATGCCGAGTTCGTAACACTCATCGGCATCTTCGCAGCGCCATCGGCCGTTTCTTCGTTCCCGATGGCTCAGGAGATGGACAGCGACGCCGAGCTCGCGGGCGACGCAGTCGTGTTCTCGTCCATGTTCGCCTGCTTCACCATGTTCCTGTGGATCTTCGTCGCCCGCTGCCTCGCGCTGTTCTAGCCGCCGCGGCCGCTCTAAATATGATAAAAAGCCTTTTGCCACTGAACCAACCCAGTAACAAAAGGCTTTTTTATTTATTGAAATGCGAAACCTACAATTAAAAAGCAAACGGCAGATATTGCGGCGCACAGCAGTCCGAATGGCGCTTGAGTAAGCGCATGGTCGAAGTTGTTGCAACCGGTCGCAGCCGACGTGATAACCGTCGCATCTGAATAGAAGCAGATGTGCGAGCCGAAAACGCCAGCGCTGAGAACCGCTGAAACTGCGAGCGTTACGTCGCAGCCCGTCGACTGTGCAAGCGGAATTACAATCGGAAGCGCGATGATGTACATGCCCCAGTTCGTGCCAGTGATGAACTCGGTAATCGCAAGTGCGATGAACACGATGAACGGCATGAGCTGCGGCGTTACTATCTTTGTCGCTGTCGTAATAACATACAATGTAAAGTGAATCTGCGAGTTAACGTCCGCAAACAGGAACGCCAGAATCATGAGCATGAGCGGCATCATCATGTTCTTGAGGCCCTCAAGTGCCACATCCGTGAACTCCTCAGCAGTCATAACGCCTTGGAACATGTACGACACGAACATGAAGGCCATCGTGATGAGAACGCCGAGCTGCATGTCAAAGTCAAGCACGATAGTCGAGCCAACGAGCACGCCGATCGGCAGGAACAGGTTGCTGACCTTTGGATTGTCAGGCACGATGCTGTCCTTGCCAGCTCTGATGTCGATTTTCTCGCTTCCTGGAGGCGCGAGCGGACCGCCGTTCTCAACTCTCTCGAACGCCTTTTTCATCGGTCCGAAAATCGGGATAACACCAAGGATTACGAGCGGCACGATCATGAATGCAACCCACCCGTAGAAATTATATGGAATAGTCTTGATGAAGTAGAGCAGACCCTCTCCCGCTGGAGCCCAGTCGTTGCTCTCCAGGATTCTCGACACGAGCAGTGCCCACGTGGAAATCGGAATTACCACGCAAAGCGGAGCCGCCGTCGAATCCACAACATATGCCAAAAACTCACGAGGAACATTGTGTTGATCTGTCAATTTCGTCATGCACGAGCCAACCGTCAGCGAGTTGAGGTAGTCATCGATGAAAATCACTACGCCCAGGAACCATGTCCACATCATCGAGGACTTGCGGGTTTTCGCCTTGGATGCAATCCATTCGCCGAACGCATAGGAGCCACCGGACTTTTCGATGAGGGCGATTATGCTGCCCATAAGCCCGCAGACTATAATCAGCCACGCGATATCCTCGCTCATCATTACGCCGAGCAGGCCGTCGCTGAAATTGTTGAAAATATTGGTGATCCAGTGTCCTTCGCCATCCATCGTCACAGGTCTTGAAACCATAATGAATCCGATGAGCGAGGCGAGCACGAGAGCTTCCAGTATTCTCTGCGTCGCGAAGATGTAAATTATGAGGAAAATTGCCGGCACTAGCGAAACTGGTCCGTATTCGCTTACATCACCTGGCAAAACGCTCGTCAGTGCCATAGCCAGCGCTATGACAATTGCGATAATAACAAGTGTCCTTTTGCCGTTGAAGGATTTCTTCTCGGCCATGAGTTTTTTGAACAACTATCATCTCTCCTTTTTAGCAAAACATTGCTTGTAAAATTACCCGCCTTTCCTGTATTTCTCCGCATTTCCCGCGAATAAAAAAAGCAGGCAAAATCAAGTATAAAGCCCGCTCGCCCCGTTGTCAAGGCAAAAAAATACACACCCATGTATTTTTTTAAAGACAAAAAGAACTGTTGAATTTCAACAGTTCTTTTCGAATGGAGGCGACACCCGGATTTGAACCGGGGAATAAAGGTTTTGCAGACCTCTGCCTTACCACTTGGCTATGTCGCCGAGTTGGCTAGGGTAGCAGGATTCGAACCTGCGAATGACGGAATCAGAATCCGTTGCCTTACCGCTTGGCGATACCCCAACATCGTCGGTATTAAAATAAAAATGGGGTGGGTAGTGGGATTCGAACCCACGTATACAGGAGCCACAACCCTGGGTCTTAACCGCTTGACGATACCCACCATGCTTGTTAATTTCGCTTATTACTGCGTTACTGCCTCACTCGCTCTCGCTTACGTATGTCGATACGCGCGCTTCGACGCTCGTTCGGCGTGCCTTGTACTAAGCGAAATTTCCTGCGCATCTCAGAACTAGTTTGGCACATTGCCGCTGTCTCGCTCTGTCTGTTCCCGTTCACGCACCTTGATACGTGCGCTTCGATGCAGGCTCGACGCGCCTAGCACTGCACAAAATTTTCTGCGCATCTCAGAACTTGTTTTCGCTTTCGATGCGTTGCTGTTCTCGCCCTTTGCAACGTACATCGGTACGCGCCTTCGGGTCGAAATCGACGCGCCTTGCATTACGCGAAATTTCCTGCGCATCGAGTTTTTAAAGAGTTGGCGACCTGGAACGGGCTCGAACCGTCGACCTCCAGCGTGACAG
>CAVGSW010000043.1:0-10270 GCA_963631945.1 Flexilinea sp. | reverse complement strand
TGGCAAGTAAAAAAGGTGTAGGTAGCTCTAAGAACGGTCGTGAATCCGAGTCCAAACGTCTTGGACTTAAGGCTGGCGATGGTCAGTTCGTAACAGCTGGAAGCATTTTGGTAAGACAGAGAGGAACTAAGTTCCACCCTGGTAACAATGTTGGTATCGGCGGAGACGACACTTTGTTCGCTAAGATCGACGGAGCAGTTAAGTTCGAGAGAAAAGACAAGACCAGAAAACAGGTTAGCGTATACTCGCTCGAGGCTTAATCAGATTTTTAGACCCTGTACAGTTTTGCACAGGGTCTTTTTTCGATTATTCACGAATATTCGGTTATCGGGCGAAGGCACGATTAGCCGATTAGCAAAGGAGGCTTGAATTATGTTTGTAGATAGAGCCAAGATATATATCAAATCCGGCAAGGGCGGCGACGGTGCCGTTACTTTCCGTAGAGAGCCATACGTTCCAGAGGGCGGTCCAGACGGCGGTGACGGCGGCAAAGGCGGCGACATCGTTTTCGTGGCAGACAGAAACCTCAGAACGCTCATGGACTTCAAATACAAGAAAAAATACGAGGCCGAGGCAGGACAAAACGGCATGAAGAAAAAACGTTTTGGTAAGGCGGGAGAAAACCTCATTATCAAAGTTCCTCTCGGCACGGTTATCATAGACGAAGCAAGCGGGCTCGTGATGAAAGACTTGACAGAAGACGGCGAGTCTTTCGTAGCAGCCAAGGGCGGCAAGGGCGGCAAAGGCAACACGAATTTCAAGAATTCCGTTCGTCAGGCACCGAACTTCGCAGAAGCAGGCGGAGCAGCTAAGGAGAGAAACGTCATCCTCGAGCTCAAGCTAATTGCAGACGTTGGACTCGTAGGCTTCCCTAATGTAGGCAAATCCTCGCTTCTGGCGGTTGCGACGAGCGCGCAGCCAAAGATTGCGAACTATCACTTCACGACGATAGACCCGAACCTCGGAGTTGTGCAGATCTACGATAGTAGCTTTGTTATGGCTGACATCGCGGGAATCATCGAGGGCGCAAGCGAAGGCCTAGGCATGGGCTTCAAGTTCCTCAAGCACATCGAGAGGACGAAGGTTCTCATCCACGTTGTCGATGTTTCTGGCAGCGAAGGTAGAGACCCAATCGAGGATTTCAACAAGATAAACAAGGAACTCGAGGCATACAGCCCGAAGATCCTGAAGAAACCGCAGCTCGTAGCCGCAAACAAGATAGACATGACGAGCGAAGACGACCCGAAGTACATCGAGTTCAAGGAATATGTCGAAGGACTCGGATACAAGGTATTCCCGATGTCCGCACCGCTGAATATCGGTGTTAACGAAATCCTGTCAGCAGCATATAACGAACTTGTTCGCATAGAGCAAGATCCGAGCCTGCAGGAAGAAGACACGACGGAATTCTTCGATTTCGAGGCTGACGAGAAGGATCCGACATATCGCGATATCGAATGTGGATACGACGAGGAAGACGATGTCTACACGCTGAGCGGCAAACAGCTCTCGAAGATCTTCAAATCCACGAATTTCAACGATATGGGCTCGCTCAGATATCTTTATAAATATATCGAGAAGAACGGCGCAATAGATGAGCTGAAGGAACTCGGCCTTGAGGAAGGCGACATCATCAGAATCGAAGACTTCGACATGGAATTCTGGGACGAAATATAGGGAGCAAGATGGAATTACAATATAAATTAGACCAATTACTAAAGAGAGCCGAAAAGCCAGGCAGATACATCGGTGGCGAGCTGAACTCCGCAAAGAAGGATCCCGCCAAGGTCGATGCGAACTTTGCTTTTGCTTTTCCGGACATATACGAGATTGGAATGTCGTATCTCGGCCTGCAGATTCTGTATCACGAGCTCAACAAGCTAGAAAATATCTATTGCCAGAGGGTTTTCTCGCCAGCAGTAGATATGGAAGAGATGATGCGCGCAGAGAATGTACCGCTCATGAGCCTCGAGACGAAGATGCCGATTAAGGACATGGATATCGTCGGCTTCACTCTGCAATACGAAATGTCGTTTACGACGGTTCTGAATATGCTTGACCTCGCGCAGATTCCAGTGATTGCAGCAGAAAGAGGCGATGACTATCCAATCGTTATCGCAGGTGGACCATGTGCGTTTAACCCAGAGCCGCTTGCTGACTTTATCGATGTATTTCTCATGGGCGACGGAGAGGCTTTGCTGCCAGAATTCGTCGAGAAGTATATAGAATGTAAGAATCAAGGAATGAGCAAGGCGGATTTCCTCCGCGAAGCATCGAAAATGCAGGGAGTTTACGTGCCATCGCTTTATTCGGTCGAGTATAACGACGATGGAACGATAAAAGAATTATGTAAACTTTACGACGAGGCTCAGCTTCCAGTAACGCGAGCAATTCTGCCATCGATTGAGGAACTCGATTTCCCGACAAATCCGATAATTCCAATTGTTGAGGCGGTCCACGATAGAGCAGTTGTCGAGACATTCCGCGGTTGCACGCGTGGATGCAGGTTCTGCCAAGCAGGCATGATTTATCGCCCTGTGAGGGAGAGAAGTAAGGATAAGATACTTTCGCTTGCATGCCAGCAGCTTGCAAACACTGGACACGACGAGCTTTCGCTGCTGTCGCTTTCCACGAGCGATTATTCCAAGTTTGAAGAACTTGCAATGGAGCTCATCGACCATACTAAGAAAGAGAATGTATCGCTATCGCTTCCGTCGCTAAGAATAGACAGGTTTGCATTCGACGTTCTCAACAAGATTCAGGAATACAAGAAGTCGGGCCTTACATATGCGCCAGAAGCTGGCACGCAGAGGCTCCGCGATGTTATAAACAAGGGCGTTACAGAGAAAGACATATACGAATCCGTTCGCCAGGCACTCGAGCTCGGTTGGAAGCATATCAAGCTGTATTTCATGATAGGCCTTCCGACTGAGACGTATGAGGATCTCGACGGAATCGTTGAAATTGCAAAGAAAATCAAGGATATAAACTACGATGTTAATGGTCCTGCGGGCGGCAGATTCCGTCTCACGGTCAGCGTTTCTAACTTCGTACCGAAGGCGCACACGCCGTTCCAGTGGGAAGCGCAGGACACGGCCGAAGAATTCGAGGCTAAGCATAACTATCTTGCAGAGAAGCTGAGAATCAAGGGCGTTACGTTCAACTATCACGATAACACGACGAGTGCCTACGAGGCAGTATTTGCAAGGGGCGACAGACGCACAGGAAAGCTTCTATACGAGGCGTTCAAAGCAGGCTGTAAGCTTGACGGCTGGACGGAGCATTTCAATGCAGAAGGCTGGGAGACAGCATTTGCGAAGAGCGGAATTGATCCAGCATTCTACACAAGCCGCAAGCGCGAATTCGACGAAATCCTGCCATGGGATATCATCGACAGCGGTATCAGCAAGAAGTTCCTTATGAGCGAAGCAAAGAAGGCATACGAAGAGAAGACGACGGCTGACTGTAGACACGGCTGCACAGGCTGCGGCATGAACACGAAGGTCGTTTGCCCGATGGCGGGCTCGCTCGCTGCGGACAAGGCAAAGGAGGACTAGATATGACAAACAGATATGTAATCAAGTTCTCCAAGAACGGCTATGTGAAATACACATCGCACCTTGATCTCCTGAGGATTTTCAAGCGTGCGTTTAAGAAAACAGGCTTAGGCCTCAGATATTCCCAAGGCTTCAACCCGCATCCGAAGATGGGCTTCGCACAGCCGCTTTCGCTCGGTTATGCGGGCAAGAACGAGCTTATCGAGTTCGAGATAAACGAGCCAGCAAGCGAAGAGCTCATTTTAGAGAAGATGCAATGCGAGATGCCAGATGGAATCGAGCTTATCGAATGCAAGAGCCTCGGCCCAGATGTGAAATCGCTCGCATCCATTGCGGATTCAGCGCTCTACAAGATTTGGATTCCGACAGACAAGGACGAGGCAGAGCTGAAGTCTCAGCTCGCAGACTACCTTGCCCAGGAGAAAATCCTCGCCATGAAGCGCCAGAAGAAGACGAAGAAGCTTCAAGAGATGGATATCAAGCACATGATTCGCAGCTGCGAGATTTCCAAGCTCGGCGAATTTGCGATGATAGAGGCGTTGCTCGATTGCGGAAGCAAATCGAACTGCAGCCCAGAGCTTGTGATTTCAACGTTTTGCGAGTTCGCAGGCATAGAAACCCCAAGACACGAAATTGAAGTCGAGAGAGAAAAAATATTTTTTACAAATAACTTACAATTATAGCTTGACTTTCCTCCGAACATGATGTAATATTGTGTAAAAGGAGGGGAGATTTAAATGGATATATTTGGGGGAAGAAATAGCTTTTTAGCAAAAGTAAAAGATTTTATCGCAAGAGCGAAAGACTTTATTGAATTACGGAAAGACAAGATAAAAATAGTGGCGATCCCTGTTTTGGTGATTGCTGCTGTTTTATTTTTTTGGATGGGGTCTGGCGATGAGGAGATTACGGTTGACGGCTCTGGAGGCGATACCCAGGTGGTTGAGCAAGGCGCGGGCGACAGCTCTGGTGAGGTTGCAGACGGAGTCTCTGGAACGACTGGCGCCTCGAGTGGCAAGCTTTATGTCGATATAAGCGGCGAGGTTGAGCGGCCTGGCGTGTACGAAGTTGGCGAAGGCACGCGGCTGTTCGAAGTAATCGAGCAGGCTGGCGGACTGACGGACGAGGCGGATATCGATAGCTTGAACAGAGCGGAGACCGTCGCGGACGGGCAGAAGATTCTAATAGCTGCGAAGGGTGAGAACTCAAGCGGCAGCCAAGGCTCGCAATCAGGTTCTGGCACCACTAACAATAGCTCCAGCTCAGGCTCAGGCACGACAAACGATGGCAAGGTGAACATCAACATGGCCGAGTCAGCGGAACTTCAGACGATTCCGGGAATCGGTCCATCGAAGGCAGCACGGATAATCGAGTATCGCCAGTCGAACGGCAATTTCTCGAGCATTGAGGATATCCAGAACGTCTCAGGCATCGGCAGCAAGACCTTCGAGAGCATCAAGGATTATATTACGGTGTGACCTCGTCGACATTTCCCGCAATATTTCGCATATTTTCGCATTTATTTGCTAAAATATCGCCTTTTGTAACATTTTATGCGAAATAGTAACACGCGAGGGTTCGGCGGAACGCTAAAATATAAGTAAACGACACACGTTTCCACACGGAACAGTAATGAAAAACAAAGAAAATTAAAACGAAAAATTAATAAGAAGCTGAGAAGAAAGGAGAAGAAGAATGTATTTCAAAGAGAAAATTAGAGTTGCTATCGCAGACGACAATTGCGAGTTTTGCGATATTGTTGCAGAGAACGTCAGGAAACAGGAGAATATGGAGATTATCTTCATCGCGCATGATGGCAAGCGGACCATTGATTTTCTGAGGGAAGGGAAGAATATCGACATATTGATTCTCGACCTTATCATGCCGAACGTCGACGGATTCGGAGTTCTCGAGGCGCTGAACAACATGAAGTTGAAGAAATATCCGCGTGTTATAATGATTTCGGCGGTCGCTCACGACAGCATAATCCAGAAGGCGACGGACCTGGGCGCGCAGTTTTATCTCGTCAAGCCTATCAATGTAGATATGCTCATCAGAAGAATCACGCAAATCAGCGAGAATGCGCCTGTTTTCCCGAAGCGTGAAGACGACGCTGGTATGCTGAAGAAATCTGTCATCAAGAAGGATTCCATCCAGAAGAACGACCTGGAAATGGACGTTACGAACTTTATGCATGAGATCGGCATCCCAGCGAATATCAAGGGGTTTCAATACTTGCGCGATGCGATTCTCCTGTGCGTGGAGAACATAAACATCGTGACATCCGTGACGAAGCAGCTTTATCCGACGGTCGCTGAGATGCACGACACCACGCCGCAGAGGGCGGAGCGCGCAATCAGACACGCGGTCGAGCTCTCATGGAACAAGGGCGAGACGGAAACGCTCAGGAATCTGTTCGGCTTCTCCATTCGCAGCAAGACCGGCCGCCCGACGAGCTCGGAATTCATCGCAATCGTCAGCGACAGAATCAGGCTCGAGCGCAAAGTAGTATAAGTGTGCATGTTTTAAGACCCTCTATTTTGGTGTATAATTATTAAGTGTTATGCAGACAGAATAGGGGGTTTTCCTAATGGTAACAAAGGAACAAATTGACAGAATAAACGAGCTGGCGAAGAAGAAAAAGGCTGAGGGTCTCACACCAGAAGAGCAGGCCGAGCAGAAAGTGCTTTATCGCGCATATATCGACGCATTCAAGGCAAATCTGAAGGCTCAGCTTGAGACAATCGAGATAGTCGACGGTGACCAGAAAGAAGTCACGAAGATCGAAAATGAAGTCGAGGAACTGGAAGAAACGCTCGAGGAAAGTGAAGAAAAATTTAATTAAAAAATATGGCCAAGAATGTGTTTAATTTTGGCGATTTTATGGTATAAAAAATGAGTGAAAATTCAAGGTCGGATGGCCTGATTTTTTATTAGAATTTCAATACTTAGTTTAATTTATAAATTACTTCAAAGGAGCGATAATATATGAGAAATGTTTACCTCGACTATTCGGCGACAACACCGGTCAAAGAAGAAGTCCTGAAAGAAATGATACCGTATTTCACGGAGAAGTTCGGTAATCCTTCCAGCCTGTACGATGCAGGGCTTGAATCAAAGGAGGCTGTTAACCACGCTAGAGAACAGGTTGCAGCACTTATCAATGCCAAGCCAAGCGAAGTTTACTTCACTGCAGGCGGCACGGAAGCTGACAACTGGGCACTTTTCGGTGTTTGCGATAAATTAAAAGACAAGGGAAACCACATCATCACAAGCAAGATTGAGCACCACGCAATTCTGCATTCGTGCGCATTCCTTGAGAAGCAAGGCTATGATGTGACATATATTGACATTGACAAAGACGGCAGAGTTGACCTCAAGCAGCTCGAGGATGCTATCACAGACAAGACAATCCTCATCAGCATCATGATGGTTAACAACGAAATCGGCACAGTTCAGCCAATCAAGCAAATCGGCGAAATTGCCAAGAAGCACAAGGTTCTGTTCCACACGGACGCAGTTCAGGCACTTGGCAACGTTCCAATCGATGTTAGAGACATGGGAATTGACCTTATGTCGATGTCCTCGCACAAGATTTACGGACCGAAGGGCGAAGGCGCACTCTTCATGAGAAAGGGTCTGAAGATTTCGAACTTCATCCACGGCGGCGCACAGGAGAGCAACAGAAGAGCAGGAACTGAGAACCTCACTGGTATCGTAGGCTTCGGCAAGGCAGCAGAGCTCGCAAAGAAGAATTTTGATGAACACGTTAAGCACTGCAGCGAGCTGAGAAACCACCTCGTTGACAGAATCCTCGCAGAGATTCCTGACACGCAGCTCAACGGCACGATGGACGGACGCCACCCTGGCAACGCGAACATCACATTCAAGTTCATCGAGGGTGAATCGATTCTTTTGCTCCTTAACCAGATGGGAATCAGCGTTTCCACAGGTTCGGCTTGCTCATCAGCATCGCTTGAACCATCGCATGTACTCGTAGCACTCGGCGTTCCAGTAGAGATGATTCACGGAACGGTCAGATTCACGGTCGGCGATTTTACGACGCTCGAAGATATAGATTACGTAGTTGATAATCTCAAAGTTATAGTAGAAAAGCTCAGAGCATTATCCCCAATCAATGCTCAGAAAGGTTGGTAAAAACATGGCATTATATAACGATACAGTAATGGAACATTTCCTCAATCCAAAGAACGTTGGAGAGATGGAAGACCCAGATGGCAAGGGTATCTACGGCAGCCCAGTTTGCGGCGACATGATGCAGATTGAAATCAAAGTTGACGATAACGACATCATCACAGATGCGAAGTTCAAGACATTTGGTTGCGGCTCGGCAATCGCTTCTTCGAGCATGGCAACATCGATGATCATCGGCAAGTCCGTTGAGGATGCACTCAAGCTCACGAACAAAGAAATCATCGATGAGCTCGGCGGACTTCCTGCAATCAAGATTCACTGCTCAGTTCTGGCAGACAAAGCCATCAAGAACGCAATTTACGATTACGCCATGAAGAATGGCAAGAAGTACGCAGCACTGGAAGGTTACGATCCTAACGCAGATGAGGATGAAGACGAACATGGAGCTACAGAAGAATAAAGTTTTGCTAGGTTTAAGCGGCGGGGTCGATAGTGCCACCGCTGCTTTATTATTAAAAGAAAAAGGTTACGAAGTCACAGGCTACTACTTCGATGTACTTGGCACGAACGAGCAGGGCAAGGCAGAGGCAATGGCACTGGCTGAGCAGCTCGGGATTGAGTTAATTACCGAGGATGTTTCCGCTGAGTTCAAGGATATTGTCATTGCGAACTTCATTGACGAGTACATGCACGGCAGAACACCGAACCCTTGCATCATATGCAATCCGAACATCAAGTTCAAACGGCTCATTGCTCATGCGAACGAAATCGGGGCGTATTACATTGCAACCGGTCATTACGCACGCATTACCGAAGATGAAAAAGGGAATTTCTATATCACACGGGCTTATAACCAGGCAAAGGACCAGTCCTACATGCTCTATAGGCTCGGACAAGAAGTCCTTTCGAGGCTGATTTTCCCGCTTGGAGAGTTCGCAGACAAGGAAGAGACGAGGAGTCTCGCTCGGAATAACGGACTAGTCAATGCCGACAAGAAGGACAGCCAGGAGATTTGCTTTATCGACCCTGAGGAAGGCTATGCTGCATATATCGAGAGGGCTGGGTACAGCTCGCATCCGGGAGATTTTGTTGACAAGGATGGCTGCGTGCTCGGCGAGCATCAAGGGATCCTGAACTACACGATAGGTCAGCGAAAAGGCCTAGGCATAGCACTCGGAAGACCTGCGTTCGTAACGAAAATCGATCCTGTACGTAACGAAGTGACGCTCGGAGAAAACGAGGACCTCTTCAACAGCAAGGTTGTGTCAAAGGATAATTTCTTTACTGCTGGCAAGCCCGAGGATTACGATGGCAAGACATTCGTAGCCAAAACTCGCTACACCGCCCGCCAGGACGAGGCTGTAATCAGTATAGAGGGAGAGTGTGTGGTAGCAGAGTTCAAGAACCCGCAGCGCGCCGCAACCCCAGGTCAGTCCATAGTCTTCTACGACGGCGGCAGGGTAATCGGCGGCGGCTTCATAGCCGAAAGCACAAATATAATTAAATAAACTTTACAAAAACAAGACCTCCGCATGTCACGATTGCCGTGATGTGCGGAAGCTTTTTTATTTTTTGAAAAATTTAAAAATTTCTTGTCACAATTTCGCATTTCGCATTGTTATTATGGATATAAGGGGTTAATAGCCGCCTAAACCTGCAATCTCATACCTAAAGTATGAGGAAATTGTGGCAAAATCATACCTGAGGATGATTGCGTAGAGGCAACAAATATGTTACACTTGTGTCAAGTAGAGAGCCTTTGTAAAGGCGTTTAGAAGGTGAGGCATGAAAAAGATAACATTAAGAGAATTCTGGGAAGAGCAAGTTCCAAATGTAATATATTTTGATTCATCAACGATTCTAGAAACTAAGTCTGCTCAGCAGGATCCTTTGGATGAGAATTCTTTGAAGAATTTCATACTGAATGATGTGGAAGTTCAGTACGCAATAATGGTGGAGCAAGTAGAAAGGATATCATTACGGAGAAATGATCCGACGATAGCCTGCAGTGTTAGTTCGAACATCTTCTTCGATAATCAGGCGGAAAAATCGTCTTATGAAAAATATTTGTGCAACACTTTTGTGATAGTTCAAACATTGTATGATGCTTCAAGAAATGAAGTCGTTGGGTGGCAAGTCGGGCATGCTAATGAACGAGCAATTTCAATTTTGCTTGAGATGCGTGAAAAAATGCAACTCAATAAAATCGTCACACATTTTCTCCCAATCGATGGAGAAACTTCACATTACACGGAGGCAGCCGCATATGTCATTGAACATAATAGCATTGCCGACTCAATAGAACTTGACTATTTAAAGGAAACTCCGTTCTATTCCTCAATAAAAAAGACTATTTCGAGGCAGAACGCGGCGTTCTTTACTGCAAATGGATTTTCGGTAGAAGAACTAGAAAATGACAAGTACATTCAGACATTGCTCGCACTAGGACATAAAGTGTACATTCTCGTCTATACACGAGATGTAAATTTGACCGTTGTCGTTACAGATACACAATCTGCCAAGGAAATATAAAATCAAGTATAGCCTCCGCATATCAC
>CAVGSW010000042.1:0-10301 GCA_963631945.1 Flexilinea sp. | reverse complement strand
CTCTACACTAACACCTATCGTACAAAGATGCCGCTGTACAGCGATTACGTTTTCCATCGCGTATTCGGCAGCGACACCGAGGAATCAAACGCTGCACTAATTGGGCTGCTAAACATCATACTTGATCGAAGGGAAAATCCGATAATTAGAATCACAATCACCAACCCTATTGATCTAGGAGAATTGCCGAATGACAAGGAGACGGAAATGGATATCCGTGCTGAAACAAATTCTGGTGAAATCTTGGATATTGAAATGCAGGTTGATAACTTGAAATTCTTCCGCAATCGTGCACTCTTCTATGGCGGAAGACTCGTAAATTCGTCATTGAATAAAAGGCAGAATTATGGTATGATGAAGAAAAGTATTGTAGTCTCAATCATCAACGGCATAATTTTCTCAGAAAAGCTCGGCTTTCATAGTATATTCGCAGTTCGAGAAGAGAAAACGGGTGCATTGCTTACTGACAGGCTTGAGATGCATTTCCTGCAACTACCTGAGCTCGATTTGAGCAAGCCAGTAAATGAGATGACACGTCTGGAACGATTAGGCGTTTATCTCGCGCACGCCGAGGACGAGGACTACATGGATTTGATCCAAGAAATCTGTGAAAATGAGGAGGAAATCGTCATGGCAGAGAATGTATACCGCAAAGTTACGCAGGAGCAAATTGAAGCTGCTCGTGCAGAAGCTCGCTATAGATATCAGCTTCAATATAATACAGATATGTACTGGTCTAGAGAAGAAGGTCTTGAAGAAGGAAAAGCTATCGAGCAGCGTGAAATTGCGAAGAACCTGAAGGCTGCTTCCGTTGCCCCAGACATCATAGCCCAGAGCACTGGCCTCTCACTCACTGAAATCGAAGCACTATAACCGAAACCCCAAAATCAGCCGCAAGGCTGATTTTTTCATGTTCTCAGGTGGTCGTGCATCAGTGGCATTTTCCGCATGAAATCACGACCTTTTGTGCCGCTCAGCAATGTAAAAGTCGTAATTTTACATTGGATTAAGCTCTTTTGCACGACTTTTCATCCTTTTATTGTAACCGCATACAGCTTCTCCGACAAAAGTCGAGTTCGCAACCGAATTTAACCCAACTTGCACGACTTTGCACAAAAAAAGTCGTAATTTACCTTCGATTTTGAATGCAAATCACGACCTCATTAGACAGATATAAAAGGAGCCCCCGCAGGAACTCCTAAGGTTGCGAGCCCCGCAGGCTTGTGCAACTCAATCATTGAAATAATTTTACCCTAAAATTGAGTAGCTGTCAATGTGAATTCAGTGAAAATTTGCGCGCCACCGCACATCTTACACTTAAATACTGCCATTATTGTTCCTCTTTTTACTATTCTTATTACATTACTATTACAAAATCTTAATGCTATATCCTTCATTTGCAAGCGCCATTCTTTTAAAAGAAATCTTGTTATTTGAACACAATTTGATAACTATTCGTCAAAGAAAGAATATGCAAGTCCTCTACATTCGGGCGAGATATATTTTTGCTCATTAAATTTTATCCACGTAAAAACGGGCGCTCCTTTCGGAACGCCCGCTGTTTGTTCAAGCTATAATGCTTTATCGGTTATGCGCAATCGGCTGTGCGACTACGCTAATCGTGCGATTATGCTGTTGGGTTTGCTGCCTTTGGAAGTCTATCCATGATGTCTTGCATCAGGCTGTCTGTAGTAGGAAGTGCATCTACTGCAGGGCCGTCTGCAACTGCAACGAGCTTAGCCTCGTCTGTAGGAGCAAGAACTCCGCCGAGAACTTCGCCAACCTCTGCATACTTATATGCAGGAACTGTGTCGCACATCTCAACTGAGATATCATCCTCTGTAGCCCAACCGAAGTCAACCTCGAAGATACCAGCGATTTCTGCTGCAACTTCCCAGTTAGTGAACTCGATGCCTTCGTCGATAGCAGCTACAACTGGCTGAAGTCTTCTTTCAGTGTTAGTGTAAGTACCATCAGCACTAGCGAATCCAGTACCAGGGATTACTACGCAAGCCTTCTCAGCAAGCTCAGTCATGTGAGTGTCGCAAACTGCGAGGAACTCAAGACCAGTAGTATCGATATCAGCGTTTTCGCCGAATACTACGAGACCCTTAACTCCGTCGAGTGCTTCAACGCCTGCAGTGATGCCCATGTCGATGAGACCCTGTGAGTTGTTCTTTGGCTTAACCATGAGGATACCATTTCTTGGACCACCGATGTGACCGGAAAGGAGTGCGATGTCGCCAACAAGCTTAGCACCGTCTACAGTCAGGAAGTTCTGCTGGTAAACGATCATAGCCTTCTTAGCTCCGAGGTAAGCATCTGCGATAGCCTTAGCTTCTTCGCTAACTGTTACGCCAGCAAGTGAAGCCTCGAACTCTTCGTATCCAGCAACCTTCTTAGCCTTGCCAGACTCGATGATAGCCTTGGCAACCTGCTTGAGGAGACCGAGGTCGTTCTCACCGTTGCAAACTCTGATAACCTGAGCGCCAGCTTCCTCAGCCTGCTTCATCTTGAGAGCGATAACTCTGGAGTCATTGTCCTCGAAGCCTACTCTGAGGATTACGTTTGTGGAAAGAAGCTCGTCGATTGTGTTAGGGGAAGCATCAAAGCCAAGAACTTCTGCAAGTCCGTTTGCTCTGTTGTTCATGCAAAGAACCTTTGCGCCCATAACGTCTGCCATTCTCTTCATAGCATAAGCTTCTTCGTTTGTATATCTGTCGGAGATAGCTACTGCGATAGCATCCTTGCCATACTTGCTAGCGATGCTCTGCATCTTCTTAGCTACCAGTACAACTGATTCATAGTAATCAGCGATTCTGAAGCGACCATCTTCCTTGATGAGCGGCTCTTCGAGCTTGCCTTCAAGTACTGCACAGTCAAATCCCCACTTGCCCTTGCCGCAAGCAAGACCCTTGTTTACAACGCCTTCCTTATCTGGGTTAGCCTTGATGAGGAGGTCGCCGTAGGACTCAAGCTTGAGTGAGCAACCAACGGAGCAGTATGAGCAAGTTGTCTCAGTTACATCTGTTGCGAGTGGAGTTTCCTTGATCATGGAAGTCTTCTCCTGAAGAGCTCCAGTAGGACATACGCTTACGCACTGACCGCAGGAGATACAACCGGACTCGATGAGCGGCTTCTCCATGTTTGGCTTAACGACTGTGTCGAAGCCTCTGTGTACCAGGCCAAGAGCACCAACGCCCATAACCTCGTCGCAGACTCTTACGCAAAGTCCGCAAAGGATACACTTGTTAGGGTCGCGAACGATGAACGGATGAGCATCTTCGTATTCGATAGTGTTCTTGTCACCAGCGAATCTTTCTGGATGTACATCGTACTGGTTAGCGTAGTCAATGAGCTTACATTCGAAGTAGTCGTGGCAGCCGCACTCAAGACATCTTGAAGCTTCTTCAACTGCCTGCTCTTCTGTATATGCATAAGGGATAACCTCGCTGAAGTTGTCCTTTCTCTCTTCTGCACTAAGCTGCGGAAGTGTAGGTCTGCACATTCTTTCTCTATCTTCGAAAGTCTTTTCGTTGATGTCGTCTCTCTCGCAGAAGAATGGCTTCTCGTACTTGATTTCTTCGCCATCGAGATAAGCATCGATAATCTCGGAAACCTTCTTAGCGTCAGCAATTGCTTCTACTGCGATGGAAATCTTATCGTTACCACAGTCGCCGCCTGCGAATACGCCAGGGATGCTGGTCATGAATGTCTCAGGATCGTATGCGATTGCGTTCTTTCTTGTCTTGTCACAGTCAAAGATTGATGCATCTACTGCCTGGCCGATAGCAAGGATCATAGTGTCGATAGCAAGAGTCTCTGTCTTTCCTTCTACTGGAACTGGTTTTCTTCTGCCGGATGCATCTGGTTCGCCGAGCTCCATAACCTGAAGGATAACTTCCTTTACGTGACCGTTCTCGTCCTTTACAACCTCGAGTGGGTTAGTAAGGTTCTTGAAGATTACGCCTTCCTCTTCTGCCTCTTCGATTTCTACCATGTCAGCAGGCATCTCGTCTTTTGTTCTTCTGTAAATGTTGTAAACTTCCTTAGCACCAAGTCTTACAGCTGTTCTGCAAGCGTCCATTGCTGTGTTACCACCGCCGACGATAGCAACCTTTTCGCCGATGCCGATTTCTTCGTTTCTAACAACGTGACGAAGGAAATCAATACCGCCGATAACGCCCTCAGCGTCCTCGCCCTTGCAGCCAACGCCTGTGGATACCCAAGCACCGATACCAAGAAGAACTGCATCGTAGTCGCTCTTGATTGTCTCGAATGGGATATCAACGCCAACCTTAGTGTTTGTGATGATCTCAGCACCCATCATCTCGATAGTTGCGATTTCGTCATCAAGTACAGCCTTTGGAAGTCTGTATTCTGGGATACCATAACGAAGCATACCACCAGCCTTAGGCATGGATTCGAAGATCGTTACTCTGTGACCCATCTGTCTTAAGAAATATGCTGCAGAAAGTCCCATTGGGCCGCCGCCGATGATAGCAACGCTCTTGCCTGTGTCTTCTTCGCACTCTGGGATGAATCTCTGTCCGTCAAGATCCTGGTCAGCAACGAATCTCTTGAGCTGCTGGATGGAAATTGGTTCGTCAACAAGTCCTCTTCTGCAAGCTTCTTCACATGGATGTGGGCAAACTCTGCCGAGTGCTGCAGGTAGTGGAATCTTGTCCTTTACGAGTTCAAGTGCTTCCTCGAACTGTCCGTTAGCGATGAGGCCAACATAGCCCTGGCAGTCAGTCTTTGCAGGACAAGCCAGTACGCAAGGAGGTCTGCAGTCACCAGTGTGGTTGGAAAGCAGGAGCTCGAGGTTCGTCTTTCTGGACTCGATAACTCTGTCTGTATTTGTATTAACGATCATTCCTGGAGCGATCTCTGTTGCGCAAGCCTTGCAAAGCTTAGGATTGCCGTCTACCTCGCACATACACAGTCCGCAGGAACCGTAAATTTTTGTTCTTTCGTCGTAGCAAAGAGTTGGAATGAAAATATCATTTTCTCTGGCAACTTCAAGAATAGTTTGTCCAGCAAAGCCAGTAACTTCTTTGCCGTTAATGTTTAATCTATATTTTTTCATTACCTTTTCCTCCTCCCTATTTCTTCTCGATTGCGCCAAACTTACAATTGTCTAAGCACTTGCCGCACTTGATACACTTCGTAGTGTCGATAGTGTGCTTGTTCTTGACTTCGCCTGTGATAGCGCCAACTGGACAGTTACGTGCGCAAAGCGTACATCCCTTACATGCATCTGTGATGCTATAAGTGATGAGTGCCTTACAGGAAGCAGCTGTACACTTGTGGTTGTAAATATGGTCTTCGTACTCGTTACGGAAATGTCTGATTGTCGTAAGAACTGGGTTAGGTGCAGTCTGGCCAAGTCCGCAAAGTGAACCGTCCTTGATCTTGCCAGCGAGTTCCTGAAGAAGCTCGATGTCGCCATCTCTGCCCTTGCCCTCTGTGATTCTTTCGAGGATCTCAAGCATTCTCTTTGTACCGATACGGCAGTAGTTACACTTACCGCAGGACTCGTCACGAGTGAAGTTGAGGAAGTATCTAGCCATGTCAACCATGCAAGTATCTTCGTCCATTACGATCATACCGCCGGAACCTACGATAGCACCAGTCTTGTTGATGTCTTCGTATGTTACAGGAGTGTCGATGAGGCTTGCTGGGATACATCCGCCGGAAGGTCCGCCCATCTGTACAGCCTTGAACTGTCTGTCGTTCTTGATGCCGCCGCCGATGCCGAACAATACTTCTCTAAGAGTCATGCCCATAGGTACTTCTACGAGGCCGCCCTTCTTGATCTTGCCAGCGAGTGCGAATACCTTAGTACCCTTGGAAGCTTCTGTACCGAACTTGCCGAATGCAGCTCCGCCGTTGAAGATGATCCAAGGAACGTTAGCGAGTGTTTCTACGTTGTTGATGTCTGTTGGCTTCTGCCAGAATCCCTTAGCTGCAGGGAAAGGTGGCTTAAGTCTAGGCATACCTCTTTCGCCCTCGAGGGATGCGATAAGAGCTGTTTCTTCGCCGCATACGAATGCGCCTGCACCTGCCTTGATATAAATATCAAAGTCAAATCCAGAACCGAAGATGTTCTTGCCAAGGTATCCTCTTTCTCTTGCCTGAGCCATTGCGATCTCAAGTCTCTTGATTGCGAGCGGATACTCAGCACGGCAGTAAATTACGCCCTGGTGTGCTCCCATTGCGTAACCACCGATAATCATACCTTCGAGAAGTGAATGTGGGTCGCCTTCCAGAACGGAACGGTCCATGAATGCGCCTGGGTCACCTTCGTCGGCATTACATACGAGATATTTTTCATTTCCTGGGCTCTGCTTAGCTGCGTTCCACTTGAACCATGTAGGGAAGCCTGCGCCGCCTCTGCCTCTAAGTCCAGAAATCTTGATTTCTTCGATAACTTCTTCTGGCTTCATAGTCTTGAGAACTTTCTCAATAGCCTTGTAGCCGTCTGCAGCGAGGTATTCATCGATGTTCTCTGGGTTTATAACACCGCAGTTTCTGAGAACTACTCTCTGCTGCTTGCTGAGGAACTGCTTGTCTTCTTCGGAGATAGCCATATCTTCGCAAACCTTGCCGCCTACGAGATGTTCCTCAACGATTCTCTCAGCCTTGTCTGGCTGAACTTTGACATATCTAGTTAATTCGCCGTTATCATCGATTACGTCAACGATAGGTTCAAGGTAGCAAGTACCTACGCAGCCTACTGTTCCTACTTCGATGTTTAAACCCTTAGCGGCGATCAATTCTTCTAATTTGGCAACGGTTTTCTTGGCACCAGTAGCGATACCGCAGCTGCCTTGTCCAACTACTACTCTCATTACTTTAGTACCTCCTATCCTCTTGCTTTGATCTCAGCCAAAATCTCTTTTACTTTGTCCTTTGTCAGGTTGCCGTAGGTTTCGTCGCCATCAGCGCTTCTAACCATCATTACTGGAGCCAGTGAGCAGCATCCCAGACAAGCAACATTGTTGATTGTGAACAGACCGTCTTCTGTAGTCTCGCCGTCCTGGATTCCCAAGAACTCGCAAGCAGCTTCCGCTACCATTTCGGAGCCGTTTACGTGGCAAGCAGTACCCTGGCAAAGCATTACAAGATGCTTACCGATAGGCTGCAGTCTGAACTGAGCGTAGAATGTTGCAACGCCGTAGATCTTTGCTGGCTTGATGCCAGTTGCATCGGATATGTAGTTAATCGTGTCTACTGACAGATAACCGTAGATATCCTGAGCTTTCTGAAGGATAGTAATCAAGCTACCCTTTACGTTTGCATATTGGTCTAAAACAGGCTGCAGGTCTTTGAACTGCTCCTTCCTCTTCTCGGCACAATTGCAATTACATGTTTTTTCACTCATTTTTGCACCTCTTATAATTATATTACATCCTATTCGGACAGTTTAACGTGATTGTTTAGCTCCCTGTTAGGAATGTTAACAAATATTATTGCTCGGAGTCTTCCTCTCCGTCTTTTTTCGGCAGATAAATCTTGACTCTCTCGATTCTTCTGTCGGAAATCGCCATGATCTTGAACTGATAGTCTTCGAATTCAACGATTCTGCCGACATCCTTCTCGTCTGGAATTTCTCCGAGTATATCTATAATGAATCCGCCGATTGTCTCGCTTGTCTGCGATTCAAGGTTGATTCCAAGCTCTTCGTCAAGGTCATCGAGGTCTACATCTCCGTCTACCAGATAAATGTTATCGTCAACCTTGTCGATGATTTCCTCTTCTTCGTCGTACTCGTCGTCGATGTCGCCAACAACCTGCTCGATTATGTCTTCCATCGTGACTATGCCGCTGAATCCGCCGTACTCGTCGATGAGGATTGCAATCTGCTGCTTGGCAGCCTGCATCTCATACAGAAGCGAGTCGATGTTCTTCGTCTCCGGCACGAAATACGCCTTCCTGATGATTGAGGCAATCTCTACCCCATCAAATCCCTTCTCCCAAGCCTGAATTAGGTAATCCTTGATGTGCAAGATCCCGACGATATTGTCCGTTTCGCCCTTGCAAACTGGGATTCTGGAATATCTGAGCTTCATGAAGTCTTCCATATACTTCTCTGGCGGGTCATCGATGTCGATGACGAACACATCAGTACGCGGGGTCATAATCTCATACGCAAGCTTGTCATCAAAGGCGAAGATGGAGTTGATCATCTTCTTTCCTTCTTCCTTGAATATGCCCGATTCCTGACCCTGCTCGAGCATGGACATAACTTCCTCTTCGAGCTGCTGAGAATCTTCTTTCTTCAGAACGCGGTGGAAAAAGCCTTTCATTTTGCCTTCTTTCTTACCTGCGTCTTTCTTCGGATCCTTCTTGATTTCTTTCTTAACTTCGATTACTTCGGGCTTCTCTGGCCCTTCCTTTGCTAGCTCCGCCAGCTTCCCAAACTCTTCGTTTGGCTGACTGGGCCCACTGCCTAAGTCACTTGTCATGATTTTTCTCCTTTTTATTATTTCGGATTTCTCCGATAAAATCTATTTACTAGTCTCTTCCTTACGTTTGCGAAGCATGAAGTTCTCCGCAACTGGCTTGTTCATCTTAATCTTCAGGATTTGCTGCGGATGAGGCGCTGAATCAATCGGATTGCCTTCCTCATCATACATCTCCGTCAGTTCCTGCACGAAGAAGTCTGCGCCTGGCCCGAAAATCTCGATTTCGTCGCCAAGTACCATCTTATTTCTTTGCTCCACTATAGCGTAGCCAGTCTCAGGGTCGTATGATTTAACGAGTCCAGTGAAAGCATAGTCGCGAGTGTAAGCGCTCGTGCGGTAATTCTGGTCCTTGTTCGTCGGATTGTTGAAGTAAAAGCCCGTCGTGAATTCCCTGTGGCTGACTTTCTTCATCTCATTCATCCATTCCTGCTTGAATTCGTAATGCTCAGGATCCGCGTAATACGCGTCTATCGCCTTCCTGTACGCTGCGATTATCGTCGCCACGTAGAAAATGCTCTTCATCCTGCCCTCAATCTTAAGAGATGCTAGTCCCGAATTGATGAGCTCTGGAATGTGTTCTATCATGCAAAGGTCGCGAGAGTTGAGAATGTATGTCCCGCGGTCATCTTCTTCTATCGGATAATACTGGCCTGGCCGCTGCTCCTCTACGAGAGCATATTTCCAACGGCAAGGATGCGCGCACATGCCTTGGTTTGCGTCCCTCTCAATCATAAAGTTGCTGAGAAGGCATCTGCCCGAGTAGGAAATGCACATCGCGCCGTGCACGAAAGCCTCGTACTCAAGGTCGTCTGGCGTGTTTGCTCTAACGCCTGCAATCTCCTCGAAACTGAGCTCGCGGGCGAGCACGATTCGCTTCACCCCTATATTATACCAGAAATTTGCCGTTTTGTAATTGGTCATATTTGCCTGAGTGCTGAGATGAAGCTCGGCATCAGGGATAATCTCCTGAATGAGCGAGATGATTCCTGGGTCGCTTACGATGAAAGCATCTATATCCAGTGCTTTAATGCGTTGCAAATACTCAGTCAGAGGCTCAATGTCTCTATTGTGAGCAAATATGTTTATCGTGAGATAACACTTTGCTCCGCGCTCGTGCGCAAATGCAATGCCTTCCTTCATTTCATCAAAGGTCAGATTGCCAGCACCCGCTCTCAGAGAAAACATCTCTCCCCCGAAGTATACAGCGTCTGCCCCGTAAATTACGGCTATTTTCAGTTTTTCAAGGTCGCCAGCCGGAGCCAGCAATTCTATTTTCTTCATGCGTTAATTTCTATTTCAAATACGTTATCGAGAGCCCGTCACCGACTGCGATTATGCTCGTTTCGAAGCGCTCGTCAGTGCTGATGTAATCGAGGAACTCTCTCATATGCCTGATGTTCGTCCTGTGCTTACCTAATTGGTCGTAGATGTCGCTTGCCGTCTTGCCTTGGAAAAGCACGTTGTCGCAGACGATTACTGCGTTTTTGCTCATCAGCGGAAGCGCTGCGTCAAGGAAACGCTTGTAATGGCTCTTTGCGGCATCTATGAAGAGGAAGTCGAACTCTTTCTCAGGCTCTGTTGACTTCTTCCTCGCTGCCGGTGCGAACGGATCCGCAATTCCAGCGTTCCTAAGCTCTTTCAGCGACTGGATGGCTGTCTCGCCGTCGCCTCTGAGAATCTCTATGCTATCCTCGCAGCCGAGTTTCTTGAGATTCATCCAAGCTACTGCCGCCATCTCTGGGTTCTTCTCTATCGTTACGACTTCAGCTCCGCAAGCCTTGTTGAAAAACGCTGCGGAATAGCCTACCGCCGTTCCGATTTCGAGTATCC
>CAVGSW010000041.1:0-10306 GCA_963631945.1 Flexilinea sp. | reverse complement strand
GATAGATTGCAAATTAGGGCACATACTACTTCGATTGGTATGTGCCTATTTACTAACGAGGAAAGAAAATGATAGATCTTTGTATGCCGATTGGGCTGAATATAGTTGCGGCGTGTGCATTTTATTTATTGGAAAAACACACATCGTTTAGCAAAATTAAGTGTTGGTACAAGCAGGTTATAATAGGTATTGTTTTCGGGGCGATTGCGGTGTATGCGTCGGGGCACGGAATCTATACAACGGGTGTAGTTGCAAGCGTTTGCGATGCTATGCCGCTGACATGCGGACTGATTTTCGGAGCGCCAGCGGGCATAATCGCGGGACTCATCGGAGGACTTGCGCAGTGGTTTTCGATATACACGGGCGTGAGCGCATACACGAGATTTGCGTGCAGCGCGGCGACCATTCTGGCGGGTCTCATTGCAGCTGCGTTCAGAAAATGGCTGTTTGACAACAAGAAAGCGACATGGGGATATGGTGTGTTCCTTGCGGTGATTTGCGAGGTTATACACATGATTTTGATTTTCCTGACGAACATGTCGGATGCATCGAACGCTTTCACGCTGGTGAAGGCACTGACAACGCCGATGATCGCAGGAAATGCAATCGCTGCGGGCGTTCCAATCATCATCATAAGCCTTTTGGCGCACGACAAAAGAAGAAAAGGACACGGCAGGGAGAGAATTGCGCAGACATTCCAGAGATGGCTGCTTGTCTGCATTTCGATTGCATTTCTCTTCACGAGTAGGTTCACTTATGATCTGCAAAACCGGATGACGCAGATAGAGAATAGCTCGATTATTTCCATAGCGATAAGCGACGTGGAGAAGACTATGCAGGAGTCATCCGTTGAAACTGCAACGAAGAACAGGCATATAGGCCAGTCGGGACAAATCATAGTTTGCGATGAGAATCAGGTTGTCATCTACGAGAAAGAGGAATATTGCAAGCCACTTGCGGATTATGGAATTAACGTGGATCTTTCGGGGATGACGGAAGGCAAGCTGTACGATGTGACGTTCAACGAGACGGAATATCTGATGAGCTTCAAGAAATCGGGCGATTACTACATTATCGGCTATCTGCCGTATAGTGAGGCGATGTTCATGCGAGATGCGTCGCTGTATACGAGCGTGTACATGCAGATTTTGATATTCGGAACGCTGTTCATATTTATTTACTTTTTGATTAAGCGTGTTATAATTAACAATATGAAGAAAGTCAACGGCACGCTGAACATGATCACGGAGGGCAATCTCGATGTGACCGTGGATGTGCGTTCGAACGAGGAATTCTCTTCGCTTTCGGATGACATCAACATGACCGTTGCGACTCTGAAACGATATATCGACGAGACAGCGGCTCGGATTGACCGCGAGCTTGAATACGCGAAGAAGATTCAGAATTCGGCTCTTCCGACGGATATTCCTTCAACGGAGTTCTACGGTATCGATGCTGCGATGTTCACTGCTAAGGAAGTCGGCGGAGATTTCTATGACTTTTATCAACTTGGAGAACATAGGGTTGCAATTCTCATTGCGGATGTTTCTGGCAAGGGAATTCCGGCTGCGATGTTCATGATGCAGGCGAAGACGATTATCAAGGACCTTGCGGAGAGTGGACTTGAGATAAACGATGTTTTCACGGCAGCGAACGATAAGCTCTGCGAGGGCAATGACTCTGGCATGTTCGTTACGGCTTGGATGGGCGTGTTCGATACGGCTAATGGCGAGCTCGAGTATGTCAACGCTGGGCACAATCCACCGATGATTATGAAGGCTGGCGAGGCTGCTGAAGGATTCAAGATGCTCAAGGCTCCTGCAGGATTCGTTCTGGCTGGCATGGAGGGCATCAAGTACAAGAAGAATGTTCTGAAGCTCGATGCTGGCGACAAGCTGTTCCTGTACACTGACGGCGTAACTGAGGCTACGAATGTTCGCAATGAGCTTTACGGTGAGGAGCGCCTGATGAGCTTCCTTACAAAGAATGAGAGCATGGATGCGAGTGAGATTTTGCCTGAACTCAAGGCTAACATCGATGCATTCTGCGAGGGCGCACCACAGTTCGATGATATCACGATGCTGGCGTTCGAATACCACGGCTGCAAGGCTTGGGAGGAGAATCGCGAGTTCAACGGCAATATTGAGGCTTTGCCAGGTGTGATGGAGTTCTTCGAGGGCGAGCTTGAGAAGGCGAAATGTCCGATGAAGACGACGTTTGCGATAAGCGTCGTTGTCGAGGAGATATTTACCAATATCGCCAAGTACGCATATAGGGATGTCGAGGGCGGCATGGCTCACGTGCGGTTTGCATTTAACCCTGCGAGCCGCGAGGCTGTGTTCGAGTTTGTCGACGAGGGTCCGTATTTCAACCCGCTTGAGTCAGAAGACCCTGACATTACGCTTTCGGCAGACGAGCGAGACATCGGCGGACTTGGGATTTTCATCACGAAGAAGACGATGGATGAAATCGAATATCGTCGCGATGGTGAGAAGAATGTTTTGGTAATGATGAAGAAAATTTGATGTTTGTGAGAATTTGAATTTTTCATGGAGGACTTAAGATATGAACGTAAATGTAACGAAAAATGACAATGTGGCTGTTGTAGCGGTAGAGGGCAGACTCGACACGATCAGCGCTCCTCAGCTCGAAGAAAAAATCACAGCGCTCGGGGATGATGTGACGGAGCTTACGCTCGACCTTTCGAAGATGGAATACACATCGAGTGCTGGTCTCAGAGTGATTCTCGGGGCGCAGAAAAAAATGAACAAGCAGGGCAGTATGAAGGTTACTGGCGTTTGCGATGATGTGATGGAAATCTTTGAAATGACTGGATTTTCGGAGATTTTGACGATTGAGAAGTAGGTTTGGAGAAAAATATGGCAGAAATTAATGGACGCGTAGACAATGGAATTTTGTATGTTGATTTGGCAGGAAGGATTGACGCGAGCAATGCGCAGGATGTCGAGAGTGGGATTTTCGCGCTAGTTGAGGCGAATCCTGACAATGCGCTCGTGCTGGATGCGGACGACCTGGAGTATATCTCGAGTGCGGGGCTGAGAGTTGTGCTCAAGCTCAGGAAGGCGTTCCCGAAGCTGGCGATTATAAACGTTTCTTCGGCAGTTTACGAAATCTTCGAGATGACTGGTTTTACTGAGATGGTGAATATCCGAAAGGCGTTTAGGCGGCTCTCGGTCGATGGCTGCGAATTCATTGCGCGCGGCTCGAATGGCGCTGTTTACAGGTACGACGACGAGACGATTGTCAAGGTGTATTTCAATCAGGATGCTTTGCCGGAGATTAAGCACGAGCAGGAGAATGCGCGTAAGGCGTTCGTGCTGGGCATGAATACGGCGATTCCTTACGATATCGTTAGGGTTGGCGAGGGCTATGGCACGGTTGCGGAGATGCTCACGGCCAAGTCGCTTTCGAAGATGATTCGCGAGGATTCTGAGCACTTGGAGGAGCCTGTGCGTTATTTCATCGACACGCTGAAGGAAATCCATGCGATTCATCCGGAGCCTGGCGAGTTCACGTCGGCTAAGGATGACGTTACGAAGTGGGCGGACTTCCTGAAGGACCATCTGCCGAGCGACCAGTCTGAGAAGCTTTCGAGCCTTGTGGCGGATTTGCCTGAGACGAACACGCTTCTGCACGGCGATTATCACACGAACAACGTAATGATTCAAAATGGAGAGACTTTGATTATCGATATGGATACGCTTGCGGTCGGACATCCGATTATCGAGCTTGCGTCGATGTTCAACGCTTATGTTGGGTTCCCAGAGGCTTATATTGACGATGTTTCGCCTTTCCTTGGATTCCCACCTGAGCTTTCGCATAGGTTCTGGAAGATGTCGCTTGCGGCTTACCTCGGGACGAACGATGAGGCTCGGATTCAGGAGGTTGAGGACAAGGCTCGTGTTATCGGTTATGCGAGACTGCTCAGGCGCTCAATCCGTCGTGATGAGCCGCTGAGTGCGTGGAGGATTGAGCGCGCTCGGCAGGTTTTGGCGGAGGTTTTGCCGAAGGTTGATACGCTGGAGTTCTAAAAATGGAAAAGATAAAAATTGGGAAAATTGTTTCGGCGGTGGCTCTTCGCGGCGAGGTGAAGGTTTATCACTACTCGGACTACAAGGAGCGCTTCGAGGAGCTCGATAGCGTTCTCATCGAGAGCAAGGGCAAGTTCGTCGAATACGAGATAGAAAAGGTTAGGTATCAGAAGGATACGGCGATTCTCAAGCTTGCGGGCGTGGACGATAGGAACGCGGCGGAGGCTCTGAGGGAGCGTGATGTCTATATCACTGAGGACGATTTGCGCGAGCTGCCTGAGGATACGTATTATGTAAAGGATCTCATTGGCTGCGCTGTAGTGAATGACGAGACTGGAGCTGCGATTGGCGAGATTACGGATGTCATTCAGAACGCGGCTCAGGATATATATCAGATTAAGCTCGCTAACGGCAAGGAAGCGCTGATTCCGGTCGTTGGGGAGTTCGTAAAGTCGGTTTCGATTGCCGAGAAGCAGGTGCGGGTGCATCTGATTCCTGGGTTTATCGATGACGAGGCTATTAAGATTGACTGAGCAGGGCGGGGCGGGCGGCCGCCGTGCCGCCAGAGCTGCTGAGGGCACGGCGCGCCTTGCGAGCCTGCGCTGGGCTTAGTTGACAGTGTTCGGGGGCTCGCAAGGCGGGCAGGTCTCCGCAAGGGTAGCTCAGGGGAGACCTGCGCCGCCCGCCCCGAACTTGATATTAGGAAAGCAGTAGGCGGCTGGCGCATTCGCAATTGTTGTGCCAGCCGCCCGCAGATTATAGGGCAAAATTATGAAGATCAACGTGTTAACGCTGTTCCCAGAGATGTTCACCCCAGTGACTGAGGCGAGCATACTCGGGAGGGCTGTAGACAAGGGAATACTGGATATTAACCTGGTGAACATCAGGGACTATACGCTGGACAAGCATCGGAAGACGGATGACACGCCGTTCGGTGGCGGACCTGGGATGGTTATGAGCGCCCAGCCGATTTTCGATGCGCTCAGGAGCCTGGACGCCGCAGGCGGTCAGGCGACGCCGCTGGCGGGCGCGCTCGCCCCAGCGGAGCTTGGCGGGGGCGAGCCGGCGCACATAATTTACATGTCCCCGCGCGGCCGCATCCTAGACCAGCAGAAAATCGAAGAGCTGGCGGCCGCTCCAGAGCTGACAATCCTCTGCGGGCACTACGAAGGCGTAGACCAACGCGTGTTAGACGCCTGGAACATGGAAGAAATCTCGATAGGCGACTACATCCTGACAGGAGGCGAGCTCGCAGCGATGGTGCTCATCGACAGCGTATCGCGCTTCATTCCAGAAGTCCTCGGAAGCGAAGAGTCAGCAACCGAAGAGTCCATCTACTCGGGCCTTCTGGAATTCGACCAGTACACCAAGCCGCGCGAATACGAGGGCAGGGCAGTACCGGAAGTCCTCTTCGGCGGCAACCATCAGGAGATACACCTCTGGCAGTACGAGCGCTCGCTCGCTTTGACGAAGGAGCGCCGCCCAGACCTTTTCGCAGCCTACCTAGAGAAACTGGGAATAACTGGAAGCGCCCAAGGATGCCAGACCCAAGGCGCCCGAGGCATCACCCTCGGCAAGCACGATGCCCCATCCCTCACCAAGCAGGAGAAGCGCATCTTAGAAAAAATTTTAAACGAAGAATAACCACGGCCAGCCTGCCCGCCATGGGCACAAGGCATGGCCTGCCTGCCCGCCATGGGCACAAGGCATGGCCTGCCTGCCCTATAAACATTAAGGGCAGGGCAGGCTGCTGCTCCCCTCGCACCCTCGCGAAAATTTCGCCTGCGAGGGGAGCTTTTTTTCTTTTGCCGCCACCTTTTCGCTTGTATAACCCAATATCTTGTGGTAAAATGAAATGATGAAAAACGAAATCGCAACACAAACGACAAAGAAAAAATCCAAGACCAAGTTTTACGTAATTGGCTGGTTAATATTAGTTGCAATTCTGTGCGTATTTATCTACGTCGTGCCGAATGTGTCGGACGCATTCAAGGAAACTTACGTCGCAGAGTACGGAACGCTTGAGGCGGGAGCTGAGGCGGACTGCCTTTTCGTGCGGGATGAAACCGTATTTACGGCCGATTCCGCTGGCACGGTCACCAGAAACGTCAAGAGCGGCAAGCTCATGCGCACAGGCAGCAAAATCGTCACGCTCTCAGGCACCGCTTACTATTCCTCGGATAAGCACGGAATCGTAAGCTACTATTACGACGGCCTCGAGGAAAGCCTCACGTCGGACGCGCTGGACAGTATCACGATTGCGAGCCTCGAGAAAGCCGAAGCTGATGATTTCTCCGTGAACAAGTGCAAGAAGGAAGCTACGGCAGGTGACCCGATTTTCAAAATCATCGATAACACCGCATGGTACCTCGTTGCATGGCTCAGTGCAGATGATGCGGAAGGCTTCACGGAAGGCAACCGCGTTTACGTGGATTTAGATAGCGACACGCGTCTGAAGATGAAAGTGAAATCAGTGACAGCGGAAGGGGAAAAGCAGAAAATCGTCCTTTCTTGCAACCGCTACTACGAGGATTTTGATAAGTATAGATCCAAGGAATGCAACCTCGTCAAGTCGAGCCGAAGCGGGATTTTGATAGAGACATCGAGCATAGTCGAAGAGGACGGCCACAAGGGCGTTTACGTCAAGGACAAATTCGGCAACTACAACTTCACGAGAGTCAGCGTGCTGGCGACCGACGGCGACACGAGCGTCGTCGAGCAGAGCTATTTTTATGACGATGAAGGCAAGACCGTGAGCACGGTCAGCAACTATGACGAAATACTGAGGAGCAAAGGAGAGTGATCCACATGTCAATCAGAGAGAACATAGAGTACATCCGCCACCAGAAGGACGAGGCGGCCAAACGCTCAGGCAGGAGCGGCGATGATGTTTTGCTCGTGGCTGTGACGAAATTGCACGACGTCGACGAAATCAACGAGGCAATCGACTGCGGCATCACAGACATCGGCGAGAACAAAGTCCAAGAGATTTTGAACAAATACGACGGCGTCAAGCCAGTCAGATGGCACCTCATCGGCCACCTGCAGACGAACAAAGTCAAGTACATCATCGACAAAGTTTGCATGATTCACTCCGTCGACTCGCTCCACCTCGCGCAGGAGATAAACAAACGCGCCGAGCAACACAACCTGACGATGGACATTTTGATTCAAGTAAATTCCGCAATGGAAGAAAGCAAGTTCGGAATCACGACGGACGAGACAGGCAAGCTCATCGAGGACATCCTCGCAACGTGCCCGAACGTTCGCATCCGCGGTCTGATGTGCATCGCGCCTTTTGAGGACAACCCAGACGACGCGCGCCAGTACTTCGCTGCGGTCAAGAAATTATACGACGAATACGGCAAGTTAGACAGCCCGCAAATCGACTTCAAATACCTGTCGATGGGCATGTCGAACGACTTTGAGGTAGCGATAGAAGAAGGCTCCACGCTGATCAGAGTAGGCACATCGATATTTGGGGTCAGAGATTACAGCAAGAAAATGGGAGGAAACTAAAAAATGGGATTTTCAGACACATTCAAAAAATTAGTTGGAATTGACGGGGTCGACGACGATTTGACGGAAGAAGAAATCGAGGCCGCTAAGCAGCAGGTTATCGCAGAAGAGAGCAAGCCGGCACAGCCAATCACAGGCTCGTTCCAACCAAAGGCAGTATCGCAGGACGCCCCAAAGGCAATTCCAATCGAAAAAAGAGTTTCAATCGCAGGCACCAGCACATTCACGCTCGTTGTTATCGAGCCGAAGAACTTTGACGAGTGCCCGAAGCTCGTAGACAGCCTCAAGGCAAAACGCCCAGTCGTAATCAACCTCGAGAAAATTGAGACAGAGACAGCCAAGAAGATTTTCGACTTCCTCAGCGGCGCAACATATGCGCTCAACGGCAACGTTCAGAAGGTAGCGAACAACATCTTTATCTTTGCTCCTGAGAAGGTCGACATCACGACGAACCAGGAAGAGAGAACTGGCTTTGACTTCGGCGCAAACAAGAGCCCTTGGTCAACTAGATAGGTAAGCGCGCACAGACGCACAATAAATTAGAATCGGAGGACGAAGGAATGATTACACCTTCAGATATAGAAAACAAGCAATTTTCCAGAACAAAAAAGGGCTATGACCCAGACGAGGTAGACGATTATCTCGACCTGATCATACTCGACATGGAAAAACTCATCAGAGAAAACAAGCAGCTGAAGGACGAGCTCGGCAAGGCGCACGTTCAGGTTGACAAGCACATGAACACCGAGACGAGCGTTTACGAGACGCTCGAGGCAGCGAAATCGCTGATGAATGACATAGCAGCAAGCGCTGAAAGAAGAGCGGAGATCCTGCTGAAAAACGCCGAGATGGAAGCGAGCATGATTACCAAGGAAGCAAAGGAATCCATCGGCAAACTCACAGACGAGGCGAATAGACTGAAGACGAGAGTCGACATGCTGAAGGGCAGATACAAGAACTTGCTTGAGGCAGAGCTCGAGAGACTCGACTTCGTGGGCGAAGACTTGCTCAAGGATTTCGAGGAGGACTTCATGCCAGCATCGCTCGCAAACACTGACGGTAGCGAGGATATCAAGGCCACGAAGATCCAGCCGGTGAGCGAGGCAAGCGCAAGCGCGGAATTCGATAAGGACAAAACAATGGTGAACATCAGATGAGGCTCAAAAGGTGCCTATTTATAGTCGCACTCATTTTGGCAGATCAGCTGAGCAAGATTGCGATTAAGGCGAACCTCGAGGTGGGCGAATCGGTGCCAGTCATCGGCGACTTTTTCAAGCTGTCGCATATCAATAACTACGGCGCCGCGCTCAGCATGTTCCAGAACGATACGCTCGTACTCATTCTAATCCCAGTGATTGCAATGGTAGTGGCGATTTGGTATCTCGAGAGACATCGGGATGCGCACTGGAGCCTTGCACTTGCAATCGAGCTTATCGTGGCAGGCGGCATCGGCAATCTGATAGACAGAGTTACGCAAGGCTACGTAACGGATTTCCTAGACTTCACGGCGGATATTCCGTTCTGGGACTGGATATTCAACGTTGCGGACATTGCGGTTTGCGTAGGTTGCTTCCTGCTAGTGCTATACCTTTTCTTTTTCGACAAGCCAGAGGAGAAGGCAGATGGAGAATCCTAATACATATACATTCATAATAGACAAAGAAAACCAAAGCACTCGAATAGATTCAGTGCTTTCTTTGCTTTTACCGGACACATCGAGGAGCTTCATTCAGAAGCTTATCGAAGGCGGTAATCTCACGCTGAACGGCGAGCTTATGACTTCCAAGAAGTTCAAGGTCAGCGAAGGCGACAAAGTCGAAATCGTGATTCCGCCGCCAGAGAAGCTATCCGTAGAAGCGGAGAACATTCCGCTCGACATAATCTACGAGGACGATGATGTGCTCGTCGTGAATAAGCCGAAGGGCATGGTAGTGCACCCAGCGGTCGGTAACTACACGGGCACGCTCGTGAACGCAATCATGTATCACTGCGGCGATAGGCTTTCGTCGATCAACGGCGTTATTCGCCCGGGCATCGTTCACAGAATCGATAAGGACACGAGCGGGCTTCTCATGATAGCGAAGAACGATGCCGCGCACGAGGCGCTTTCTGCGCAGCTCGCAGAGCACAGCATCACGCGTCGCTACAAGGCCATAGTGTATAACAACTTCGCAGAGGACACGGGCACGGTCGACGCACCGATTGGCCGCGATCCGAAGAACCGCCTCAAGATGGCCGTGACCGATCAGAATTCCAAGCGCGCGGTCACGCACTGGACGGTGCTGGAGCGCTTCGGCAAGTACACGCTCATCGAAGCGAGACTCGAAACCGGCCGCACGCATCAGATTCGCGTGCACATGTCATATATCAAACATCCGCTCGTAGGCGATCAGGTCTACGGACCAGCGAAGCAAACCCTGATTCAGACAGGGCAGATGCTCCACGCAGAAGTACTTGGCTTCGTCCATCCGAGGACAGGCGAGTACATGGAGTTCCGCGCTAAGCCGCCAGAAGAATTCCAGAACCTGCTCGAGCGCATGCGGAAATTATAATAATGAGGTTAGTAAAATGAGCAACAAAAAATCATTCAAGCCAGGCACGCTCCTGAGCCCAATCGCAGCGGTAATGGTAAGCTGCGGTGACGAAAGCATTAAGAACATAATTACAATCGCATGGACTGGAATCATCAATTCCGAGCCACCTATGACATACATATCAGTCCGCAAGTCGAGATA
>CAVGSW010000040.1:0-10349 GCA_963631945.1 Flexilinea sp. | reverse complement strand
GCCGAGCTGCTGCTCGCGGACCTTCTGCTCGTATGGCGTCAGGTTATCTACGTCCTTGATGTGCGCCCGTATTGGCTTCGGGCAGGCTATCAAATATACCAGCGGGGATATAATCAGGCAATCTGCAATAACCCACGCAATCATAGAAAGACCGATTGCCAGGTCTGAACATCCAGCCACTACCTCAGCAGAGGCGATGATCACGATCCCGAGCACGAGTATAATAAACGTGACGCAGAATTTCTCGATCGTCTTGATCGCCTTCGAGAGCTTCTCGTCATACCAAGTGTTCTGAATCGACTTGAATATCTTATCCGCGAACCTAAACTGAGTGTTCGCAAGGAAAACTGCCGTCTTGAAATCATCGAAGCTCGCTGGCTCAGCTGGGATTTCAACCGGGCCCTCAGCCTCTAGCGGCATGTAGATCTGCGCGCGGATTGCTACGCCCTCGCCCATGAGCGTGTAGCTCGGGCTCTCCTCTTCAAACTCCATTACTATGAGCTCGCCAGCTTTCACCATCTGGTTATCTACAATTATATACCCTTCCTTGCAGTAGATGGCGTGCGTCGCAAGCGGAAGCTCGCTCTGTATGCTATTGCCAAACGCCTTGCTCTCCTGGCCCGGCTCGATTACATCTAAGTACCCTTCGCAGCCCTTCCTGACCATGAGATTGAAATCCGTGATCTTGCCGAAGCTCTTCGTCTTCCATGCGCCATCAAACGAGTCCTGCTCGAGCTCTTTCAGCCTAGCAACGCGCTCGTTCTCATAGCTGAGGACTACTTCGCCCTTCAGGACCATGAGCACGCGGTCGTAATCAGGGAGCCGAGTAAAGTCAGACTCTTCGTCATCTACGGTCGCAGAGCTAATTCTCCAAGTGAAGTCGCGGTTGATATACTGACAATCTCTCGGGAAAATCGCAAGCTCTGTCGTCTTGCCGCCCGACCAATTGCTCGTCTTGAATTCTTCATTCTTAATCACATAGGATTTCATATCTTATCTCCTATCAGCTTATACAAAATTATGCCACCGATTCCGCACATCACTATCTCGCCTATGCCTACCGTCAGCACGAAGTAAAAGTACGAGCCTTCTGCCCCGTACACGAGCTGCAAAACCTTGGGTACGATTAACATATTAGCTACAATTGGCGGAATTACGCCGAGGTACGGACTGATCTTACCGAGGTACCTCGTGCCGATGGCGCCGATTGCTGTGGCGAGGGTGCCGAATACTATGTCCCAGAGCGCGGCTCCTGTGAGCGTGTTCGCTAGCAAACATCCGATTATGAGGCCAGGGATTGCCGCCGGCGTGAGCATCGGCAAAATCGTCAGTATTTCAGAGAGCCTGAACTGGATAACTCCGCTCGCAAGCCCGAATATATTCGATATGAGCGTCAGTGCTACGTATAGGGCGGCGATGAGCGAGGCTTGCGTTAGGTTATTAGTCTTCATTTGCTTCTCCCTCTGGCTCGCCCGCGAGTTTTCCCTCGAGGAACCTTCTCCTATACTTGAGCAGCGCATATTCGTTAATCCTATTTACATAGACTGGGTCGAATATGCCGCCGACCATGCCCACCACGAAGAACCCCTGTATGAACTTCGTGTATATCATCTCTTCTGAGAGGGCGGCGGCGGACCTCTTCATCTGCTCTTCACGGCTGATGTCCCACTCGCCTTCGCTTATGGTCATGTTGTGGATATCTTCGTTCAAGGCGGCGTTCAGCTGTTCGAACTTCTCTTCGTCGGCCATCGCTGCCTCTATGATTTTCAGGATAAAAATCTTCTCCTTGTCGGACTCGTACTCAAAGCCGTAGCTGAGTGCTGTCTCATATATGCTCTTCAGCACCATTCCGATAAAGACTGGGATGTCTGGGAGTCCTGATCCTACGAGTCCCATGCCTATGCCTTCCACTCCTGAAATCAGGAGGTTCAGCGTGCGCGCCGATTTCGCCTTCCGCTCGAAGTTCTTCGCGGCGCGCTTTCCTGGCGCTATCTCTGATTCGTAGGTGTTTACCTTGAAGTCTGTCTCTCGGCGTTCCTTATTATATGTCTTCTCGATTACGCCTGTGCCCTTCTCAAAGATTATCTGAAACGCCTTATAGTACGCTGCGTTCAGCGTCCCGCTCAGCTTCTCGGGCACGACGCGCTCTAGCTTCTGCAAAAGCACGGATGTCGGGCCCTGTTTCCTCTTCTCCGAGAATTTGGCTTCCTTCTTATTCAGGTTTTCCCATTCTTTTTCCCATGGATTTTTCTTCATTATATATAATCTCTATCCTTCAGATACGTTTTGATCTTCGTTCTCATTTTCATTACGGACCAGCCTGGCTCCTTATTGTATCTGCCTGTTGCTACTGCTCCGCTGCCGCATACATAGCAGCAAATCGCCTTCGTGTATGTGCCATATTTCTTTTTCATTTTGCTGATATAGCGGCTGGCTAATTTGATGCTTACCTCTGCGTTATACAGATCCGATGGTTTATATCCGTTGCTCGTAGCGAACGAATCGTTCATCTGCATCATGCCCTTGTAGCCGTATCTGCTCTTGGCCTTGGCGCGGAAGTTGCTCTCGCGCTGTGCAAGTGCCATGACTACTTTCTCGTCTATATCATATCTATCCCCGTATTTGATGAAATATCCTGCTAATGTGATTGACCATTTCTTGCCTATATTGCTATTGCAGCGTCTGATGTAGGCTGCAAGTCCCTTTTGGTATTTGGATATTTCGTCCTCTGGCTCGGGCTCTGGTTCTGGTTCGTCTTCTTGTATATCTATGTCCTCGCCTTGGTCGCTGTCTGTGTCCTGAGCGTCTTGCTCCTGGTCTTCAGTTGCGGCCGTGTTTGCTTCTGTTGTAACTTCAGTTCCCCCTGCGTTTGATGCTTCGCTATCTTGCGTAATCTCAGTTGCGAATGCCGGAATCGTGGTGACTACCAGCATCAGCGCCACAAGAATTGCGATTACTCTTTTGCGCATTCATTACCTCCGTTTAATTTTTTCGAATCTATCTTACCACTTTATAAAGTTCATCTGCTACCGGTGGTGTGATGATTCTGTGATTTATATAAAGGCCTTCTTCTTTCGGCCGAATTGTCCCGATTATGCTTGTCTGTATACCTGCCTTTCTTAACTCAGTGACTAAAGGTGAATCCGGGCTTGCTATGATCAGCATGGATCCACTGGATATGAGCCTGAGTATATCTATCTGACAAAATTCACATATCTTGCGTGATACAGGGTCAATCGGAATATTCTCTTCTTCCAACAAAACTCCTACATCCGCAATGTTACACACTTCCCAGACTGCTCCGAGCACCCCGCCTTCTGTGATGTCGTGCATTCCGTGCGTGCCTATTCTGCCTGCTATGATTCCTTCTCTGACTACGCTTACCTCTCGCATGAGGTTCTGTGCGTGTTCAAGTTCTTCTGGCGTAAGGGCTTCCGCCAGGTCCTGTGCGTAGTCCCTAGCTATGATGGCTGTGCCCTCTATGCCTGCGGTCTTGGTCATTATAACCTGATCGCCTATTTCTATGTCCGTTGCGGTCTGCACCTTCCTGCCGCGGCCGATTGCCGTGGAGACTATCACTGGCTTGTTCACCGCTTCTGTGATCTCGGTGTGGCCGCCCATGATCTCTATGCCTGCTGACCTAGCGGCGGCCGCTGCGTCTGCCATCATGCGCTCGATGTCCTCTTCCGTAGTTCCTACTGGCAGGAGGACGGTGAGCATGATGCCAACCGGCTCTACTCCGCTCGCTGCAATATCATTAGCGGAGATGTTGATGCAGAGCTTGCCTATGTCGTTCACTGAAGCCGTAATCGGGTCGGTGGACATGAGGCATTCGTACTCGCCGAAGTCTATGGCCGCGCAGTCCACTCCTATCTGGGAGTGGATGCGGACTTCTGGGCGTTTATATTCAATTTGATCTATTACGGCGCGCTGCAGAATCTCGCTGTCGAGCTTGCCGATTGGTAATTCGTTTTTCATGCTATTCAAACTCGATTGTTCCAGGCGGCTTTCCGGTACAATCATATATTACTCTATTTACGTGTTCCACCTCGTTGACTATTCTGGTCGTTACTCTATCGAGCACATCCCACGGAAGGTGTGCTGCCTCTGCTGTCATGAAGTCGCTCGTGAGAACGGCTCTGAGTGCGATGGCATAATCATATGTACGGAAATCGCCCATTACGCCTACGGATCTCATGTTAGTGAGTGCTGCGAAGTACTGGCCAAGCGTGCCTGGCTGGCCGAACTTAGGAATCTTGCCTTCGTTCATGGCTTTGGCAATCTCTTCTCTATAGATATAGTCTGCATCCTGGACGATCTTGACCTTCTCTGGGGTAACATCGCCGATGATTCTTATTCCGAGGCCTGGGCCTGGGAACGGCTGGCGGTATACCAAATAATCCGGGATGCCGAGCTCAAGTCCTGCCTTGCGAACTTCGTCCTTGAAGAGCATGCGGAGCGGCTCGATGATTTCCTTGAAGTCTACGTAATCTGGGAGGCCGCCTACGTTGTGGTGGCTCTTGATTACGGCGGACTTGCCGAGGCCGGATTCGATTACGTCTGGATAAATCGTCCCTTGTACGAGATAATCTACTGCGCCGATTTTCTTCGCCTCATCCTCGAATACTCTGATGAATTCTTCGCCGATGATCTTTCTCTTAGCTTCCGGCTCTGTAACGCCTGCTAATTTATCGTAAAATCTCTGCTTTGCGTCTACTTTGATGAAGTTAAGGTCGTATGGGCCTTCTGGTCCGAATACGGCTTCTACCTCTTCAGCCTCGTTCTTGCGGAGCAGACCGTGGTCTACGAATACGCATGTGAGCTGCTTGCCTACTGCCTTGGAGAGGAGCACTGCGGCTACGGATGAGTCTACGCCGCCTGAGAGTGCGCAGAGGACTTTGCCGTCTCCGATTTTCTCTCTTAACTCTTTGATCGTGGTCTCTACGAACGAATCCATCTTCCAGTCGCACTTGCATCCGCAGATGTTTACAACAAAGTTCCTGAGAACCTTGAAGCCTTCCACAGAGTGCATTACCTCTGGGTGGAACTGGGTTGCATACAGCTTCTTCTCTGGGTTCTCCATGGCTGCTACTGGGCAGACCGGCGTGTGGGCTGTAATTGCAAAGCCAGCTGGTACTTGCTGGATGTAGTCCGTGTGGCTCATCCACATGATCGTGTGGCCCTCGGTCGCGCAGCCCGTCGTCTCTGGGCCGCCAAAGCCGAGGCCTGCGAGGATTCCATCCTGGCTATCTACTGTAACTTCTGTATGACCGTATTCGCTCGTCGGTGCTGTTGCTACGATTCCTCCGAGCTGGTGCGCTATGAGCTGCGCTCCGTAGCAGATTCCGAGCACTGGCACGCCGAGCTTATACAGCTCTGGGTCTGCCTGCGGGGAATCGTCTCCGTATACGCTGTTCGGTCCGCCTGTCAGGATGATCCCTGACGGGTTCATTTGCTTGATTGCTTCTATGGACATGGTGTAAGGGTGAACTTCGCAATATACGTTGCACTCTCTTACGCGACGAGCTATGAGTTGGTTATACTGGCCGCCGAAGTCCAGAACTATGATGTTTTCTTTCATTTTTTCTTCCTTATTTAATAGCGTTGCCGCTTGTGTCCTTGAGGATTACGTCGTGTGCGCCGCCTTCTACTATGGATGTTGCGGATACGAGTGTGAGTTTGGCTTTCTGCTGGAGCTCTTTGATCGTGAGGGCGCCGCAGTTGCACATCGTGGATTTCACCTTGGTCAGTGAGAGGTTTACGTTGTCGTGGAGCGAGCCTGCGTATGGTACATAGGAGTCTACGCCTTCCTCGAACTTCATGCGTGGGTCGCCGCCGAGGTCGTAGCGCTGCCAGTTGCGGGCACGGTTGGAACCTTCGCCCCAGTACTCCTTAACGTATGAGCCGTTTACATTTAATTTGTTCGTCGGGGATTCGTCGAATCTCGCGAAGTATCTGCCGAGCATGATAAAGTCTGCGCCCATCGCCAGTGCGAGCGTCATGTGGTGGTCGTACACGATTCCGCCGTCTGAACAAATTGGCACGTAGATGCCTTTCTCTGCGAAGTATTCGTCTCTGGCCTTGGCTACTTCAATTACTGCGGTTGCCTGTCCACGGCCTATGCCCTTCTGCTCTCTCGTGATGCAGATGGATCCGCCGCCAATACCGATCTTAACAAAGTCTGCGCCGTTATCTGCGAGGTATCTGAAGCCTTCGCCGTCTACTACGTTGCCTGCGCCGATCTTAACCGTGTCGCCGTAGTGTTCTCTAACCCATTTGATAGTGTCGAGCTGCCACTCGCTATAGCCCTCTGAGCTGTCTATGCACAGCACGTCTACGCCTGCGTCTACGAGTGCGGGGATTCTTTCCTCGTAGTCTCTCGTGTTCACGCCTGCGCCTACTATGTAACGCTTATGCTCGTCTAATAATTCATTTGGGTTGGACTTATGGGAGTCGTAGTCCTTGCGGAATACGAAGTGTGTGAGACGTTGGTTTTCGTCGATGATTGGCAGGGCGTTCAGCTTGTTGTCCCAGAGGATGTCGTTGGCTTCGCTAAGGGAGATGCCGGCCTTGCCGTATACTAATTTCTCGAATGGTGTCATGAACTCTCTGATCGGAGTATCTTCGCTCATGCGGCTTACTCTATAGTCGCGGCTCGTTACGAGGCCGAGGATCTTGCCTTCTGGGCTGCCGTCTTCTGTGATGGCGATCGTGCTGTGGCCCTTGCGTGCCTTCAGCTCGAGTACGTCGCGGAGCGTCTGGTCTGGTCTGAGGTTGGAGTCGCTGGTTACGAAGCCGGCCTTATGCGCCTTGACTCTTCTGACCATCGCTGCCTGGTTCTCTATGGATTGCGAACCGAATATAAAAGAAATTCCACCTTCCTTTGCGAGTGCTACGGCCATGTTATCGTCGGATACGGCCTGCATTACGGCAGAGACTAATGGAATGTTCATCGTGATTTCGGGCTTCTGCCCTGCCTTGAATTTCGTGATTGGGGTCTCCAGGGATACGTTCTCTACGCGGCAATCCTTGCTGGTGTATCCTGGGACTAACAGGTATTCGTTAAATGTTCTTGATGGTTCTTCGAAATAAAAAGCCATTGGTTCCTCCTGATTCTGGTGTATGATTCTTGGTTGAGCCCGCGGGTTATGCGCGCTCTGTTCGTGTTCTGAAAAAATGTTATCTTATATTGTACACCAGAATCAGGGAAAGTTCAAGGGGTTTTTGTGCCGCTTCCCAGGCGCGCCCGTCCCAGCGGGACTACAGCCCAGCCTGCGCTCTCAGGCTCTCAGCCTTATCAGTGTGCTCCCAAGGCAGGTCAACGTCCGTCCTGCCGAAGTGTCCATAAGCTGCAGTCTGTCTGTAGATTGGTCTTCTGAGGTTAAGGTCGCGGATGATAGCAGCTGGTCTAAGGTCGAAGTTCTTCTCAACGAGCTCTGCGATCTTCTCATCGGAAATCTTGCCTGTGCCGAAGCTGTCTACGAGAATTGAAACTGGTCTTGCAACGCCGATTGCGTATGCGAGCTGAATTTCAACTTTCTTGGCGATTCCTGCTGCTACGATATTCTTAGCTGCGTATCTTGCTGCGTATGTTGCGGAGCGGTCTACCTTAGTTGGGTCCTTGCCGGAGAAAGCGCCGCCGCCGTGGTGTGCATATCCGCCGTATGTGTCTACTATAATCTTGCGGCCCGTGAGTCCGGAGTCTCCGTGCGGTCCACCGATAACGAATCTGCCAGTTGGGTTAACGTAATACTTGGTATCTGCGTCGAGGAGCTCTGCTGGGATGATCGGCTTGATTACGTGCTCGATCAGGTCTTTCTTAATCTGCTCCTGCGTTGCTTCTGGGTCGTGCTGCGTCGAAATCAGGATCGTGTCGATTCTCTTTACTTCGCCGTCATCGCCATACTCAACTGTTACCTGTGTCTTGCCATCTGGTCTGAGGTATGTGAGCGTGCCGTCTTTTCTTACATCTGTGAGGCGCTTTGCCAACTTATGTGCGTAGGAAATCGGTGCAGGCATGAGCTCTGGTGTCTCGTCGCATGCGTAGCCGAACATGATGCCCTGGTCGCCTGCGCCTGTCGTTTCGATTTTGTCTTCGTCGGAAAGCGTGCCGTCCTTATACTCGAGGGACTTGTTTACGCCCATAGCGATGTCGCCTGACTGCTCGTCGATTGCGGAGAGTACTGCGCAAGTGTTTCCGTCGAATCCGTAGTCGCTTCTGTCATAGCCTACGTCGAGGATGACCTGTCTTACGATCTTCGGGATGTCTACGTAGCAGCTCGTCGAAATTTCGCCCATTACCATTGCATAGCCTGTCGTGCATGTCGTCTCTGCTGCAACTCTGCCGTTCGGGTCTTGCTCATAGATGGCGTCTAAGATCGCGTCGGAAATCTGGTCGCATAATTTGTCAGGATGTCCTTCTGTAACGGACTCTGAAGTGAATAATCTTTTCATGTTTTGCCTCCTTTAATCTCTTATCCTTATCAATTTTCAAATTTCAAAAGAAAAAGCCTCTCGAAAGAGAGGCTGCGCAATTCTACGTTTTCCTCATCTTTCAGAAATTCTAGTAAATTCTGTAGGATTTAGCACCTTTGTCGCTTTCTCCAAAGCTCCAGGTTGCCGGGCATCATCGGGCCTATTCCCTCAGCCGCTCTTAATAAGGATTTTATTTGATTTTCTAATTACGTTCTATTATATACCCTTGATTTTTCTTGTCAATCACTTTCAAATAAGTTATACTTTAAATATTACGGAGGAAAAGTTATGGACGACAAAATGAAATTTCAGGTTCTCGATGGCGGGCTGTCGGGGAACTTCGGCAAGGCTCCGCGCAGGTACATGGGTGCTTGGGTCACGGACACTCGGCTCATGGGGGTTTGCGTGCTGTGCGCGCGGTGGCGCATCAATGCGTCCTACGGCACGATGTACCAAATCCAATATTTCTACATGGATTGGCACGGCGGCGGGCTGGAGCGCTACGAAGGCTTGGCTGGCGAGACGATGGACGAAATCATCGAGCAGTCGCTGGCGATCGACCAGGCTATGGCTGGCGGGCTCGGCGGCAAGCGGAACAACATCACCGAGAGGGAGATGCGCAGGCTCGTGCAGGATTTCGTGGAATACAATGTATCTCGGAAGATTCCTCTGCCGGAGGGACACGAGCAGTTCGAGTTCTTGCTCTCGCCGCCTTCGGTCATGACGGATGCCGAAACAAAGAATCTCACGAAGAAGATATGCTGCAAGCTTCCGAACACTTTCTCTATCATAAACTATTTCCTGATGAGGTGCTTCGAGAAGGACTTTGATGGGGCGAAGCTTTTGCTCGGTCAGTATGTGCGGACGAATATCTTTGCTGATATATCTGCGGGCTCGATTATGAAAAATTCGATTGTGCGGGAGCAGGATTCTTCCTACCACAAGACGAGCGATGACCCATTTTTCAATACGTTTAAGACCAGGCGCTCCTATGTGTGCGAGACGCTGGTGCTGACGGATACGGATGAGTATCACTTGCTGCGGACGCGCGTGATTCTGGAAAATCTCAGGGTTGTGGGCTATGAGCGGCTCGACTCGATGCCTGTTACGCTCTGGGAGACTGCGACTATGCTCGAGGAGACGGAGTACGTGACGGTTTTCAATGTGGATTGCTCGACGGCGGATTTCGACATGAACACTATGGGCTTGCTCAATACGGCGATGTATGACGAAAATTCGGTTGGGCGGCTGTTCTCGATCTACTATCCGAATAACGATTATATGCAGAGATGTGTATATTATATGCGGGACGACCTGTATGGGCTGTGCTACGTGCTGAAGGATCAGATTCTCGTTTCCTCGACGGAGCTGATGAACATCAAACAGCTGGAGCGGGAGCTGATGGACAGCAAATATCTCGGGTTCTTGCGGCCGGTGACGCGGTTCCAGTTCAATCATTCCATCGTGCACGACTTCATCGAGAGTGGATACGACGATTTCCTGCAGTTCCTGAAGGATATTGGGGCGGGGGAATAGCCCGCCTACGGCGGGCAGGCCTAGGCGACCGCAAGATTCGTGCCAGCGGTTTGCGGCGCGCGGACGCCTCGACATTATGTAAACCTCGGCGGGCAGAAATTGGCAGCGCCCGCGAAAAGTTTTCAACATAGGGCGAAGGCGTAAGTTTCAACATTTGGGGCTTTTATCCACAGGTTGCGAGCGGATTGTATGCAATTTTATCCACTTTTGCATGTGGATAACTTTAGAGCCGATGAACGTTGAAAAATCAATGTGTTAACTATTGTGGCGATTTTGTCAAGAGGAAGTTATCCACAGATTTTTGTGCCATTTTTTGGGTTGTTATTTGACACTTGGCG
>CAVGSW010000039.1:0-10430 GCA_963631945.1 Flexilinea sp. | reverse complement strand
AGAGCGTTTTCTTCGACAGAGCTCAGGACGTTCATCACCGCGGCTTCGGCGCATAAGGAGAGAATCATGCCTGCGCAAAATTTGATGTTTACTACATTGCAGGTTATGTGGTAAAATATACTCAGATAAAGCAATAAATTAAATAAACGTAACAACAGAACAAGACCATAAGGGAAAGGACAAACTATATGCCAGCAAATACTGACTTCAGTGAAAATAGCTTCACCAGCCCTATACAGCAGGAAGCGCAGGATGCTGCCGAGCACGCAGCGGTTATAAACGCGCTTGCCACCATTTACGCAACCATCATGGAAGCTGACCTATTGACTCACAGCTATAAGATCATCCAGACAAATTCTCCGATGAAGGAAGTCGTGGGTGGCAACGAGCAGGGTAACTTCGATAAGGTTATGGAAAATGTACTTAAGTTCTATATTCACCCAGACGATATCGACAGGATGCGAGAATTTATCGATCTATCGACAGTATCTGCTCGTCTTGGCAGTGATACATCGCTTGTGACCGAATATAAAGGGCCTTATGGCAGGTGGTTTGAAGCTAGGTTCATCGCAAAAAAACGTGATGAGCAAGGTCGCGTCATATCTGCCATCTATGCGGCAAGGGATGTCACGCCAGAAAAACTGAAAGAACTAAACTTTAGAGAGCAGCTCCAGGAGCAGCTTTTGATATCAAACACTCTGGCACGTAACTTTAAGAACATCTATTTGGTGGACTTAGAGAAAGAAACAGTGAAAATACTGAAACTTGATGCCGTTTATGTGAACCTGCAACACGAGAGTATAGGAAACGAGTTTCCTTTCGATGTCATTCTCGGTAACTGGATAAATAATATAGTCTGCCCTGAGGATAGATCTGAAATTGCCAAAATATTTACCGTGGAAAATGTCAAGAAGAGGCTCGCAGAAGAAAACGAGTTCACGGGAAATTACCGGAGCATTGTCAACAGCCAGACGCACTACTTCCAGTACAGCATAAGCAAAGCAAGCGAAGATGGTACAAAAGCAATCCTGGGATTTCAGAATATTGATGATATCATTCAGGTTCAGCTTGAAGAAGAAAGAAAACGCCGCGAAATAGAGCTGGCGTATCAAGAAAAACTCAAAGCAGCCGCAGAAGATGCTGAAAAAGCTAACAGGACAAAGACTGAATTCCTTCTGCGTATGAGCCACGATATACGCACGCCATTAAACGGCATCATAGGTATGCTTGACATTGCAGACTATTATGGCGACAACCTTGAAAAAGTAAGGGAATGCCGCACGAAAGTGCGTGAATCCTCTAAGATATTGCTTGAACTAATAAATGAAGTGCTCGACATGAGCAAGCTTGAATCGGGCGAAGTTGTTCTAGAACGCGTTCCGTTTGATCTTGCAAAAATATTCTCAGATGCTCTCGCAGTTGTTGAAAAAATGGCTGAAGAACGAGGAATTGAGATTATCGAAGACTGTAATATGCCGCATACATGGATGATTGGCAGCCCGATACATTTTAAGCGGCTTCTGTTAAATATTCTGAGTAATGCCATCAAGTACAACCATCCGCACGGCAAGGTTTATGTCACCTGCCGCGAGCTGTCGTTTGACGGCAAGATGGTCGTGCTTGAGACTGTAATCCGCGATACTGGCATAGGCATGAGCGAGGAATTTCAGGAACATCTTTTCGAGCCGTTCCAGCAGGAGAACGCTTCAGCCCGCACCAAGTACGGCGGAACTGGACTTGGCATGTCAATCACCAAGACGCTTACAGAGAAAATGGGCGGCACGATTAGCTTTGAGAGTAAAAAAGATGTCGGCACAACATTTACCGTTCAGATGCCATTTGAGGTAGATTTTTCTAAGCATGTTGATATTGTTGAGGGCGATGATGAAAATGCTTCTATCGCTGGCGCAAACATTATCTTAGCTGAGGATAATGACATAAACCTTGAAATTGCGCAGTTTATGCTAAGCGAAGCTGGCGCAAATGTTATCGTAGCACGTAACGGCGAGGAAGCAGTCACAGCATTTACCGAGTCAAAACCTGGCGAAATATCTGTTATCCTTATGGATCTGATGATGCCAGTGATGGACGGCTATGAGGCAACTCGCTGCATTCGCAATATGAATAGGGAAGATGCTAAGGCAATTCCAATCATAGCCATGACAGCCAACGCCTTTGTCGAGGATAGAATTGCCACGAAAAAAGCTGGCATGAACGCACATATCACCAAGCCACTGGAGCCAAAGACGGTGATTCGAACCATCGCTGAGAAGGTAAGCCTAGCGAAGTAGCTTGCGAAAAAATATAATAAAATGTAAGATAAAGCCCTGTCGGCGTATGCGCTGGCAGGGCTTTTTGTTGGTTTGGTTATTGTTGTGATTGCGGCGCTTGCGGCTGTTCCTGTTGCTGTTGCTGCGGCAGGGCGCTGCGGACGATGGCTTCGACCTGGGTGTGGATGTCTGCCATCTCTTGGCGGGACATGCCTGCGGTTTCGATTGGGTCGTGGACGGTAAACGTAATCGTCTGACCCGGGAGAATCGCACCGGTCTCCTCGTACATGTGGTAGCCGCCGTCGAGCGTTACTGGAACGATAGGAACCTTTGCCTTGGTGGCGAGCTTGAAGCTGCCTGCCTTGAATTCAGCCATCTGCGAGCTGTGGCTCCTCGTGCCTTCTGGGAATATGATGAGCGAGAAGCCGTCGTTTAGATACTGGACGCCTTCATTGATCGTCATGAGCGACGAGCGAGCATCCTCTCTGTGCATGAATATGCCGCGGATTCTCTCAATCCATTTGCCGAAGATAGGAATTTTCTGGAGCGCGTCCTTTGCGATGAAAGCAACCTGATGGTTCTTGACGCAATACAGGAATGTCAGTATGTCGGCGTAAGATTGGTGATTGGCGATGTATACGACCGGGCCGCTCTTCGGGAGCTTTTCCTCACCGATGATGTTGATGTGCACGTTGAGCTTCTCGACGATGTGAGTCGACCAAATCTGGCAAGCGTTGAGGATCTCGGCGCGCTCAGTCTCGTAGTCGCCCCGAGCCTTCGCGCCCTCTATCGCCTTTGCGTTCTTAGAAAGTTTGAGCATTCCGCCGATGATGACGGCGAGCCCACGAATATTCTTAAAAAGTTTCAATTTTTTCCTCCGAAAAAGTATTAGTATTAAAGCAGGACTGCACCTGGGCCTCTATCAAAGTAGATGCTCTTGTTGCTTGCGCTGAGCGGAATTCCGTAGCAGAGCTTGACGTTGTCGCCGAGAATGCCGAGCTTGATTGCGGCTCTGCCAGCCGAGTACATCACGCGGTTGTCGATGCGGTGGTCAGCTGCAACCGAAACGGCGGAGCCTACTGCGATGCCAAGGTCAGTAACGTTGAAAATACATGGGCAGCCGTGCTTCTTATTCTCGCCACAATTCTTAAATCCGCACATCCCGCAGTTGTTCAGTCCGAAGTACGTGTCGTAGCAACCGATGAGAACTACGCATGTGGAATTGTCGATATTTCCTGAGTCGCGCACCATGAAGTCCTCGCCGTACTCCTTGCCGAGCGCTTCGAGTGTGTCGCGGAGTTTGTCTTTGTCCTCGCCTGAGACGATGGCCGTACAAATCGTGTCTTTGCCGCTTCCCTTAGGTGCGGTCTTGGCTGCGGTCGCCATGAGGTCGGCAACTGCGAATATAGCATCTGTTTCTGCATCAAACATATTTTTTATCATAGGTTTTGTGTCCTTTCTTGATTTTCTCACGGCAATATTGTATCATAAAAGGACATGAAAGGAAAATAGAGATATGAAAAAAAATATTGAAAAATACTACACATCCGCTATGGAATATTGGAAGGGCAGAGTGGATAGCGATACGGACTACGATGCGTTCAGGTGGCACCAGTGGGTGCAGCCGATAGACCTCTCGGATGAGAGCCTCGAGCCGTTCGACGGCAAGCTCGGATTCGCGTTCATCGGATTCTGCAGTGAGCAGGGAATCAAGAGAAATAAGGGCAGAGTCGGCTCGGCTCTGGCGCCGGATTTCATCAGAGGGCAGATGTCGAATTTGCCGTGTGCGTTCTCACAGGAAGTCAAGCTCTTCGATGCGGGCGACATCATCTGCGACGGGATGTCGATGGAAAACGGGCAGATTGGCCTGGGACACGCGGTCGAGAAAATCCTCAGCCTCAATCTTTTCCCGATTGTGCTGGGCGGCGGACACGAGACGACGTTCGGGCATTTCCTCGGGGAATATCATAATTTGAGAAAGGCAAGCGGCAAGACGGATCCTGCAGGCGCTGGCGATTTGGCGGGCTTGACAGGCTCGGCAGCTGCGGGCGAGGGCGCAGGCACTCTCGACGAGGCGAAGGCAAGGCTCGGAATCGTGAACTTCGATGCGCACTTCGATCTCAGACCATATAATAATGGAAGCTCATCGGGCTCGATGTTCCGCCAGATTGCAGACATTTGCCACGACGATGGTGAGAAATACAAGTACATGCCGCTCGGAATTCAGCAGCACAGCAACACGGTGCAGCTGTTCAAGGTTGCGAAGGCGCTCGGTGTGAATTACATCTTGGCGAAGGATTTCCAGACGATGGGCTATGCGAGCATTCTCGAAAAAGTAGATCTCTTCATGGGAGATTGTGAGAATGCGTATATGACGATTTGTACGGACGTTTTCTCGTCGGCATTTGCGCCTGGCGTTAGTGCGACTCAGTCGCTTGGACTCGACCCAGAGGTAGTTATGCCAGTAATCAAGCACATTCTCAGAACGAGGAAAGTCAAAGGATTCGATATTTGCGAGATTTCTCCGAGATTCGACCAGGACAACACGACGGCGAACCTCGGCGCGGTCATCATCTTCGCGGTGGTAAGCACGCTTTGCAAGATGGATGGCTTGGATATTGACTTGGACGATATTAGCTGGATGTAGATAGGAGACAGAAATGGGAGCAGAGAGAAAAGATCCAGTTCTTGTGATTATGGCGGCCGGCATGGGTAGCCGATTCGGGGGACTCAAGCAGATAGAGCCAGTGAGCAGCGAGGGAGAAATCATCCTCGACTTCTCGCTGTATGATGCGTACTTGGCTGGATTCAAGAAAGCGATTTTTGTTATAAAAAGAGAAAATGAAGAGGATTTCCGCAAGCTCATAGACAATGGCGCGGCGAAGTACATGGAGACGGAGTACGTGTTCCAGGAGCTCAGCGATTTGCCAGATGGGTACGCGGTTCCGGAGGGCAGACAGAAGCCTTGGGGAACCGCTCACGCGGTGCTTGCAGCAAGGCACGCTGTGGACGGCCCGTTTGCGGTAATCAACGCTGACGATTATTACGGGCCGGGCGCATTCCAGGTCATCTACGATTTCCTGGAGAACGCGCAGGATGGCGACAAATACAATTATTGCATGGTCGGCTACAACATTGAGAACACGCTGACGGAGAACGGCTATGTTTCTCGCGGCGTGTGCCAGACGACGGCGGACGGCAAGCTTGCGGAGATTACGGAGCGCACGAAGATTCAGAGGCGCGACGGTGGCGATGGCGATATCGTCTACACCGAGGACGACGGCGAGACTTGGGTGAGCCTGCCAGAGGGTACGACCGTATCCATGAACTTCTGGGGATTCACGCCTTCGATGATGGACGAGATGTGGGCAGGCTTCCCGCATATCTTAGACAAAATCCTCGTGGAGAATCCAGAGAAGGGCGAATATTTCTTACCAGGGGTTGTCGACAGGCTGCTCAGAGAGGGCAAGGCCGAGGTCAAGGTTCTCAAGTCGTGCGACCGCTGGTACGGCGTGACATATAAGGAAGACAAGGAAAGCGTAGTTAACGCTCTTCAGTCCATGAAGGACAAGGGCGAGTATCCGGATAAACTCTGGAACGGAAACAGGTTGTGGTAAGGGCATGGAGCAGCCGAAGCCGTAGAGGCCGCGGACTGCCAGTGATTCGAATATTGATTTCGGTCGTTAGTTCTGCTTCGTCTCACCGCAGATCTTGCGGCGCGCGAGCTCCACGCACGTTCCGATTACCAGGCCCAGTAGCGCTGCAACCAGCACATCCGATGGGAAGTGCACGAACAGGTAAAGCCGCGTACATGCGATAATCACAGCGAGCGGGATAACGACCCAGCCGAACTTGTGGTTCGTAGCCGTGATGATGAACGCACCAATAGTTGAAGAAAGCGTATGACCCGATGGGAAGGAATATCCTGTCGGGGTTTTTATTAAGAGCGAGACTGTCGTGTCAATCCAACACGGGCGCGCTCTCGCGACGAGATTCTTGATGCACAGGTTGCCGATGATTCCACCGAGCGCCAGCCCGATGAGCACGGCAATGCCGTTTTTGCGATATTTCTTGGAGATGGTCATCAGCACGCCGATGATGATCCAAATCGTGCCGCCGTTTCCGAGCGCAGTCAGCTTCGGAACGAGGAAGTCCAAAAATCCACATTTAATATTTTCTTGTATCCAATAAAGTATCGTCCAGTCAGTGCTCTGAACCCAATCAATCATTGCAATGTCCTCCTTGCGTTTCGTTTCGCCTTGCGTTCCATGCGGTCAGCTGTTCGACAATCTGAATGAGCGGCTCGCAGCAAGGCTCAATTTTGTATTCTACGTGAGGAGGAACCTCATTGTACTGAATTCTCGTAACCAGACCATCCTCCTCCAACTGCTTGAGAGCGTTGGAAAGCGCACAGTTCGACACGCCCGTCAGTTTTTTCTTGAGCGTATTGAACCGTGTCGGCCCATCATAGAAGAGCGAGCATATAATCTGCAGTTTCCACTTGCCGCCGAGCAGCTTCAGCACCGAATCAATCGGGCAGCTTGCAGAGCACGGACATTTTGCTTCTTCCGCCATGGTAAAATCCCCCTTACTTAGTAAAAACTTTTTGCGTACTTTTCAAAACGTGATATTTTGATAAAATGATTATACCAAGTAAAAAAAATAGAGTAAAGAGTTTTTTTAGAGAAAAAAGAATTTTTGATAGAAAGCGAGAAAAATGACAGAGGGCAATATCTGCAAAAAAATAATAATGTTTTGCTTCCCGTTGATTCTGGGAAATATGTTTCAATATCTGTATAGCACATTTGATTTGATAATCGTTGGGCGAGCGGTCGGAGAGACGGCGCTGGCGGCGGTCGGTGTGAGCGACCCGATAATCGCGATGATGAACGGGCTGTATGCGGGCACTGCTGGCGGCGGCTGGCTATGTAATCGCCCTGAAGATCGAAGGCGTTATTTGGCTTCCGCTTCTCAGCATGAACGTCGCCGCATCAACGTTCGTTGGACAGAACATCGGTGCACAGAAATATGACCGCGCTAGCAAGGGCATGTGGGCGGCGACGGGCCTCGTCAGCGCGTTCACGCTCGTTGCGAGCATCGCAATCGTCGTTTTCAGCGAGCCGATTGCGTATTTCTTCAGCGATAGTGCTGATGTAGTAGGGTTCGGCGTTGAAGCAATCAAAGTATATATCCCGCTGTATTTCATATTCGCAGGCTATAACGCACTCGCCGGAGGCATCACGGGCGCGGGCAGAACGATGCAGGTGCTCGTCATTTCGCTCGGAGCGTTCTGCGCACTTCGTGTCATACTAGTTATTGCAGTCATGAAGCTCCAGGCATCATTCGCAGCGCTGATGGCAATCTTCCCAATCAGCTGGGGCGTTGCACTGCTCGCAATCCTCATCTACATCTGGCGCGCCGACTGGCTCGGCAGCAAGGACGAGACGAAGGGTTGAATTCGGCAAAAGACCGTGCTCATTAAAAAAGCCTACTCAGATGAGTAGGCATGGCAGCGAGTTTGTTCAGCAGTTTTGTTAGCCGCAACCTGAGCACAAAGCAAAGCCGAACATATCAATCGATGCACGAAAAAGCAAGTACGCCGAGCCGAATTTTGCACGAAAAAGCAAGTTCAGGCTTGTAGGCTGTTCATGACTTGCTGAATTACGTCACAGGTATCGTCGAACGCAATGTCTTGCGCATATTTATAATAACACCTCCATGTATCGAAGAACTTTCGGCTTCACGCGAAGCTTTTCGGCATATTGCATTAGCTTATGGATGTCTTTTTCTCTAGATAAGGCATATTTTTTCATTGCAGGTACGACTATTTGAATGTCGCTGCCGCTTCCGCGGAGGACGTCACATAACGATCGCTCCAGGTCATATATCCAAATAGGATTACCCGCAGGAGAAGTAATTTGAATCGCTCCCAGTTCGTAATTCGCAGGTATAGCGTGTTTTACAATCAGAGGCTCGTCCTTTAACGAGTGCGCATTGTATCCCTGCGGAAATGTCATCGTGTACTTCGCGGGTGTTCGATCCGAGTAGCCGAGAAGATATAGGGCTGTGTCGTGAGAATATATCCCGCGACTATACTTCTGTTGTAATAGATAAAAATCATCTTCCCAAGCGTCGCTGCGTATATACAGACCACGGCCGACTCGTTCCAGTTGCCCATCTTCTACAAGTTTTTGCAAAACACTGCGATGCAGGCCAGCTTCTGTTACCTGACTCGCCGTAATGGTTCCGCTCTTTGATTCATTCAGTAAAGTTTCCATATCCACCATCGTTTTCACCTCCCACGATGCACATTCTGACAAACACACTACAAATTATACAAAAAGATAGTGCAGTTGTCAAGCGCGGCTGTAAAAGTTGACACTATCTTGGAGAATCTCACTGATTGCAAATGATGGGGATGTATGGTAGAATCAAGGAAAAGGCGGGGTGCGGGCAGCGCACTGTATAGATGTAATGCCATGTGAAGTGAGGTGTGGCGGATGGATGCTAATGATTCGAAAGTGAATACTATCATTGAATTTCCTGATTTTGCGGAGCTAAAGACCGATGTCGAAAGAATGCGGACGGAGCTGTCGATGCTACTTCTAGAGCGGGACGAGCTCAAGCTTGTGATTTGCAAGAACATCGAAATGGAGTATATGCTCAAGCTCGGGAGCTTGGAATACAAAGAATACGAGTTGCAATGCGACGCTCTGCGACTGAAGAGAAAAATCGAGCTGATTCAAGCAAAGAAGAACAGACAGGAGAAAATCATCCTCTCAGAAATTGACAGAATCCTCGATGCGGAATTTGAAGAATATATGAGACAGCTTGAGGAGCAAATCAAGAAAATGAACGAGGCACTCAAGCGTAGTGGATGTCGGTTCCTGAATGATGAGGAGGCCAAGGAGCTCAAGAAGCTTTACAGGCAAATCGTGAAGGCACTGCATCCAGATCTTAACCCTGATGTCTCTGAGGCAAAGATGAATTTGTTCGAGAACGCTGTGCAGGCGTATAAGAACGGCGACCTGGCGACGCTGAGAATCTTAGCTGGAATGGTCGGCGACGAGTCGCCAGAGCTACATACGGACAGCATGTCGCAACTTGCTGATGCGAAGAAGCACCTTGAGGGGTCGCTCGAAGCGATAAGAAAAGACATCGAGAGGATCAAGTCGGAGTATCCGTACACGCTCAAGGAGATTATAGACGACGAGCTTGCGACAGAGCAGGCAAAGCATGAACTTGAGGAAAATATCAAGAGTTACAAAGAGTTAATTTCGATATATAACCAGAGAATTGAGGAAATGTTGAGGTGATATCATGGGCGATTTGATGAATATCGGTGCTGGCGGAATTGTGGAGCTCAAGCACGGCAAGAACGGCGAAATTGCAATGCCGAAACCTTTCGAAAAGGACATTTTTCTCTTTGAAACGCAGGTGGCAGGAACATCACATATAGAGGGGTTCGATGAGCTTGAGCCGTATCTCAACATCGGAGACAGGCTTGACTTCTTCAGGGAGCCCGACAATCATTACGACTCGCAGGCCATCGTCATTAAGACGACAAGCGGTGTCAAGATTGGCTACGTGCCGATGGATGACAATGTGGTGTTTGCAAGGCTGATGGACGCAGGAAAGCTCCTGTTCGGCCGCATCAAGTCAAAGAAAAAAGACGGGATTTGGCACAGAATACGCATAGAAATTTTCTTGCACGAGTAAAAGGAAGGGTAAGTGGACGAACGGAATGAAGACTGAATATCTCCAGACAATTCTAGATATGAAAAAAGTGTTCGACGAGGTATATGCGGTTTGCTATGGTCTCAGTGATGCAAGCGTAACTCCGATGGATCCAGACAGCGTAGGTCCGGATTTTTCGATGAACATGCGGCAGGTTTTGGATAGAGAGCTACTGAGAATGAGTGCGTATATCGTCGGACAGGATGAAAGTGCCGCTGGCGACGCTGCGGAGGTAATGAGTATTTCGCTCGATAGGAACTTTACGGCGGACGAGATCTTGCACGAAGATCAAGAAAACAAGCAGGATGGCACATATGATGCGATTCCGTTGGATTTTAGCCTCTCGAATTGCACGGATTCAAGTGAAGAGGCGAAGATTATGGGCTTTCTTCTGTCGTTGTTCGAGAATTATGGAAAGGTGAT
>CAVGSW010000038.1:0-10849 GCA_963631945.1 Flexilinea sp. | reverse complement strand
GCCATGAGCTCAGCCATCATCTTCTGGGTCTCAGCGCGCTCGGCTTCGATTTTTTCTCTCTCCGCTGCGAGCTCTGCCTGCTGCTCTGCCTTGTATTTCCTGAACAGGCGCACACAGTTGATGCCCTCCATCAGGATCAAAATCGTGAACGGCGTCAGGATGCAAACGATGTAGCCCGGCGTAGTCTTAAGGAACTGGAAGAATGTCCCGACCTTCGGAATATGGAATTGGTATTTGCCGAGCACGTACATGTAGCCGACAACCGAGCCGTCATCCGTGTCCGTGGTCGTACCATATGTGACGAACGCCAGCTCGCCGTTTTCGTCCGTGGTAATCGTTCTAATCTTATGGGTGATTACCTCGCCGTAGCTCTCTGCATCCTGCGAAATATATGAGATGATGTCGCCTTCCACCAAGCTGTACGGGTCAACTTCCTTCGTGAGCACCAGGTCGCCCGCATTGAAATCCGTCGCACTCATGGAGTCCGACATAACGATAAATGCCTTGTAACCGAACAGGTCGCGGTCCGTCTGGTCGAACGTCCTGACCGATATAATAGTAAAAATCATCATGCAGATTGCGAGAATCATGATAATGATGGTTATAATTTTTCCGAGTATTTTCATTCCTTTCACGCGCAATTCTCCTTTTCGTAACATAATTTATGCTTTATAACAAAATTTCTAATTTGCAAACTTTATTGAATTCGACAAAATTTCTGTACCCAAACACATTCAATTTCTTACTGGCTATTCGAACGCCTTGTTCGGATTGTTCTTCGTCTGAGTCGCCTCCGCCGTCAGCACGAAGCTGAGCGTCTGCCCCTGGCCAGCGTTGCCCGCCTCCTCTGGGTAGCAGAAATAAATAGTATGTTTCCGCTCATGCCCGCCATTAATCGTATATTTCGACAAAGCCGCGTTCTCCCGCGTGAGGTTGCTCGCCTTTCCATTAAAAATCTCATCGTCAAACTGGTCCTCAATCCTAACCTGAAGGATTTCCGCAAGACCGCCTGAGATTGCCTCCATGTAAATCTTGTAGTAAGCCTCTTGGTTGCCCTCGTTCTTGACATAGAACTCTTTCTTGACAATCATGCCAGGCTCGAACTTGAACTCACCCTCGTCGATGACCGCCTTGCCATCGTTGATGCTGATCTTCACCTGATCCGTCGAGAAATAGTTATTGTCCACAAACACAATCTGCTTAACGAGCGCAAAAGTCGTAATGACAAGGCATATCAGCAAAATGATGATTATCCCGATGCAAATTCTGAGCTTCGTCTTGTCGCTAAGCTGATTTTTACCGCTGAGCTTGCTTGTCATCGTCTTCCTCCTCATCCTTGCGCTTCCTGATGATTATCCAAAGCGCACCGCTGGAAGCCACCAGAACTCCCGTCCAAAGTGCCAAGTTATTGAAATCGCCCGTCTTCGGGAGAGGCTCAAGCTTGCCTGATGGCTTGCCTGAGCTATCGGATTTGTCTGTTTTGTCGGACTTATCTGGCTTGCTCGGCTTGTCGGGCTTATCTGGGTTGTCTGGTTCGTCGGGATTATCCGGCTCGTCTGGATTGTCCGGTTCATCGGGATTGTCTGGCTCATCGGGATTATCCGGGTTATCCGGCTCGTCTGGATTGTCCGGCGTCACCGTTCCACCGCCATGGCTCCCGCCACCGCTGCTGGTTGCCTCCGCCCACCACTTGAAATTCGCAACGAGTTCCTTATTCGCATAGGCGTTTCCTACCGATGTATCTAAATATGCTGTTATCTCGTAGAGCAGCTCATCCACCGTGCTTTTGCTTGAAGAAAGCTTGTGGGTCACGCTCTTTGGCATGTCACGCATGAGACCGTCGTACAGCGTCGCGCCTGAGCTACTATCTCCGCCCGCCGAGACTAGCCTCACCCTAACCTTGAGAACTTCGGCAAGCTTCTGATACTTCGCATCGCTCTTCACTTCAGCCTTGAAGTGCACAGTCATCTTGCCGCTATAGGAAACCTTGAGGCGAAAGTACTTCGTCACAGAGTCGCCTGGCATCATGTTCTTCGCAGTGAAGGCTATGTTCTCATCGGGATTCTTGCTATAGAGCTGGAGCACTTGCTCCTCGGAGCTTGCGGCACTGCTGCCGCTGCCGTTACTGCCACTCGCGCCGCCAACCACGCCGGCGTCAGCCAAGCCGTATCCACCGCAAATATAGATCACAACGGCAATAATGATTGCAAGCAAAAACCCTTTGATTACCGCCCATAGCACCGACCGCGAGCGCCTCGTCGCTCCCGCTGCCCTGGTCAAATTCATCGCTGAATTATATGCATGCCTATCCATTTTTTCTTTCTTCACCGAATCTGAACCTCGCTTTGCGTCTTTGCTAACCACATAATCCGTCTTATGTTGTAGTTTTTTATTTTTTTGCACGACAAAAAAGCCGATTGCTATGAGAAAACTAGTAATCGGCTTAGTTAGCATAGAGACATTTTCAATTTTTTAAAAAGTTACGACAAAAATTCTTGAAATTTTGTTTAATATATGTTAATCTATTGTTGCAAGAGGCCCGCGAGTGCTAATTCAGCCCCGCGAATCCTCTATTGAATTCAAAAAAGGCACAACAAATCACCACATAAGACGGATTATGTGGTATTTTTATTTTTTATCAGCTGACTAGCCCGAGATGCTCGAGCTTATCTATGTGCTCACTTGCGCTGGTCATCGTGTAGATTCGCGTCGTCTGCAGGTTGCTGTGCCCGAGAATGTCGGCGAGCGCAACGATGTCCTTCTCCTTCTCGTAAAAAATCCGTGCGAACAGATGCCGGAAGTTATGCGGGAAAATTTTTTTCTCGGGAACACCTGCTTCTTCTGCGAGTTTTTTCATGTCGTGGTAGAGGTTAGAACGGTCGACTGGATTGCCAAGTCGCGTGCGGAAAATCGGGCCTTCCGTCATGCCCTTAGATTTTGCGTAATTAAGTAGATTCTTCCTGAGTTTCTGTGGGAAGTACACCTCGCGGATCTTGCCCTTGCTGCAGAATTCGACTTTGCCATCGCCCACACTTTCAACGGTGACATGCCTCAATTCCGAGACTCTCATGCCTGTTGCGGCCATGGTTTCCATGATGAGCCTGAGGCGGAGCTTGCCGGTACGGCTAGCTGCCTCGATCAGCTTCTCGTAGTCTTTTCGGCTCAGCTCTCTGTCTGCCGCCGCGAAAATCCTACGCTGGACTTTGAAGAGCCTTGCACACAAATCGGCTCTGCCCAGGAATTTCAATAGATTGTTCAGTGGTGCGAGCATGGAATTGGCGCTCGTCGGTGAATAATTCGCCTGCAGATACTGCCTATAGGCGGCTATCGTCGGTTGAGTGACCGGCTTTACGCACATAACCTTGCGGCTTCCTGCCTCGCTTCCGAATACAAACTCTTCGAACACCCCCAAATCTCTCGTGTACTTTTTTACCGTGTTACTGCTTTTTCCTTCTTGTCTAATGCTATCTAGGTATGCCTGCACATTCACACGGGTTAGCAATAATGCTTTTCTCATAATGCGGCCTCCTTGCACTTTTTATTGATACAGCATTATTTTATCAAAGTCGGAGGCGGATTTCGAGGGTAATTCGAAGCCTGATTAGATTATTTAGATTGGAGATACCCCAAAAAAGTTTGGATACCCGGAATTCGCACCTGCGAATTCCTAATTTCCGATTGAGTATCCTTCGTCCTTCATGTACTGCAGCACGGAGTTGGCGATTGGACCGGCGACGCTGGAGCCGTAGCCGCCGTTCTCCACGCAAACTATGAACGCATAGTCGCCTGAGAAGCCGCAGAACCAGCTGTTCGGCGCCTTGCCCGTTCCAACTTCAGCCGTGCCGGATTTCGCGTGCAGCGAAAGTCCAGAGTAGTTCTCGTCGCCATATGTAATCTTGACGTTGTTTCTCATCATATCCGAAAGCTGATCAGCCGTGTCAGAATCGAGGAGCTTGACTGTGCCCGCCGCTGCGGTGCTCGCTTCCTTGCCGATGAGCTTCTCACCCTTGGCGAGCAGAGACTCGTCGAGCAAAAGCGTCGGATTCGCTGCCTTGCCACCATTAGCGATCGAGCCCACATATACCATCATGGACAGCGGATTCAGCTCATCCTCGAACTGTCCGATTCCAGCCCAAGCGACGTTCACCTTCTCTGAATCGAAGTTGAACGAAGAAGCGGCAGACTTGATTCCGTCGATATCGTAGCTCTTCGTCAGGCCGCACGATTTCGCATACTGCGCGAGCGTGTCGCCGCCGAGCTCGCTTGCGAGCGTCGCATAAGCGCAGTTGCAGGAATTAGCGAGCGCGCCGTATATGTCGACAGTGCCGTGAACGGCAGGACACGTAATCGTGTCGGCGCCCATCGTAAGGCTACCTGTGCACGTATATGTCCAAGTATCGAGATTCTCAATGTTTTCGATGGCAGCCGCCGTCGTCACAAGCTTGAATATCGAGCCTGGAGTGAGCGTCGCAGAAATAACCTTATTCATGTACGTTCCTGGAAGCGGGTCTGAGAGCGAGTTATCGCCATTCTCGCCTGGGTCGTAGCTCGGCGTGCTCACCATGCAGACGATTTCGCCAGTCTTGTAATTATACACACCGACGAGCCCGTTTCTACCTGCGAGCGCCTCGTAAGCCTCGCGGTTCACCTTCGCATCGACTGAGAGGTAAACCTTCGAGCCGCCATTTCCGAACAGACCGTTCGTGCCAGTCACGAAGTTATATCCAACCATTTTGCTCTTGAATGCGACATTCGCACCGGTCGAAATGTTCGAGCCAGGGTCGCCCGTCACATGCAGGTTCGCGCGCCTAATGAGCTCGTCCGAATTGTATTTCACGCCATTCGACGTATTTTTCAGCAATCGCTTGCCGTTGCGGTCGTACACCGCTCCGACGCTGAGCTTGCCGTTCGAATAAATATGCGAGTTCGAATAGAACGTCGCCCAAGTCCCGCCGTTTTTCTCGAGGCGAACGACGAAGAAAATCAGGCCAGCCACGAGAACCGCCACGAGTGCCAGACAGATTATAGCTCTTTTCTCTAACTTCTTCATGCCCAGTCCTCCTTTCCGGCTTTCTCGCCCTTGACCGCGAGGCTCGCGCTCTGCCTCGTGTCAGCCGATTTGAGAAAGGCGAGCAATGCCCAAGACGTTATCATGCTAGTGCCGCCGTTGGAAACGAACGGGAACGTAACGCCAGTGAACGGCAGAATGTCCGTGCATCCGAAGATGTTTAACATCGTCTGGAATATGAACATGCTCATCGCTCCGCAAGCCGCAATCGTGTAATACGTCGAGCGACCCGCCATGATGGAGCGAACCGCGAATATCGCCAGCGTCACGATAGAAAGCACCGCGAGGATTGCGATGATGAGCCCCCACTCCTCTATCAATATACCGAAAACCATATCCGTGTCCGCAGCTGGGAGTGACTCAAGCCAGCCGTTTCCTGCGCCAGAGCCGATGAGTCCGCCGCTGGCCGCAGCCGAGAGCGTCCTGCTCTGCTGATAGCCCGCCGCGTCCACAATCGCAGCATCCCACACATGTCCCCATGTCTGAAAACGCGTCGCAATATATGGTTTGAATTGCAAAATCATGAATCCCCCAGCCGCTGCGACGCCGACCATGAGTATCAACTTGGAAAAGTCGCCGCTTCTGAGGAAAGAAATAATCAAAAATGTCACGAAGAAAATTATCGCCGTTCCGAAGTCGCCCATCAGTCCGAGGCAACCGAAGCAAAACGCCGAGAACCCCATGAATATCCACAGGTTTTTCTTCTGGAAGAGCTCGTCGAGGCTCGCCGCACCTATCCAAATAAATGCGACCTTGACGAATTCTGATGGCTGGAAGGTAAACGAGCCAATCTGAATCCAGTTTTTCGCGCCGAAGCCGAGCGTTCCAATCGCGAGGTTTGCGATGAGGAGCAAAATCGCCCCAACGAAGAGCAAAACCCTGATTCTCTTCGCGCGTTCGAGGTTGCGAAGGAGCATACACATCACGAACATGATGATGATCCCGAGGGCGATTGCGACGAATTGCCTCGGCAACTTCTCAGGTGCAGACGACGCAACGACCGCGAGGTTCAGCGTCGAGAGGAAGAACGCAATCGTCTCCATCTCCACACCCGTCCTGCCGAAGAGCCTCAGCACCGCCATGTATATCCACATGCACGCGCAAAGCCCCACGAACGCAATCAGAATTTCGCCCAGATAATCTGTGCCGAGCGTAAACCAAAGTTGGAATATCGTCAGAATTTGAAAGAGCGTAAGCGCTGCGAGGCTCGGCCCTGCACTCATGATTTTCGTGTCGGACTTTCGCATCGCGAGGTTGTTGTTTTTCTCTTCTAAGCTGATTGGAAGGAGCGTGAACTCAGTGTAGCCCATGCGGATTACGTCGCCGTATTCGAGCTTGATTTCTGCGCCCATCGTGCCTTCCTTACTGACAAGAATGTCGTTGATATATGTCCCGTTCTTCGAGCCGAGATCGCGGTATTTCCAAGTCCCTTGCGCATCTCGCATGATGATGCCGTGGTTTCTGGAAATCGCACTGTCCTCCGCCGTGATGTCGCAGCTACTCGCCCTGCCGATCACGTTTTCCCAATGCGTGAGAGGACTGCTGAGCTCGGATGCGAGCACCCAATTGCCGTATTCATCCTGCCTATATGTCCGTGCATTGATATATGCCCAGACTTCCGCAGGGTTTTTCGCTCGAATGAGGGAAACTATAGATCTCACCAAAATATAAAGAGCGAGTCCGACGAAAACCCATCGCACCGCTCCTGTATAAATCGATTCTAAACTTAAATTCCCAAAAATATTTTCCATAATCTCAATCCGGCCTTCTTATTTCTTAATCGTCAGAACACCCTTAACGATATCGTCTTTTGTCATGCCGTACTTCGCCTTCAGCTCGTCTGGCTTGCCAGATTCGCCGAACGTATCCTGCTGACCGACCATGTACATCTTTACTGGATAATGCGTCGTTACAACCTCTGCAACTGCTGCGCCGAGGCCGCCGATTACAGAGTGTTCCTCTGCCGTAACGATTGCGCCTGTTTCCTCTGCTGCCTTCACAATTGCATCCGCATCGATTGGCTTGATCGTGTGCATATCGATGACCTTAGCTTCGATTCCGTGCTCGATTTCCAGCTCTTCTGCTGCCATCATCGCTTCGCTTACCATGATTCCTGTCGCGATAATCGCAACATCCTTGCCCTGTCTGAGTGTAGCTGCTTTGCCGATTTTCAGCTCCTTAGCGGCTTCCGCTGTATAATACGTAGGAACGGAAGCTCTGCCGAGCCTGATATATGCTGGGCCGTTGAATGCAACAGCCTGTCTGATGAGCTCTGCGGCGCTCGCCCCGTCGGATGGGTTGAGAACCGTCATGCCTGGAATCGTGCGCATGAGAGCGATATCTTCGAACGTCTGATGGCTCGCGCCGTCTTCGCCGACCGTGATGCCAGCGTGTGTCGCGCAAACCTTGACATTAGCGTGCGTGTATCCGATTGAATTTCTGATAATCTCGAAAGCTCTGCCAGCCGCGAACATCGCAAAAGTGCTCGCGCAAACGACTTTGCCGGAAAGTGCAAGGCCGCAAGCTGTGCCGTAGAGGTTTTGCTCAGCGATACCCATGTTGAAGAATCTCTCTGGATATGCCTTGGAGAAGTCCGCTGTCATCGTGGACTTGGAAAGGTCTGCGTCCATGACTACGAGGTTCGGGTTCTCAGCTCCGAGCTCCACCAAAGTCTTGCCATATGCCTGACGCGTTGCCATTTTGTTCTCAGCTGCCTGCGCTATTGTGTTGAGTTTCATTACCATTCACCTCCGAGTTCCTTTACTGCCTGCTGGGCTTCGTCGTCCTTCGGTGCCTTGCCGTGCCAACCTGGGTTGTCCTGCATGAACGAAACGCCGCGGCCCTTGTTTGTCTTCGCGATGATCGCCGTTGGCTTGCCCTTGCATGCCTTTGCTGCGTCGAATGCTGCGAAGATTTCCTCGAAGTTGTGACCGTCAATTTTTATAGTATTAAAGCCAAATGCCTTGAATTTCTCGTCGATTGGGGCTACCGTCATTACATCCTCGTTCTTGCCGTCAATCTGAAGACCGTTGTTGTCGACGATTACGCAGAGGTTGTCAAGCCCGTAGTGGCCTGCCGCCATAGCTGCTTCCCAGATGAGTCCCTCCTGAAGCTCGCCATCGCCGAGGATCGTGTAAATTCTGCCAGAAGGCTTGCCTTCTTTCTCGTCCATCTTGTAGGCGAGCGCCATGCCGATGGATACGGAGAAGCCTTGGCCGAGCGAGCCTGTGGACATCTCGATGCCAGGCACCTTGTCGCGGTTCGGGTGGCCTTGCAGGTGGCTGCCTAATTTTCTGAGTGTGAGAAGTTCTTTTTTATCAAAATATCCGCGCTCGGCAAGTGCTGCGTATTGCACTGGGCCTGCGTGTCCCTTGGAGAGGATGAGCTTGTCTCTGCCCTCCATCTTCGGGTTCTTCGGGTCTATGTTCATGACCTTGAAATACAGCGCGGTTACGATGTCCGCGCACGAAAGCGAGCCGCCTGGATGGCCAGAGCCTGCCGCATGAATTGCTTTGATTATGTCGATTCTGATGCGAGATGCTATCTCCTCGTAATTGCTAAAATCCATTGTGTCCTCCGATTATTATAAAATTATTCTCGTGCTATTGCAATACTGCGCGTTAGATATTGCGTGCAATCTGCGCACCGATTTTCGCATTGTTCAGAACGAGCTTAACATTCGCATCGAGGCTCGCGCCCTCAGTCAAATCCTTGACCTTGCTGAGAAGGAACGGCGTGATTCTCTTGCCTGTGATCTTCTGTGCCTCGCACTCCTCAAGAGCCTTGTTGATTACAACGTCCATCTTCTCGTATGGGATTTCGTCCTCAGCTGGGATTGGGCAAGCGATGAGCATGCCGCCAGCAAGTCCGAGGTCGTGCTTTGCGTTGATGAGACCTGCGATTTCTGCTGGATCATCGAGTCTGCACTCCGACTTGAATCCGCTCTTGCTGCTGTAGAATGCTGGGAAGTCCTCAGTTCCGTATGTAACAACTGGAACGCCGGAAGTCTCGAGGTATTCAAGCGTTGCACCGATGTCGAGGATTGACTTAACGCCTGCGCAAACAACCGCTACGTCTGTAACTTTCAGCTCCTCAAGGTCTGCCGAAATATCAAAGCTCTCGCCAGCTCCTCTGTGAACTCCGCCGATTCCGCCCGTAACGAAAAGCTTGATTCCTGCCATCTTTGCACAAATCATAGTTCCTGCTACGGTCGTAGCGCCGTTCATTTTCTGGGATATAACAAGTGGGAAGTCGCGGCGGCTAACTTTGAGCACGTCCGTTGCCGTTCCCAGATACTCGATTTCTTCCTTCGTAAGACCGATTTTGATCTTGCCACCGATGATTGCGATGGTCGCTGGCATTACGCCCTCAGCCCTGATTACGTTCTCTACAGCGATTGCTGTTTCAACGTTTCTCGGATAAGGCATGCCGTGTGCGATAATCGTCGATTCCAGTGCTACGACTGGCTTTCCCTCTTCAAGTGCCTTCTTAACCTCAGGCTTAATCTCTAAAAAATCAGAATACATATTATAAAATCCTCCTCTTAATTTCGTCTATGTCAATTTTTTCGTTTACTGCCTTTTTGCTCTCCATGGCAAGCTCCGAAGCCGCCATCCCGAGCCGTGCGATTTCTTCTATGTCGCGGTTCTCCGCCATTCCTGTCAAAATCATCGCGCTGAACGCATCTCCTGCGCCCGTTGCGCTGACGAGCTTCAGCTCCTTCTTCGGAAGGATGTAGCCGTCCTTTTCTCTATTCTTATAGTATACACCTTCTTTGCCCAAAGTGATATACACATTTTCAACGCCGCATTCGAGGAACCAATCCGCAGCCGCAACGAGGTCTGCTTGGTTATGTATTTCCAATCCACTTATAGCCTCAGCCTCTATCAAATTCGGCTTGATGCTGTGGAATCTGCCGATGGAGCTGATGGTGCGCGGCGCCTTGCTTGCGGATACGGGATCGAGAAAAAGTTTCGGACCGCCGAGATTATCAGAAGTGCCAGACTTTCTCGGACCGACAAGCATTTCCGTAATCTCCTCGAGTGCCTCCTGCTGAAGGTTCGCATCGAGCGCTATCGCCTTTGCCTTGGAAATCTCCGCTAGGTTCTCGCGAATGTACTCTGGCGTAATCTCCTTGATTATCTCCATGTCGTTCACTGCGAGCTTCATGTCCATGTTCTCGTCGAGTATCGAAAGGTAGATGCAGGAGCCTGCGCCCTCAATCGTCCTGATCATGCTCGTGTCCGCTCCCAGCCCTGCCAGGTGCTCCTTAGCGCCCTTGCCGAGTTCGTCGTTTCCGACAACAGAGACCATGCCGACGCTCTTCCCGAGGCGAGCGAGGTTCTCTGCGATGTTTCTACCAACGCCGCCATATGCAATCGAAACCGTGCCAGGATTCGAATCGCGATCCAACAGCGTCATGAATGGACTGCCTTCAATATCAATATTTATTCCGCCAACTATGATTATGTCGTTCATCTTTGTATTTCCTCAAAAAAAATGGGTAAAACATTTGCCGTACAGAGGCTTTACCCTGTCGCACAAATATTTTACCGCATATAGAATCAATTGTCTACATTTTTTCGTCAGCGTCTGCCTCTGGTTCTGCAACCTCAGCCTCAGCTTCTGATTCAGCAACCTCGGCTTCTGCCTCAGTCTCAGCAACTTCTGCCTCCGCTTCTTCGTTCTCTTCTGGGCGAGTGTACGTGATCAGGTCGTCTGCGATTTCGTGCGCTGCGATGGAAACTGGTCTATCGATGTCTACGTCTGAGAGAATCGGCT